>NZ_AYWP01000002.1:0-315000 GCF_000502435.1 Mesorhizobium sp. LNHC232B00
CTTCGTGGGCTGGGCGCTCGCCTGGCGTGCCCGCCGGCTGGGCGCCGACGGCATCGGCCGGTGCATTGCCTCGGCCGCGCGCCTGGCCGTTGCGCTGGCGATTGTTGCGGCCCTCCTGGTGACGGGGGCGCTGGTCGAAACGGCCCTGACGCCACAACAGGATCGGCTTGGGTGCCTCAGCTTCGGGTTCGCTGGCGACCGCTTCAGTCACTTCACCCTCCCCCTCGTGGGGAGGGTCGGCGCGCAGCGCCGGGGTGGGGGGAGCGCCAGTACCGTCAGCACCGCCTGCCTCACTGGCTTCATCAGCACGACGTGCATCGTCTGCGCCATCACCCCCACCCGCGTCGCTTCGCGCCGCGACCTCCCCCATCGAGGGGGAGGTGGGGGCGTCGGCGCCTTCTGTGGCAGTGACGTTGGCGACAACTTCTGCAACAGCCGGAGCTTCTTCCACGATTTCTGCGGGAGTTGCGACTTGCTCTTCCGTGACAAGCTCTGACGCTGTTTCCGCAATGGCTGAGGTTTCGATTGTAGTTTCAACAGCCGTTTCCGCGACAGGTTCTGCGGCTGTTTGCGCAATGGCTTCGGCCGGAGCTTCGACCGCCGCCGGCTTAGAATCTTCGACCGCGGCTTCGGCGGCTGCATTTGTTGCGGCGGCTTCGGCTGCCTTGGCCTGTTCGGCGCGTGCGGCCTCTTCCGCCGCGAGCTTGGCGGCTGCCGCTTCGCGCGCGGCATTGTCCTGCGCCTCCAGCCGTGCCTTGACCTCGGCCGCCGGCTTGGGCTCGGCGCGGTAGCCGAGGCCCTTCAGGATCTCTTCCATGTCGTCGGCGGTCGCGCCGAGGATCGACATCATCGGCGGCGTCACCATGAAGGATTGGCCGTCATAGGCGCCGTCCGGCCGCTGGCCAAGGCCGGGCTTCCAGTTGGTCGCCGGACGGATCAGGTCCGCCAGCCGCTCCAGAATATCGATGCGCACGGCGCGTCGGCCAAGATTGCGGTAGCCGGCAAGCTTGTAGAAGGCCTTGTCGAAGGCCGGATCGATGACCACCGAGGTGCGGCCCGATGCCAGCGCGTGGACCACGTCGCCAAAGCCGGGCTTGTCCTTGCCGTCGTTCTTCAGCGCCCACAGCAAGGTCACCAGTCCGGCCGGTGCCGGCTTGATCAGCGCCGGCACGAAGACATGATAGGCGCCGAAGCGCACGCCAAGCCGGCGCAATGCCGCTCGGCCTTCCTGGTCGAGCGACTTCATCTCCTCGGCGATGTCGCGACGGTTGATGAGGCCGAAATTCTCGACGAGCTGGAAGGCGATGCCACGGCCGATGCCGGAAATCTGGTCGGCATTCTTCAGATCGACCAGTGGCTTCAGCAGCGTTTCGATCTGGAAACTGACGAACCGTTCGGCACGCGCGGCGACCTTGTCGCGCGCCGGGCCGGTCAACTGTTCGTCGGCCAGCAGCACCAGGCGCGGCTTCAGCGCGTCCTCGCCTGAAACCAGCGTGCCGATCGGTGCGCCGATCCAGCGCAGCGTGCCGTCCGAACCAAGCGCAAGGTCGCCGTTGGCGCAGGCGCCGAAGCGTTCGGCGCGCGCCTCGAATTCGGCGGCCAGCGCCTTTTGCGCGGCCGTGCGCACGGCTTTGGCGTCTTCGCCACCGGCTGTCTGGTCGGCGGTGAAGCGGAACCCTTGCAACTCGCCGACATGATGGCCTTCGACAAGGACGGTTCCGGTAGGACTGATTTCGGCTTCAGGCATGGTATTTTCTCTAAGGCGCCGCATGAGGACGGAAGTCCTGCGGTCTACGAAGCGTTTCGTCAACCGCTCATGCAGCGCATCCGACAATCTGTCTTCGATTTCGCGCGTCTTTTCCTGCCAGTGTGCCTGATCGGCCAGCCAGCCGGGCCGGTTCGACACGAATGTCCAGGTGCGGATCTGGGCAATGCGGTGCGACAGCGTGTCGATGTCGCCCTCGGTGGTGTCGGCGCGGCGTACCTGCTCTGCCATGTAATTCTCGTCGACATGGCCATGCCGGGCGAGGTCCATGTAGATCGAGGCGATGAGGTCGGCATGCTGGGCCGGGGCGATCTTGCGGTAGTCGGGGAGCGCGCAGGCCTCCCACAGCAGCGCCACGCGCCTGGCATCGGTGGCCAGCGCGCGGATGTCCCCGTCGCGCGACAGATATTCGAGCGCCTGTGCGTCGACCGCCGGCAGCGCGCGCGTCAAACCCTCGACCGGGGCGTTGGTCTCGATCGAGTGCTTCAGCGCGTCGAGGCTGGCGAAGTCGAAACGTGCGGTGCGCCACTGCAGCACCTTCACTGGATCGAATTCATGGCCCTCGATCTTCTTGACCAGCTCTTCGTCGAGCGGATCGACCTGGCCGGTGACGCCAAAGGTGCCGTCGCGCAGATGCCGGCCGGCGCGGCCGGCGATCTGGCCAAGCTCGGCCGCCGTCAAATTGCGGTACTGGTAGCCGTCGAACTTTCGGTTCTGGGCAAAGGCGACATGGTCGAGATCGAGGTTGAGACCCATGCCGATGGCATCGGTGGCGACGAGATAGTCGACATCGCCGGACTGGAACAGCGCCACCTGTGCGTTGCGGGTGCGCGGCGAAAGCGCGCCGAGCACGACGGCGGCGCCACCTTGCTGGCGGCGGATCAACTCGGCGATGGCATAGACCTCATCGGCGGAGAAGGCGACGATCGCGGTGCGACGCGGCAGCCGGGTCAGCTTCTTGGAGCCGGCATAGGCGAGATGCGACAGCCGCGGCCGCGTCACCACCGAGACGCCCTTCAGCAGCCGCTGCAGGATGCCATGCATGGTGGCCGCGCCAAGCAGCAACGTCTCCTGGCGGCCGCGCAGATGCAGGATACGATCGGTGAAGATGTGGCCGCGCTCGAGATCGCCGGCCAGTTGCACCTCATCTATGGCGACAAAGGCGGCATCGGTCTCGCGCGGCATGGCCTCGACGGTGCAGACCGAATATTTAGCGCCTTTCGGCTGGATCTTCTCCTCGCCGGTGATCAGCGCCACCTTGTGGGCTCCGACCTTTTCGCAGACGCGGGTGTAGACCTCACGCGCCAGCAGCCGAAGCGGCAGGCCGATGATGCCGGTCTCATGCGCCACCATGCGCTCGATGGCGAGATGGGTCTTGCCGGTGTTGGTCGGCCCAAGCACGGCGGTCACGTCGCGGCCCGACAGGATCAGCGGCTCGGTGTGTTTCGGCTGGATGTTCATCGGCTCGGAAATAGGGCTTTCTGGCCTCTCATTGTCGGGAGCGTGCCCTGGACGGCGCGTATGACAGGCGACACATAGGGATTTCGGGCGCGAAGCGAAAGCGGAATGTTCCGCCGTCGGCTCGAAGGCGCCTTTGTCAAGCTCCCGATCGGTTGCGGATTAAGAGTTGGAACGAGTCTGGAACGAATCAGCGACGAATCGCTGACTCCGTCAGATTCAGCTTTTGTTCACGGCTACATATGGATTTTGTGACGATGAGTCTCACCACATGCTGAATCGTTGAACTGGCCCGTTTTATGCTAGGTGGCCTCCGTCGTTAATCTTTGCCGGCAAATGAGGAGAGCGGCTCGATCCGCCCCACCCAAGGTTATGAGATTGTTAATCTTTCTGAATTGATCGTTAAAGCATTGCCGATGATTTCGGGCCGTTAATGTTAACTTCCGCTCAAAGCCGGAACGAATCGGCGACAAAACAGCGCCGACGATACTTTCCCCTTTTGTTCTCCCAATATCTTGTGTTGTGAACAGCTTATCCACCGAGAATCCACAGGCCTGGCGACGGGTTTTGCACAGATGCCGCTGCCGCCATTAACCTTTGCGTGCCGGATTGGATCATCGCGCTGGAACGAGGCATTTTGCTGCGACCAGGATATCAACGAAAAACGGACCGGTTCCCGGTCCGCCCGATTTCTCGCAGTCGCAGCTTGTCCCGCCGAAGCCACCGCCTCAGGTGAAATACTGACCGCCATTCGCGGTGAGGGTCGAACCGGTGATGAAGCCGGCATCCGGCGAAGCCAGGAAGACGACACAGCGCGCGATCTCATCCGGTTCGCCGAGGCGGCCGACGGGGATCTGCGGGATGATGCGCTCGTTGAGCACCTTCTCGTCGATCGCCTTGACCATCTCGGTGGCGATGTAGCCGGGGCAGATGACGTTGACGGTGATACCCGCACGAGCCCCCTCCTGAGCGAGGGCCTTGCTGAAACCGATGTCGCCGGCCTTGGCTGCCGAATAGTTGACCTGGCCGGCCTGGCCCTTCTGGCCATTGATCGAGGAGATGGTGATGACGCGGCCGAATTTGCGGTCGCGCATGCCGCTCCACAGCGGGTGCGTCATGTTGAAAACACCGGATAGATTGGTGTCGATGACCTCTTTCCACTGCTCGCGCGTCAATTTGTGGAACATGGCGTCGCGGGTGATGCCGGCATTGTTGACCAGCACCGAGACCGGGCCGAGATCGGCCTCGACCTGTCTGATGCCGACGGCACAGGCATCATAGTCGGCGACCGACCATTTGTAGACCGGAATGCCGGTCTCGGCCTTGAACTTCGCCGCCGCCTCGTCGTTGCCGGCGTAGTTCGCGGCAACCGAATAGCCGGCGTTTTTCAATGCGATCGAAATCGCGGCGCCGATGCCGCGCGATCCACCCGTGACGATTGCAACCTTGGTCATGCGCTCCCTCCCTTTGGTCGGGAGAGCGAATAGGGAGTAGCGAATAGCGAGTAGGGATCAAATGTCCCGTCGCGCTGACGCCATTCTTCCCTATTGGCTGCTCCCTATTCGCTAGTCACTTCTCTTTGTTAGAGCGCTTCCACGCACATGGCGACGCCCATGCCGCCGCCGATGCACAGGGTGGCCAGGCCCTTCTTGGCGCCACGGCGGCGCATCTCGAAGACCAGCGTGTTGAAGACGCGGGCGCCGGATGCACCGATCGGGTGGCCGATGGCGATGGCGCCACCATTGACGTTGACGATCGAAGGATCCCAGCCCATGTCCTTGTTCACGGCGCAGGCCTGCGCGGCAAACGCCTCGTTGGCCTCGACGAGGTCGAGATCGCCGACCGACCAGCCGGCCTTTTCCAAGGCCTTGCGCGAGGCGGGAATGGGTCCAGTGCCCATGATCGCCGGATCGACGCCGGCCGTTGCCCAGGATGCGATGCGCGCCAGCGGAGTGATGCCGCGCCTGGCGGCTTCCGCCTCGCTCATCAGCAGCGCGCCGGCAGCTCCGTCATTGATGCCGGACGCGTTGGCGGCGGTCACCGTGCCGTCCTTGTCGAAGGCCGGCCTCAGCTTGGTCATGGCATCGAGCGTCGCGCCGTGGCGGATATACTCGTCCTGGTCGACAATGGTGTCGCCCTTCTTGCCCTTGATGGTGAAAGCGACGATCTCGTCCTTGAACTTGCCGGCCTTCTGGGCGGCTTCGGCCTTGTTCTGCGAGGCGAGTGCGAAATGGTCCTGGTCTTCACGCGTGATCTGGAACTGGCGGGCGACGTTCTCGGCGGTGTTGCCCATGTGATAGCCGTTGAAGGCATCCCACAGCCCGTCCTTGATCATGGTGTCGATCATCTTGTAGTCGCCCATCTTGACGCCGGCGCGCAGGTGCTGGGCGTGCGGCGACATCGACATCGATTCCTGGCCGCCGGCAACGATCACCTTGGCGTCGCCGGTGGCGATCTGCTGCATGCCGAGCGCGATGGCGCGCAGGCCCGAGCCGCAAACCTGGTTGAGGCTCCAGGCTGTGGTTTCCTTCGGCAGGCCAGCCATGATCGAAGCCTGCCGGGCCGGGTTCTGGCCCTGAGCCGCGGTCAGCACCTGACCGAGGATGACCTCGTCGACCTCGGCCGCTTCGACACCGGCGCGGGCCAGCAATTCCCTGACGACAACAGCGCCGAGCTCATGCGCCGGAGTGGCGGCAAAGGCGCCGTTGAAGGAGCCGACCGCGGTACGCGTGGCGCTGGCAATGACGATGGAAGCGGACATTTTCTTCTCCAGACTTCATGAGTTTGTTCTGCCGTTGAGGACTTTTCTTGCCCTTTCCCAATCCCAAGTCAAACCGGAAATGGGCATGGCGCCCATGCGCCGCAAGCAGACCGCGCATCGGCGTGACGGCAGGGCGGGCGCTGCTGCGCAACATATTTTGCCTGCTATGCAGCAATATATGATCCCGCACTGCACAAACTGCTTGGAATTATGAGGCTTTTGCGCATATCCTTAAAAAGGGCGCAATCGTTACCGGCCGCTTACTCAGGCGCGCCGGTGTCCGGGGAGGATGCAGATGGCCGCTAAAGACGATCCGATTGTTATCAAGAAATACGCCAATCGCCGCCTCTACAATACGGGGACGAGCACCTATGTGACGCTCGAGGATCTGGCCGAGATGGTCAAGAAGGGCGAGGAGTTCACCGTCCAGGACGCCAAGACCGGCGATGACATCACCCATCCGGTGCTGACCCAGATCATCTTCGAACTGGAGAACAAGGACGGGCAGAACATGCTGCCGATCCCTTTCCTGCGCCAGCTGATCGCCTTTTATGGCGACCAGATGCAGATGATCGTGCCGAGCTTCCTCGAACAGTCGATGATCGCCTTTTCCAAGGAGCAGGAGCGCTTCCGCGAGCAGATGAAAGGCGCCATCGGCAAGTCGCCGCTCGACGTGATGAAGATGGCGACCCCGATCAAGGCGCTGGAAGAACAGACGCGTCGCAACATGGAAATGTTCCAGAACGCGATGCGGCTGTTCACGCCGTTCCCACCTGCAGGCTCGGCGCCTGCCGCGGCTCCCGCCGAGCCGGCCAGGAAGGAAGCGCCGGAGAAACCCGACGACCTGCAGCAGCTGAAGGACCAGATCGCTGCCATGCAGCGCAAGCTCGACACGATGTCGTGAGCGCTATCATTCACGCAATCTACGGCAGCAATCCCTCATAGCGACCGCGCGGCCTGATGATGCTGCCGCTCACGATCTGTTCGACCACATGCGCGGCCCAGCCGACGCTGCGTCCGAGTGCGAACAAATGGAATGGCGCATCGCGGGGCAAACCAAGACTGCGCGTCAGCACGGCCAAGGCGAAATCGATATTCGCTGAAGCGCCGGTCGCGGCCATGGCGGCGGTTTCCAGCGATCGCAAGGTCTCGTCGGTGTCGTCGATGGCCGCCAAGAGTGCCGTGGCGCGAGGATCGCCCTCGGGATAAAGCTGATGGCCGAAGCCCGGCAGCGGCCGGTCGTGGCCGAGCCAGCGCCGGATCGTGGCATCGGCGCCGTGCCGTGCCGCATCGTCGGCAAGTTGCATCACCGCTTCGCTGGCGCCACCGTGCCGGGGGCCGGAAAGCGTTGCCAGGCCCGCCAGCAGGCAAGCGCCGATGCGCGCCTCGCGGCAATCGTCGATNCGACCAGCCCCGGGCCAATCGCCGATGCACCGGGTCGGATCCCGGCGAGGCGCCGATGGCGCTGGCCAGCACGCTGATCGCGCGCGCGGCATCGGCGCAGAGCGAGGCGGCGCTGCGTCCAAGCGAGGGCCGCCCCTGGCCGGCAAGCGCGGCAAGGTGCGCGAAGGCCGATGCCCTGCCAAGCTGGCTGGAGGCATCCGACGCCTGCGCTTCGAAACTCACCGGTTCTGGCCGGGCCCAAAGCAGGGCGGCGGTTTCCTCCAGCGTGGCATGTTCGCAGAGCGCAACGGCGTCCCGGCCCCGATAGACGAGCCTGCCGTGCCAAACGGTCGAGATCGACGTTGCGATCGACGGCTCGCCCCAGGCGATGGCGCTTTCGGCGATGGCCGAGGGGCTGCGTCCGCGCGCCCTTCGCGTCGCCAGCGCCGCCACATCGTCGGCGCGGTACTGGCTGCGGCGCGGATCGGCACGGTCGGGCCGCATGCCGATGCGCCCGCGGCTGACATAGGCGTAGAGCGTCTGCGGCCGCACCTTGAGCCGTTCCAGCGCCTCTTCCCGTGACAACCATTCGGACATGTCGAGCCTTGATATTGATTCTGTTGATCAAGATTGATGCTTGGGTCGCCCACCCTTATCTCCCATGCGCAAAAGCTTCAAGGAGACAGCTATGGCGAATGGGCTCGATGACGTGGTGGCGGCCGAAACAATCCTGTCGGACGTGGATGGCCTGGGCGGCCGCCTGACGATCCGTGGCCATTCCTTGCCGGAATTGGCGGGACGATGGACCTATCCGCAGGTCGTCCGCTTGCTGCTGGACGGCTTCTTCGACGACCTGCCCGGCGATGCCGAACTGGCGGCGAGCCTGGGCGAGGCACGCGTCGAGGTGTTCGATCGGCTCCAGCCTTCGCTGGTGTCGCTGGCGCCGCTCGACGTCTACAGCGCCATGCGCGCCGGCATGACGCTGCTGCCGGACGGCGAGACACTGAAGGATGCCTTGCGGCTGATCGCGGCGCCCACGGTGCTGACGCCAGCCCTGTTGCGCCTGCAGCGCAGCGAGCAGCCGGTTGCGCCGGACGGCAAGGCCGAGCATGCCGCCGACATGTTGAGGATGCTCAGGGGTTCCGCCCCGCCAACGGCATTGGCAAAGGCGCTGGATACCTATCTGGTGACGGTCTGCGACCACGGCCTCAATGCCTCCACCTTCGCCACCCGCGTCGTCGCCTCGACACTGGCTGGGCTGACCTCATCGGTGCTGGCCGGCCTCGGCGCGCTCAAGGGACCGCTGCATGGCGGCGCGCCCGGCCCGGTGATCGAGATGCTCGATGCCATTCAGGCGCATGGCGACGCGGCCGGCTGGCTGCGCGACGAGATCGCGCGTGGCGAACGCATCATGGGTTTCGGCCATCGCATCTACCGCGTGCGCGATCCGCGCGCCGACGTGCTGAAGGGCGTCGTGCGGCAGATCGGCGGCGAGGGCGAGGCCGGCCGCCGGCTGGCCTTCGCCGAAAAGGTCGAGCAGACGGCACTCGATGTGCTACGGGTCGCCAAGCCGCAACGCTCGCTGCAGACCAATGTCGAGTTCTACACGGCGCTCGTGCTGGAGGCCGCGGGCTTTCCGCCAAAAGCCTTCAGCAATGTCTTCGCCGCTGGGCGCGTCGCCGGCTGGATCGCCCATGCGCGTGAGCAGCAAACGACCGGCCGGCTGATCAGGCCGCAATCGCGCTATGTAGGGCCGGTGCCGAACCTCGTCGCCTAAGCCTCCTGTCTGTTTCAAAAGACGCCTCTTCTTCGCTTTGCAGCGGAGAAGCTTCTGCGCACGACCGAAATTTCATGTGATCACGCGACCGTGTTCGTGTTCTTGCCTTGGTCCGCCCTTATATGCTGCACTGCAACATAGGCCTGCCGTGACCCTGCCGCTCCGATTCCCGGATCGGATGGGTCGGGCACCGAGGTGACAGGAACGCCATGACGAAGAACGGCAAGGCGGAGGAAAAGAAGAAGATCAACATCGCCCTTCAGGGAGGCGGCTCGCACGGCGCGTTTTCCTGGGGCGTGCTCGACCAGCTGCTGGAGGACGGACGGCTGGAGATTTCGGCGGTGTCCGGCACCAGCGCCGGGGCCATGAACGCGGTGGCACTGGCAGATGGATTTGTTCGCGGCGGGGTCGACGGCGCGCGACAAAAGCTCGATGATTTCTGGCATGCGGTGGCGGCAAAGGGCCGGTTCAGTCCGGTGCAGCGCATGCCATGGGACGTCGCTTGGGGCAATTGGTCGATCGAGAACTCGCCGGGCTATGTCTTCTTCGACACCATGTCGCGGGTGTTCTCGCCCTATGTCGCCAACCCGCTTGGCCTCAATCCGCTGCGCGACGTGGTTCAGCAGGAGATCGATTTCAAGAATGTCCATGCCTGCAAGTCGATGGAACTGTTCATCTCCGCCACCAACGTCGAGACCGGACAGCTGCGGGTGTTCTCCGATGGCGAGATCGATCTCGACACGGTGATGGCGTCGGCCTGCCTGCCGCAACTGTTCCGCGCCGTCGAGATCAAGGGCGTGCCCTACTGGGATGGCGGCTATGGCGGCAACCCGGCGCTCTATCCGTTCTTCAAGACGGCGGCGACCGAGGATGTGCTCCTGGTGCAGATCAATCCGGTGGTGCGGGAGGGAACGCCCAGGAGCGCCAACGAGATCCAGAACCGCATCGACGAGATCACCTTCAACGCCGGGCTGCTGCGCGAATTCCGCTCGATCGCCTTCGTCAAGGAACTGATCGCCGCCGGCCGCCTGCCGCATGGCGAATACCGCGACATCCGCATGCATCGCATCGATGCCGACGAGGCGTTCAAGGACCTGTCGGCGTCATCGAAGGTCAATGCCGAATGGGCATTCCTGACCTATCTGCGCGATCTCGGCCGCACCGCCGCCAGCGACTGGCTGGAGGAGAATTACGACGCCGTCGGCAAACGGGCGACGCTCGATCTTTCCGGCGAACTCGATGACGGTTTCAAGCCCGTGCGCGGTCCCGCACCCGGCCGGCGGGTGAAGGAATTCCTGGCGGCGCGCAAGAACCCGGAGGCGGAGCGCCGTCGAGCCTGAGCTCGAAGAGCGGTGGCCGATCTGCATTAGCGAGGGATTTCGGCATCCATGAATGTCGGGCAGACCGACAACCAGTGCGTGTGAATAGCGCATCATCATGCTGACGCCTGCTGCCACCGACCTTCCGGCAATGCCATGCGCTGTCGCACGATGTAGCGGGAAACTGGCGAGCGGAATGGTCGTCATCATCGTTGCGCGTCGCATGGACAATGACCGGCGTTGCTGCGCCCACAGGGCGTTCGGGGATGCGTCATGAAAGGCAGGTCCGGCGCCCTCCGGTGCTGGACACGCAGGCGTTTCTTGCGACGCCTTAGATGCCGACGGACTGGTCTTTGCAATGTCGGCTGGAATAAATTCTCGGCTGTTTCATCAGTAATTCCAACGCGTTGCTTAGGCTTTCCGACGTCGGGAATTGGTGTCTTTCATGGGGCGAAATGATTTGTTCATCGATGAAAACCAGTGTCCGGATCACAATCCGGCGCGCGACGGCAGCTGTATTTTTCGAGAACGCCACGCTGCCCGCCGGCAATGCCAAGCCGGTCGTCCGGGCTGGTCGTGAGGGCAGATCGTGAGCCGGCAGCAGGCGCTCCTCAGGGGCTGGCCAGGACGTCACGGACCGTTCCGCGGCTGCCACACTCTGTCCGGTTCCGCAATGCCGTTGCAACTTTCCGACTATATTGCGGTGCAACTTTGATGTAGAAGCGCGCTCGCCGATCACGGCAATTTGAACACGGTCAGGCGCGCACCCATATCGGCGACGCGCCCGCGTCATGAGGGCGCGGTGCTGGCCGAACCCGCAGTGGAAAAAACGACGATGCCGAGAATCAGGTTTCACAAGCTTGCAGCCATTGTTGTGCTTATTGGTTTCGCGGCCTGGATGGCGACAGGCGAGTTCTCGTCGGTGGGCAGCGCCGCCATCGACAACCAGAAGGCAGGCGAGCCCGCCAAGCCGCAGGACGCCGCCAAGGCGCAGGACGCTGGCAAGCCGAAGGCTGAAGCCGAGCCGAAGGCGCCGTTGCGCACCGTCGCGGTGGTGACGCCGCCGCGCAAGACCTATGCGCGCGCCATCCGCGTTTCCGGGCTGACCGAGGCCGACAAGCGCGCGGTGCTGGCAACCCGCGTCGCCGGCGTCATCGACAAGCTGCCGGTCAAGCAAGGCGATCACGTCAAGACCGGCGACCTGGTGCTGATGCTGGCCGCCGAAGAAAAGATCTCGATGGTCGACAACGCCAAGCAGCTCGTTGTTCAGCGTAAGGCCGAGCTCGATGCGGCGGAGCGGCTCGCCAAGACCGGCAATCTGCCCAAGCTGCAGCTCGACACCGCCCGCTCCAATCTGACCCAGGCACAATCGCAGCTGGATACCGCGCAGGCCGAACTGGACCGTAACGAAGTCAAGGCGCCGTTCGACGGCGTCATCGACCGGGTGCCGGTGGAACTTGGCAGTTCCGTCATGCAGGGCGGCGAGGTGGCGACCATCCTCAAGCTCGATCCGGTGATCGCCCGTGGCGAGATCAGCGAGCGCGACCTGGGCTATCTCAAGCTCGGCGACAAGGCCAATGTGCGGCTGGTCAGCGGCCAGACCGTCGAAGGCACCGTGCGCTACATCAGCCGTGATGCGTCGTCGGCGACCCGCACCTTCCGCGTCGAGGTGGCGATCCCCAATGCCGACGGCTCCGTGCCGGCCGGCATGACGGCGGAAATCCAGCTCAGCGCGCTGCCCACCGACGCGGTGCTTTTGCCGCGTTCGGTGGTGACGCTCGGCGACAAGGGCGATCTGGGCATCCGCGCCGTCGGCAAGGACAACAAGGTGGCGTTCTTCCCGATCGACCTGGTTGACGACACGCCGACCGGTCTCGTGCTCGGCGGTATCCCGGCCGATGCGCGCATCATCGTCGCCGGCCAGGAATTGGTGAAGGAAGGCGACGAGGTCAAGCCGGTCGAGGCCGACCAGGCGACCATCAACAAATTGATCGGCGAAGCCACCGCCGGGACGCAGTAGCGTAAGGAGCGCCGGCGCCGGGCCTTGCCCGGCGACGTTGTCCGTTCGCCACTCCCGAAGCAACAGCAGGCAGATGTCATGGATATCGTCAGACTCGCAATCAACAATGCCCGCCTGACCATTTCGGTCCTGGTCTTCCTGCTGATTGCAGGCTGGGTCGCCTATCAGTCGACGCCGAAGGAAGCGGAACCCGACGTTCCGATTCCGATGATGTATGTCAGCCTGATCTATCAAGGCATTTCGCCTGAAGATTCCGAGCGCCTTCTGCTGCGGCCGATGGAAAGCAAGCTGAAAAGCCTGAAGGGGCTCAAGGAGATGCGCTCAGCCGCCTTCCAGGGCGGCGGCTACGTGCTGGTCGAGTTCCAGCCGCAGACCAATCTTGCGACGGCGCTGCAGGATACGCGCTCCAAGGTGCAGGACGGCAAGGCCGACCTGCCGCAGGCGGCTGAGGAGCCCGTCGTTACCGAGGTCAACATTTCCGAATTTCCGGTGCTCGTCGTGACACTGTCGGGCGATTTGCCCGAACGCGTCCTGACCGCCGCGGCGCGCGAATTGCGCGACCGTATCGAGGAAGTGCCCGGCGTTCTCGAAGGCTCGCTGCAGGGCTCGCGCGACGATCTCGTCGAAGTCGTCATCGAACCGATGAAACTGTCTTCCTATGGCTTGCAGCTCGACCAGCTGATCGGCGCCGTCGGCGCTTCCAACAGCCTGGTCGCCGCCGGCAACATCGAAGGCTCCGAAGGCAAATACGCGGTCAAGGTGCCATCGCTGATCGAGACGCCCGAGGATGTTGCGGCCTTGCCGGTGGTCGCCGGTCCCAATGCCGTGGTGCAGGCCAAGGATATCGCGACGATCCGCTCGACCTTCGCCGATGCAGAGACGATCACCCGCCTCAACGGCAAGCCGGCCATCGCCATCGAAGTCAAGAAGCGCATCGGCGCCAATCTGATCGACACGCTCACCAAGGTGAGGGAGGTGTCCGACGGCTTCGTCAAGACGATGCCCGAGGGCATGCACGTCACCTACACGCAGGACAAGTCGGTCTTCGTCAACCAGTTGCTTGGCGACCTGCAGAACCATGTGATGATCGCGGTGATCCTGGTGTTCATCGTCATCCTCTATGCGCTGTCCGGCCGTGCCTCGCTGCTCATCGGCCTGGCCATCCCGTCGTCCTTCCTGATCGGCATCCTGTTGCTGGCGATGATGGGTTACACGATCAACATGATCGTGCTGTTCAGCCTCATTCTGGCCGTCGGCATGCTGGTCGACGATGCCATCATCGTCACCGAATTCGCCGAACGGCGCATGAGCGAGGGCATGCCGAAGCAGGATGCATTCGCGCTGGCCGCCAAGCGCATGGCCGGTCCGGTCATCGCGGCGACGATGACGCGCATTGCCGCCTTCTCGCCGCTCCTGTTCTGGCCCGGCATCATCGGCGATTTCATGAAGTACATGCCGATCACGCTGATCGTCACGCTGTCGGCGTCGATGCTCTACGCGCTGGTCTTCGCGCCGACGCTGGGCGCGATCTTCGCCAAGGCGCCGCAGCATCACGAGGATGACAATCGCGACGGCTGGTACATGGCCGTCGTCAAGCAAGCGGTGCGCTTCCCCATCACCGTGATGGTGCTCACCGTCGTCCTGCTGGCCGGCATCTTCGTCGGCTATTCGAAATACGGCGCAGGCGTCGAGTTCTTCCCGAGCGTCGAGCCCGACTACGGCCTGCTCTATGTGCACGCCCGTGGCAACCTTTCGCTGGCCGAAATGGACACCGCGACGAAGATCGCGGAAAATCGGATGCTTGGCTGGCCCGGGATCAAATCCGTCTACACCCGCGTCGGCAAGACGCAGGGCGGCGGCCAGGATGTGCCCGAAGACGTGGTCGGCGTCATCCAGTATGAATTCATCGACTGGCGCGAGCGCAAATCGGCGAACCAGATCCTGAACGATCTGCGCGGCGTAATGGCCGGCATTCCGGGCGTCGACGTCGAGGTTCGCGTGCCCGAGGCCGGACCGCCGACTGGCAAGCCGATCCAGATCAGGCTGTCGGCCGTCGATCCCAAGGGGCTCGACGACAAGGCCCGGGCCGTTGCGGCGCGCGTGGCCAAGGTGCCCGGCGTCATCGATATTTCCGATGGCCTGCCGCCGCCCGGTGTGGACTGGGCGCTCGAGGTCGACCGCGCCAAGGCGGCGCAATACGGCATCAGTCCGACCGCTGTCGGCACCGTCGTCCAGCTGGTGACCAACGGGCTGAAGCTCTCGGAATACCGGCCGGCCGGCGCTGACGATGCCGTCGATATCAGACTGCGCCTGCCCGAAGACCGGCGCACACTGTCGACGCTCGACGAACTTCGTGTGCAGACCTCGCAAGGCTCGGTGCCGATCTCGAACTTCGTCATCCGCAAGCCCGAGCCGACGGTCGGTATCCTCAACCGCATCGATGGCGCGCGTACGGTGGTGGTGCAGGCCAACGTTGCCGCCGGCCAACAGGTCGCGGCTGTCCAGCAGGAGGTCACCAAGGCGGTCGCCGACATGGATCTCGGCAGCGGCATACGCTGGAAGCTGGCCGGCTCGAACGAGGACAGCGCCGAAGCCAGCGCCTTCCTCAGCAAGGCCTTCGGCGCCGCGATCTTCCTGATCTTCCTGGTGCTCTTGGCGCAGTTCAACAAGTTCACCAGCGTCTGGCTGGTGCTGTCCTGCGTGGTCATGGCGACGATCGGCGTGTTCCTCGGACTGCTGATAACGGGCGAGACGTTCGGCATCGTCATGTCGGGCATCGGCGTCATCGCTCTGGCCGGCGTGGTGGTGAACAACAACATCGTGCTGATCGACACTTATGACCGGCTGCGCGAAGAGGGCTGGGACAAGATGGAGGCCGTGCTGCAGACCTGCCGCGAGCGCGCGCGCCCGGTGGTGCTGACGGCGGTGTCGGCCATTCTCGGCGTGCTGCCAATCGCCTTTGGCCTTGGCCTGGAAATCTTCCACCACGAGACGACGATCAACGCGCCGTCGACGCAATGGTGGATTTCGCTGTCCTCGGCGATCGTCTTCGGCCTGTCCTTCGCCACGGTGCTGACGCTGGTGGTGACACCCTCGATGCTGATGGTGTTCACCCGCGCCAAGGTCAAGCCCGGCGCCCGGCGCAGCTTGTTCAGCCGGCTGTTCCGGCGCGGCAAGGGCGAGATCTCGTCGGATGCGCCAAAACCGGATGCCGGTTCGGAACCAGCGATCGCCTTCCCGAAAGCCGCCGAATAGGCACGACTTCCCGATTTGAGTGCAAAGGCCGTCCGGAACAACCGGGCGGCCTTTTGCATTGTCCCTCAGCCTCATGGGTTCAAATGCGGGGAAGTCTCATGCCGATCACCACCATCGTCATTATCATCCTGGTCCTTGTCCTCATCGGCGCGGTGCCGGCATGGCCGCATTCACGCTCCTGGGGTTATGGGCCGTCGGGCATTCTTGGCGTGGTGCTGGTGGTGGTTTTGATACTTGTGCTGATGGGCCGGATCTGAGCTGACGCGCAGCCCCTGGCGGTGAGCTCAGGCCGTCTTGGCCAAAGTTCCGGCCGTCGCGATGCCGATGTCCTCCAGAGCCTCGGCGACAGCCTGGTCGAGCGCCGTATGCGGGATCCCGCCGATGATGCCTTCCAGCCGCGTCGAGGCCAACCGGTGCGGCTCGAAGCGCAGATAGGACATCGAGACGATCTCACGCCACATCGCCACGAACGGGCTGCCGGCGCGCAGCACCCACCAAGGCATCGAGGTCATCCTGAGCGGGCGGCCAACAGCCTTCTCGGCCGCCGCCTTGATCTCCAGGTCGGTGACCGCGTGGCCGGGAAAGTTCAGCGCCTCGTAGGAGCCGAGCTTGTCGAGATTCTTGACCAGCGCGACGAAGCCCACGGCGAAGTCAGGCAGATAGGCCCATTCATGCACCAGATCGGCCGGGCCGGGCGCGGTGTAGATGCCATTGGCGATCTTGGCGGCGACGATCAGGTCGAACCACGAGCCGCTGCCAGTGCCACCGAAGAAGTCGCCGGCCCGCAGAACAATGGTGCGCACGCGGCCGGCGTCGGCCTCGCTGCGAAAAAGCGCCTCCATGGCGCTGCGGATGCGGCCTTTTTCCGTCGTCGGGTGGAAGGGCGTGTCCTCGGTGATCACCGCCGGCATCGGCGAGCCGTAGTTGTAGACGGTGCCGGGGAAGAGATGCAGCGCGCCGTTGGCATGGCAGGCGGCCATGACGTTCTCGGCCATCGGCAGGCACTTGCCCCAGTCGGTGTAGATCGGATTGAGGCCGTTGAAGACGATGTCGACACCTTGCGTGGCGCGGATGAGGGCCTCGCGGTCAAGCGCGTCGCCGGCAATTGCGGTCGCACCCTTGAGTTCGACCGGCAGCTTGCCGGTGCGGGTGACGGCGCGGACGTCGAAGCCGGCATCAATGAATGCCTTGGCGACGACGCGGCCGAGCCGACCATTGGCGCCGAGAATTGCGATCTTGGTCATTTTAGTTACTCCTGGTTGGTTTGTTGCGGTCGGTATCGGTGTTTGCAGGCCGAATATGATTGCCGCACGGATGAATTGAAATTGACCATGAACGCAGTTCTGTTATTCATTCTTGAATGGTTGATATCGACTGGAACCTGATCAAGAGCTTCGTCACGGTGGCGGAAACCGGCAGCCTGTCGGCCGCGGCGAGAAAGCTGTCGGCAAGCCAGCCGACGCTTGGCCGTCACATCTCGGAATTGGAACAGGCGCTCGGCGTTACCCTGTTCCGGCGCGGGCGAAGCGGCTATGCGCTGACGGAAGCCGGGGCCACGCTGTTCGAGCGTGGCAAGACGGTGAGCGAGCAGGCAAGTGCCTTCTCACGGCTGGCTCTGGGCTCGGTCGAGGCCATCGAAGGCACGGTGCGCATTGCCGCCAGCGAGGTGGTGGCTGCCTATGTGCTGCCGGAGATGATGGGGCGGCTGGGCATCGAGGAGCCCGGCATCGAGGTCGAGATCGTCGCCTCGAACCAGGTCGAGAACCTGCTGCGCCGGGACGCCGACATCGCCATCCGCATGGTCAAGCCGGCGCAGAACGAACTGGTGGCGCGCAAGGTCTGCGATATCAAGCTCTGCGCCTGTGCGGCCATTTCCTATCTCGACAGGCGCGGTCGCCCCCTGGAGCCGGGCGACCTCGTCGATCATGCCCTGATCGGCTTCGACCGCAGCGACGAGATGATCCGAGGCTTCACGCAGTTCGGCATCCCGGTCACGCGGAACAGTTTCCGCTTCAGGGCCGACAACCAGATGGTTCTGTGGGAAGCGGTGCGGGCGGGAAATGGCATTGGCCTCGGCCAGGAGCCGCTGGCCGAGCGTGACCCGCTGGTGGAGAAGGTGCTGCCCGGCCTGCCGCTACCCGCTTTGCCGGTCTGGCTGGCCATGCATCGCGACGTGCGCACCAGCGTGCGCATCCGCCGCGTGGCGGATTTTCTCCATGAGGAACTGAAACGCTATTCGGCCGGCGCAGGCGCGAATTCGGCGCGGTGAGCGAGGCCTGCCATAAGCAGCACGACGATCAGTAGACCCGACATGGCAACGAAGATCGGGCCGAAGCTGGAATGTTCGGCGACGAAGCCGATCGCCGATGGCGCCACGAGGATGCCGGAGTAGCCCATGGTCGTCACGACACTCATGCCCGTGCCGGACGACATGCCTTCCTGGTTGCCGCCGGCCGAAAAGATGATCGGCACCATGTTGGCGATACCAAAGCCGCAAAGGGCAAAGGCCGCGATAGCGATCCAGGGCGAGGGCGACAGGCCGGCAACCAGCATGCCGGCGGCGGCGACAACTGCAGAGACACGTAGGGTCGTCACGGCGCCGAAACGATTCCGCACGCCGTCGCCGAAGAAGCGCATGATAGCCATGACGCCGGAAAAGGCGGCATAGGCGAGGCCGGCAATGGCAAGGTCGGCGCCGAGTTCCTGCTTGAGGTAAAGTGCTGCCCAGTCGAGCACCGCGCCCTCCGAAACCATCGTCAGCAACGCCATCAGCCCGACCAGATAGACCAGCGGGTTCGCCGGCAGGGAGAACTTGTGATGCTCGGCCGCCTGCGGGTTGCCCTCGGCAATGAGATAGCCGACCGCCAACGCGATCACCGCGAAAGCGAGTGCGGTCACCACCGCGGCATGGGCGAGATGGCCGTAGTTCTGGATGGCGAAGCCACCAAGGGCACCGCCGGCGAAACCGCCGAGGCTCCAAAAGCCATGCGAGGACGACATGATCGCACGCGACAATTTTCGCTCTACCACCACGGCATTGGCGTTCATGGCGACATCCATGCCGCCGATCGAGCCGCCGAAGATGAACATGGCGATCGCCGCCAGCGGCACGTTGGGCGCCAGCGCCACGATTAGCAAGCCAAGGCTGCCGCAAAGACCGAACCAGCGCAGCACGGTGCGCGAACCATGTCTCGAGATCAGGTGGCCGCACCAGGTCATGGCCGTAACGGCGCCGGCGCCAAACAGCAGGATCAAAAGCCCGAGCGTGAACTTCGAGATATCCAGCCGGGTCAGGAACACCGGGATCTGCGGCGCCCAACTGCCGGTTAGGAAGCCGTTGGCCAGAAAAATGGCCGCGACGGCCCACCGTCCGCGAATGGCAGTCTGCATGGCGGTTGACGCATTCATGGGGCGAATCCAGTCGAGAATTGGACTTTGCGCGGGAAATTAGATCGATTCAATTTGCAGTCAAGCATCGGTTGCCCGGAAGTGTTTGGACCAAAGACGCAAATAAGGCCGGTATCGTTCGTAGCGGACTTATCCGCGTTGGAGATTAGCGAAAACGCTTCTCTCTTCGTCATCACGGGCGGAGCAAGGAGCGAAGCGACGCGGCGCAGACCCGAGGATCCATGCCGCGATTTCTGAGCGATGCTACGGTGCAGAACTCGCTCCGGCTGGGCGCGGCGATCATTCTGAACCGCTGTGCTTTTTGGCGACCGTCACGGCATGGATCCTAGGGTCTTCGCCGCGTCGCTTCGCTCCTTGCTACGCCCTAGGATGACGAAGGCGCGTAGCATTATCGGTGAAGAACGTGGATTGCTCTAATGATCCGTGGGCCGCCTTGCCTCGAATTCGGCCTTCTTGGCTTCGGAAGCTTCGGTCTGGTGAAGCGCCTGCCATTGCGCGTAGGGCATGCCGTAGACGATCTCGCGCGACTGGTCCTTGTCGAGATCGACGCCTTCAGCGTTTGCCGCCTCGCGATACCAGTTCGACAGGCAGTTGCGGCAGAAGCCGGCGAGGTTCATCAGGTCGATGTTCTGCACGTCGCTGCGTTCCCTGAGATGCTCGACCAGCCGGCGAAAGGCGGCGGCTTCGAAGTCGCGTTTCTGCTCGTCGCTGAGTTTGGTCATCGAAACCTCCGTCATAAGGGCCCGGTGCGCGAGCCGAACATCTTTACCGCATGTATATCGGGACGGCGGTCGATGGCGTCAACGATCGGCGCCAGGCGTTCAGCCCAGGCGATGGCGCCCTTCTGATCCGATATCAGATCCTGGCGGATTTCGATCAGCGCATGGGCATATCCGTTGACGATGGCATGCTTGAACATGGTGTCGCCGCGCAGCGCGCCGTCATAGGGTTCATTGTCGCCAACCACGAGACCCTCGTCCTCGGCCAGCATGTCGATCAGCGGCCGCGCCACCCGGTCGTCCCGATCCCAGAGGATCCCGACATGCCACGGACGTTGCCTGCCCTGCATGACCGGCGTGAAGGAATGGACGGAGAAAATGAAAGGTGCCTGCCCGAACGCTTGCGCAACCGAAGCGATCATGGCGCCGACCGCGTCGTGATAGGGCCGGAAGAAGCGGTCGAGCCGCCTTTCACGCTCCTCAGGCGCGAGCGGATAGTTCCCGGGCACCACCGTGCCGTCGTAGAGCTGGCGGATGAGCGTCGGGTCGTCCTCACCGCGATTGGGATCGATCAGCAGCCGCGAGAAATTGGCGAGCACCGCCGGGACGTCGAGCAAGGCGGCGAGTTCGCGCGTCACCGCTTCGACACCGATATCGTAGGCGATGTGGCGGTCGAACTCCGCCGGGGGCAGGCCGAGGCTGCCATACTCGTCGGGCAGGTCGCGGCGGGCATGATCGGCCAGGAGCACGATGCCTCGCTTGCGATCGCCCTCGACAATGTCGAAAGGCGCGAAAACTGTGGATCGGGTCATTGGCGGGAAATGGTCTGTTCGCTGGCTTCCGGGGAGGGTGCTATCGTCATTCCACGAAGGCGACGCTTGCGCAATGCCGTTGTTTGGCCAAGGTTTCCCGGGAAATCTGGCGGAGGTCGGCGAATTGTGCGCCGGAGCCTTTCTAAATCGATTGGAATTGAACAAAACGGTGCGTTGACATGCGCCCGGACTTTTCCGAAAAGGGGCGCAGAGAGATGCTGATGTGGTTCTTGAGGGGTTTTGGAATGGGTTCCGCCGGCAGGCAGCGCATGCGCTCTGTCTTTGCCATGCCGCTCCTGACCCTGACCGTCGGCATGTCGGCAATGGTCATGGCCTCGCCGGCGCGTGCCGATTTCCGTGTCTGCAACGCCACGCAGAACCTGATCGGAGTCGGCATCGGCTATCGCGCCAAGGCCGGCTGGATCACTGAAGGCTGGTGGCACATCGAAGGATCGAGCTGCAAGACGTTGATCGAAGGGCCGCTGTCATCAAGGTTTTACTATCTTTATGCAGAAGACGCCGAGCGCGGTGGACGCTGGGACGGCCCGATCAACATGTGCGTGGCTGAAAAAGAGTTCAAGATCGCCGGCGTAAACGACTGCGTCGCCCGGGGCTTCCAGCGCGCCGGATTCCAGGAATATGACACGGGCGAACAGGCGAGCTGGATGGTCCAGCTGACCGATGAGCCCGCAACGGGAGGCGCTCCAGCCGCCCCGGGAACAAATAGTCAATGAGACGCAGCCGCAAGGTCAAAATCCTAGCCACCATCGGTCCGGCCTCCTCCTCCGAGGAGATGCTGAAGAAGCTGTTCGAAGCCGGTGCGGATGTCTTCCGTATCAACATGAGCCATACCGATCACGAACTGATGCGCACGCTGGTCGGCCGCATCCGGGCCGTCGAGGAACAGGTCGGGCGGCCGATCGGCATCCTCGCCGACCTGCAAGGTCCGAAGTTGCGCGTTGGCAAGTTCGCCAATGGCAAGGAAGTGCTGACGCTGGGCCAGACCTTCACGCTCGACGACAATCCCGAGCCGGGCACGTCGGCCAGGGTCTATCTGCCGCATCCGGAAATCCTGAGCTCGGTTGAGGCCGGCCACCGCCTGCTGATCGACGACGGCAAGCTCGAACTGAAGGCGGTGAAGAGCAACGGTAAGTCGATCGTCTGCACCGTCGTTGCCGGCACCACGATTTCCGACAAGAAAGGCGTCAGCCTGCCTGATACCGACCTGCCGGTCGGCGCGCTGACCGAAAAGGACCGCAAGGATCTCGACGCGGTGCTCGCCACGGGTGTCGACTGGGTCGCGCTGTCCTTCGTGCAGCGGCCCGAGGATCTGGCCGAGGCGCGCAAGATCGCACGCGGCCGGGCGCTGATCATGGCCAAGATCGAAAAGCCGCAAGCCGTTGCCCGGCTGGCCGAGATCATCGAATTGTCCGATGCGCTGATGGTCGCCCGTGGCGATCTCGGCGTCGAGATGCCGCTCGAGGCCGTGCCCGGTATCCAGAAGCAGATCACGCGCGCCGCGCGCCGGGCCGGCAAGCCAGTGGTGGTGGCCACGCAGATGCTGGAATCGATGATCACCGCGCCCGTGCCGACCCGCGCCGAGGTGTCCGACGTCTCCATCGCCGTGTTCGAAGGCGCCGACGCCATCATGCTGTCGGCCGAATCGGCGGCTGGTGCCTATCCCGTCGAAGCGGTGGCAATGATGAACCGCATCGCCGCCAAGGTCGAAACCGATCCGACTTATGCCGGTATTATCAACGCGCAGCGCTCCGAGCCCGAAGCGACCGGCGCCGACGCCATTTCGCTGGCCGCCCGCGAAATCGCCGAAACGCTGAAACTGTCGGCGATCATCACCTACACCGCATCCGGCACCACCGGCCTGCGTGCGGCGCGCGAACGGCCGCAGGTGCCGATCATCGCGTTGTCGCCGATCCTCAACACGGCCAGGCGGCTGTCGCTGTTGTGGGGCACGCATTGCGTCGTGTCGCCCGACGCCACCGACCTCGACGACATGGTGAACCGTGCCTGCCGCATCGCGCTGGAAGAGGAATTCGGCAAGCCTGGCGACCGCGTCATCATCACGGCCGGCGTGCCGCTGAGGACGCCCGGATCGACCAATATGCTGCGCATCGCCTATGTCGGATCGGAAACGGCCGGCCGGTAAAGCGGGGCTTCAGCCTGTCGCAATTCTGAGTGCTCGTGCCGCGGCTTCAGCGTGATCCCTGCGCTGAAGAAACGTGCGTGCGCGAGGAATAGGGTCGTGCAGGTACTGATCCGGGCCCAGTATCTTTCGTCGGTTGAGTTCGGCCGTGTCGAGCAGATCGAAATCGACCTTCTCGATCGTGCAATGCCATCCCGCACTGTGCGAGACCCAGCCTTTGCTGTGGTGTACCAGGAGCCGCTCACGGCTGGAGTAGCCGTGGTAGTCGAAAGCGACGATGCCGTTCGTCACATAGATATGGTTTCCCGAAAAACCTTCGCCTGGAATGATCCGCTCTGCGTAGAATCCCTCCAGAGGGGGATGCTTGAGGAAGGTGCCGGCGAGAATGGCGCATGCGCCATGACCGAAGAAGATGCGATCCGGCAGTGCCCATCGCTTTTCGGGGTTTCTCTTTATGCCGTGCTTCAGGACGTACATGCCGCTCGGGTCCTGATGGCGCCGTGCGATGAACTTTTTCGGGAGACGCGCATCAGGTCGGTGCCAGCTCCGCTTCAGGTTCCTTGATGTCGGCGCACTTGCCGGCACCGTATGTATCGCCTGCAATTCGTGCTTCCACCACCTTGGCCATCGCCTCCAGATCGACGGCCTTGCCGGCAACCTTCTCGATGGCGCCAACCACGAGGTCGGCGGCGATCCAGTCGGGCTTGTGGCCGAGATTGCGCACCCAGATCAGTTCAGCGCCCGATATGTCGCGCGCCAGGCCGACGGAATGGATATGCGCATAGACGACCTTGTCGCGATCGCCGGAGATGATCACGGTCGGCGCCGTGATCCCGTTGTAGCGCGGTGCCGCGCCGAGCGCATAGCGATAGAGCCCGGCGACGTCGGTGGCGTTGGCGCGAAAGGCCGCCGGCCGCAGCACCAGCGGGATCGAGGCCATGCCGGGATAATTGTCCGGCACCTTGTTGGGCGAGAACACGCAGGTGGTGGCATCGGCCATCTGCAGCGTTCCGGCGGGATAGGCCAGCGTTTCGGAGAACAGCCGGCCGATCACCGGAATGGTGGTCAGATCGTAGTACCAGGCAGTCGCGCCGCCCGGCCAGGGATGGGTCGCGGGTGCGAGGAAGACGAGACCGAGCGTCTTGTCGGCATGTTCGCGGCCAAAGGCGGTGCTTATGGCGCCACCGAAGGAATGGCCGACGATGATTGCCTTGCGAATGCCGAGATGATCCATGAGTGCGGCCAGCGTTCTTGCCTGAGCCGACGGATCCTCATTGTTGCCGGGGCCGCGCCCTGACCAGCCGTGCCCCGGCCGATCGAAGAACAGCATTTCGGCGCGTCCTTCGAGCGGTGGCCGCAGCGGCAGCATCTGATCCCGGAGATTGGCGCTGGCGCCGTGGATGAAGACGATCGGCGGCAGGTCCGCATTGGCGGGCGCCGGGACGTGGACATAGTGGATGCGCGCGCCGTTGATGTTGGCGAATTCACCGATCGGCGGATTGCGACGCTCGATCAGCCATGAACCGACGCGGGTGACGCCGACGAAGCCAAAGACAAGCGCCATCAGGAAGGCGAGTACGGCGGAGATCAGGTTCATTCGGGGAGATACGGGGGTGGGGAGGGATAAGTTCTGGAACAGGGAATAGGCAGTAGGCGGTAGGCAGTAGGCAGTAGGCAGTAGGGCTGCGTTTCACAGTGCAATCTGCAACCCTACTGCCTTACTCCCTATTCCCTACTGCCTCAAATGCCTTCTCCGGCAAGCTCTTCCGAAAGCGTCGCGACCTGGTCCTGGGCGCTGCGCATCATCGGGTAGATGACCAGCACCTTCTGCCAGGCCTCGAGCGCTGACTGCTTGTGGCCGGTCAGCGCCATGATCTGCGCCAGACCGGACAGCGCGCCGAAATGGCGCGGCTCGAGCTGCAGCGTATGGTCGATGTCGGACATCGACTTGCCGTAGTTCTTCATCATGAAATGCACGGTGGCGCGCCGGTTCCAGCCTTCGGCGTAGCTCGGCTGCAAGGTCACCACCTGATCGAGGAAATCGAGCGCGACGTCGAACTTCTGGTTCTCGATCGCCTTTTGCGACCATTGCATCATCAGGTCGATCGAGGCGCTGCCCGACTGGGACCATTCGTTCCAGATGTTGCCGGCGATGCGTTCGGCCGCCTTTTCGTTGCGCTCGCGCTTCAGGTCGGTGAACAGCTTGTCGAGCCGATCCTGCTTCGTCATCGGCGCGGCCGGTGCATTCGGGGCTGCCGGCGGAGCCGCCTGGTCATCCGCCATGGCCGGCAGGGCGCCGGCAACGAGCAAAGCTGTCAAGAATGCAAAAAGAATCCGCATCGCCCGATCCTAGTCCCGGGCGGCGGAACATCAAAGTGATTTTAGCGTGAGAGGCCGGCAGGCCGACAAGCATCAATTGGCGGAGGCAAAAAGCCTCCGGCCGAAAACTCAGCCCTGGCGCGCCTTGTAGCGGGGGGCGGTCTTGTTGATGATGTAGACGCGGCCTTTGCGGCGAACCAGCTGGTTGTCGCGGTGACGCGCCTTCAACGCCTTGAGCGAATTCTTGATCTTCATGGTCTTGCCTGTCGGTGTGGACCCGGTCCCGGGTCGAAATTTTAAGGCGCGCCAGAAGACGCGCCTTTGAACTGTGGGTGGCTCATAAACGAGGAGCCTTGTCCGTGTCAACCGCAAGCGTGCTCCACTCCGCCTTAACATCAAATATCCGCCATGTCGGCCTACGGCATTGCATGGTCGGGGCTCGGCTGGAATGATCCGCCAGCCGTGACATGATTTGGGGGATGACCATGCGCCGAATTTTCCTGTCCGCCTGCCTTGTCCTGCTGGCGGGAACCTCGATTGTCCGGGCGCAGGAATGCGACCGCTCGGACGACAGCCAGCAAATGATGAACATCTGTGCCGGCGAGGATTACCAGGCCGCCGACGCCAGGCTCAATGCGGCCTACCAGGACCTGATCAGCTCGGACGATGCCGACGGCAAGAGATTGCTGCAGGTGGCACAGCGTGCCTGGATCACCTTCCGCGACGCCGAGTGCGCGCATTCCACGGCCGCCAGCGCAGGCGGTTCCATTCACGCGATGGCGGTTTCGCAATGCCTTACCAGGCTGACCGATGATCGCACTAGGCAACTCGCCGCCGCGGCCAATTGCGAGGAAGGCGATGTCAGTTGCGCCAGCCCCGACGAGGACAGCGACGAGGTGCAATAGCTCTTGGACTAAGCCAAGCGGCCGATGCGGGTGAAATGGCCCATCTTGCGACCGAGCCGCGCCTCGGCCTTGCCGTAGAGATGCAGCATCAGGTCGGGCTCGGCGAGCAGTTCGGGGACACGCAGCACGTCATCGCCGATCAGGTTCTCCATCACGCAATCGGAATGACGCCTCGGGTCTCCCAGCGGCAGGCCGGCGACGGCGCGGATGTGCTGCTCGAACTGCGAGACGGTGCAGGCGGCTTCGGTCCAATGGCCGGAATTGTGGACGCGCGGGGCGATCTCGTTGGCCAGCAGCGAGCCATCGGCCAGCACGAAGAACTCGACGCCGATGACGCCGACATAGTCGAGCGCCGACAGGATCTTTGCCGCCGCCGCTCGTGCCGCCTGCGCTGTTTCAGGCCTGATGGCGGCCGGCAGGGTCGAGGTATGCAGGATGCCGTTGCGGTGGACATTTTCGGCCGGGTCGTAGGCCGCCACGGTTCCGTCCGATCCACGCGCCGCGATCACGGATATCTCGCGCTCGAACGGCACGAAACTTTCCAGGATCAGCGGGACATTGCCCATCGCCTCGCAGGTGCCGACAAAACCGCCGGTTTCCATGTTGCGGAAGACGCGTTGGCCCTTGCCGTCATAGCCCAAGCGCCGCGTCTTCAGGATGCCGCTGCCGCCGAATTCTTTCAGCGCCGCCGTCAGTCCGTCGTCAGTGTCGACGGGGCGGAAATCGGCCGTGGCAATGCCGATGTCGTTGAGGAACGTCTTCTCGCCCACCCGATCCTGCGCCACTTCGAGGGCGCGTGGCGGCGGGTAGACCGGCACCTTGGCGGCAAGCGCGCCTGCGGCGGCAACCGGAACGTTCTCGAACTCGTAGGTGACGACGGTACTTGCCGCTGCCAGTTCGGCAAGGGCCGCCGGGTCGTCATAGGCGGCCGTTATCTGCCGGTTGGCGACTTGCGCGGCCGGACAATCCGCTTGCGGCTCCAGCACCACGGTGTGGTAGCCGAGGCGGGCGGCGGCCATTGCCAGCATGCGGCCGAGCTGGCCGCCGCCAATGATGCCGATGGTCGATCCGGCGGGCAGGCTCACGGCGTGTCCGTCGGCTCGGTCGCGACCTTGGCGGTCTGCGAGGCGCGCCAGGCATCGAGCCGCTGGGCGAGCTTGTCGTCGTTCAGCGCCAGCACGGCAGCGGCCAGCAGGGCGGCGTTGGCCGCACCAGCCTTGCCGATGGCCAGCGTCCCGACCGGAATGCCGGCGGGCATCTGGACGATGGAGAGCAGCGAATCCTGTCCAGACAGCGCCTTCGATTCCACCGGCACGCCGAATACCGGCAGCGGAGTCATCGCCGCCGTCATGCCTGGCAGATGAGCGGCCCCACCGGCGCCGGCGATGATCACCTTGTAGCCGGCGGCCTTGGCGCCCTTGGCGAATTCATAGAGCCGGTCGGGTGTGCGGTGCGCGGAGATGATCAGCCGCGTGTGCGGAACACCCAGCGCCTCCAGCGTTTCGGCGGCCTGGCGCATGGTCGCCCAGTCGGACTGGCTGCCCATGATGATGGCGACGTCGGCGCGTTGATCGTTCAAGCTAATGCTCCCGGCGACAAAGGCGCGCCTTAGCGGAATTCGCGCGCCACGGCAAGGATAGGCAGCCGAAGTGGCCGCGTATTGGCTCACACCGCAGCCTTGCGGAAGCGGGCGACGAAGTCGTCGAGCTCCGGCCGCTCCATGTCGGAGATCGCCCAGTAGGAGAAGGCGCCATCGCTCCAGTGGACCATCGAGAAGCCGCCCGACGAAAGGTCGTCCGGCTGGGCGGTCTTGCCGCCTTGCTGCGGCTCGGCGACCAGCGTGATCAGGTGCTCGCGGTGCCGGTAGACCAGTGCCGGCACCGGCCGGCCCGATATCACCTCGACCCGGCCGCCGATCAGCGCGAAGCCGTCCTGGGCAAGGTCCGGGGCCGGCGGCGAGACGCCGATCCGGGCATCGAGCCAGGGCTTGACCGTATGGCGGTCGGACGAGACGATGTCGATCGGGCTCGCGGCAAGCAGGCTGCGGCGGTGGCCGCTGGCGACCGCGGCGGCAAAGCCATCTTCCGCGCCACTGAACATCGCCCATTGCGTCGCCCCGCTGGCCAGCACCGCGCTGACCATGATCGACGCGGCCATGGCGCGCCAGTCGAACGTGCCGAAACGGTGCGCCCTTGGTGATGGCCGCGCCTGGGAAGGCCGTGTCCCGGCTTCCCGGCGCTGGCCGCCGCCAGGGCTCGCAATCAACCCCGGCAGCGCCGACGGCACGCCACGCTGCGGCTCCGTCGCCCCGGCCTGCGCCTGTTGTTCGGTGCCGGCCATGCCGATCGCCGCGATGCGGGCTCGAAAGGCATCGCTGACATCGGGGCGCGGCAAGCGGCTCACCGCTCCCCGCAAGGCCATGATACGGGCATGCTCGGCGGCAAGCCGCGGGTCGGCGGCGATGCGCCGCTCCACGGCAAGTGCGGCGGCCGCATCGAGCTCACCATCGACAAGGGCATGGATCATCAGTCTGATACCTTCGGGATCATTGGGCAGTCCGTCGTCGTGTGTCATGACGCTCTCCCCAGTTCAGACGCCAGCAGGCCGCGAGCACGGGCCAGCCTGGACATCACCGTACCGATCGGCACGGCAAGCATGGCCGCTATCTCGCGATAGCTCAGGCCATTGATGTCGCGCAGCACCAGCGTTTCGCGAAACGGCTGCGGCAGCGCAGCGATTGCGGCCTCGAGTGCCGCTGTGTCCGCCCTGGCGATCAGGCTCGCTTCCGGGCCATCCTCGTCCGGCAGGCTGGTGCCGTGCGCGGCGGCCATGTCGTCGAGATCGCCGAGGTCGCCGACGGCCGTCATGCCGCGCGGCCGGTTGCGCGCCATCCAGGTGTAGGAGGTGTTGCGCACGATGGTCAGCAGCCAGGCGCGGGAATTGCCGCCGGCATAGCCTGCGATCCCGGCATGCGCCTTGATGCAGGCGTCCTGCACGACGTCCTCGGCATCGGCCGCATTGCCGGTCAGCCAGCGGGCAAGTGCCAGCGCGTCGCCGAGATGCGGCAGCACCACCTCATTGAAGCGTTCCGCCAGCGCCCTCTCGCTCAAAGCAGCACCATGATCCGATACTCCGGACAAGACCGGGCGTGCCGCCTCAGGACGCGACAGCGAGTTTGCCTTGCTCGCAGGGGTAAAGCCCCCAGGAGCAGGCAAGGTCGCCTGCCTTGCTGGAAGTGAATTCATCTGCGTCACCGGTGTCAAGAACCACAGAGGAGGGACCGATGGCGATCATGCGCTCCAGCACATGGCGACGGCTGGCGCCGCAACCATGTTCGCCGGGCTCTCGATGATAGGGCATGCGATCTCCTCAACGCCAGCAGTGGCGTATGCCAAGGAGACTTGTTGCGGCTGGGGTTTATTCCCGCAGCGCGCAAATCAGGCTGTTCACAGTCGCGTGATCAGCCTGATTTAGCCGGTCGATGCTGGTTCCGCGTTCAATCCGGCCAGCGCAAGGCGCCGGACGAATCCTTGCGGGCGGCTTTCATCGCATCGGCGGGACGATCCTTCGCGGTTAGTACAGCGCGCAGCCGTTCGGCGACGATTTCGGCCTCGCCGGGGTGAAGGTTGCAGGGGTCGAGGAAGAAATGACCGCGCTCGACCTCGTGGTTGCGCACGATGATCGGCGGCGAGCCTGCCGCCAGCGCCGAGGCGAGGCCGGCGGCACTGAACCGGCTCTCCGGCGAGACGAAGATCTGCAGACGGTCGAGCGGATTGGCGGTCGGATCGGGGATGATGTTGGCAAGGATGCCCGGCAGTCCCTGCAATGCGTCCTTCCAGAGATTGAGCGCTTCCTCCTCGCGGCGGCGGATGCCGGCGTGGTCGCGCTTTTCCCAGGCTTCCAGCGCCGCCATGGTGCCGGCGATGCTCTCCTTGCCGACCTTCATGGCGCGCGCGACGCCCCGGTTCTGCAGATAGGCTGACCGTACCAGGTCCTTGCGCCCGGTGACGATGCCGCTGGTCGGGCCTGAGAGGAATTTATGGCCGCTGTAGATCACGACGTCGGCGCCGCGCGCCAGGAAGCCGCGCAGATCATATTCGGAAGCGGCATCGACAATCACCGGCACGCCCTTGGCGTGGCAGATCTCGCAGAACTCCTCCAGCGACAGCATGCCGTACTGCACGGTGTGGTGGGCGACGACGTAGACGCCGGCGGCCGTGCGCTCGTTGATCGCTTCGCGCACGTGATAGTCCTGCGTGACGCTGACGGTGCCGGCGGGGATCACTTTGGCGCCGGCGACGCGGACCGACTGGTCGATCGGCGCGCCGTAATTGACGATGTGGCCAAGCTGGATGACGACCTCCGACTTGAGGTCGCCCGTGTCGTCAGGCAGGCGCTCGATGGCGAGAAGGCTGGTTCCGGTCATCGCCCCGGCGATCGCCATGGTGATGCCGCTGGCGCAGCAGGCGGTGATGAAGCCGGCCTCGCCGCCGGTGAGGCGCGCGACCACCGTGCTCGCGGCGCGCTGCAGATCGTCCATCTCCACCCATTGCGAGGCCATTTCGGCCATGGCGCTGATCGCTTCGGGAGCGATGATCGATGCGCCCAGCGCAGTCATTGTGCCGGAGACATTGATGATCGGCCGCAAGCCCAGCCGTTCGCGGATGGTGGTGTTGGAGCCGGTGTCGGAATAGGTTTTCATGTCAGCAGGTCCCGTGAGTGACAAATCAGGCTGCGGCGATCTCGACGACCGCCTCGATTTCGACAGTGATGTTTCCAGGCAGCGAGCCGACGCCGATCGCCGAGCGCGCATGGCCGCCGATCTTGTCGAAGACATCGGCGAACAGGTCCGAGCAGCCGTTGACCACCTTCGGATGGTCGCTGAAGGTCGGCGTCGCATTGACGAAGCCGAGCAGCTTGACGACGCGAACGATGCGGCCGAGATCGCCGGCGGCGGCATGCATGACGGCGAGCAGGTTGAGCCCGGTGAGGCGGGCATGCTCATACGCCTGCTCGACCGTCACGTCGTCGCCGACCTTGCCGGTGCAAAGCGTGCCGTCGGCGCGCAGCGGCCCCTGGCCGGAGAGGAAGATCAGCCGGCCGCTCTCTGCATGGGTGACGAAGTTGGCGATGGGCGTCGGCGGCTCGGGCAGCTTCAGGCCGAGTTCGGCGAGCCGGATGTAAGGCGTCATGGAAGAAGGCTCCCTTGGATGGCTTCAGCCATCCGATATTCAAAAAATGGGCGGTGTCGGCCGTCCGATGTCAGAAATGCGAGGCGCGGAAGCGCGCCAGGAAGGTGCGGAGGCGTTCGTTGCTGGTCTCCGCCGCGAGGATTTCCTTGGGCGGACCAACAGCGCTGACGCCACCATCGGCCATGAAGACGATGCGGCTCGATGCGTCGCGGGCGAAGGCCATTTCATGCGTCACCATCAGCATGGTCATGCCGTCCTCGGCGAGGCTGCGCACCACGGCCAGCACCTCGCCGACCAGTTCGGGGTCGAGCGCGGAGGTGATCTCGTCAAGCAGCAGGATTTTGGGCTCCATGGCCACGGCGCGCGCGATGCCGACGCGCTGCTGCTGGCCGCCGGAGAGCTCGGCGGGCAGGCTGTCGGCCTTGTGGGCCAAACCAACGCGGCCGAGCCAGTGTTCGGCCGCCTGGCGCGCCTCGGCCTCGCTCTTTCCGCGCACCTTGGTGAGCCCGAGCATGATATTGCCGGCCGCCGTCAAATGCGGAAACAGGTTGAAGCTCTGGAATACCATGCCGGTCTCGGCGCGCATACTGGCCAAGTCGCGCTCGCTGCGGCGCTGGCGCGTTGCGGCCTCGCGGTAGCCGACCTCCTTGCCGTCGATGCGGATCGAGCCGCTGTCGTAGCTCTCCAGGAAGTTGACGCAGCGCAGCAGCGTGGTCTTGCCGCTGCCGGAGGGGCCGATGACGGTGACCACCTCGCCGCGCTTGACCTCAAGGCTGACGGAACGCAGCACCTCGACGGCGCCGAAGGCCTTGGAGACATCGCGCACGTCGAGCAGCGCGGGGCTGGCGGTTGAGGCTTCGGACATCGTGCTATTCCCGGATGAAGGAGAAGCGCCGCTCGAGTCGCCGGCTGGCGAGCGAGAGCGCGTAGTTGACCGCGAAGTAGATGAGCGCGCCCAGTATATAGAGCGGCATCGCCTCATAGGTGCGGCCGATGACCTGGTTGATGGCCTGCATCAGATCGGTGATGCCGAGCAGCGACACCAGTGCGCTGCCCTTGACCGCGTCGGTGACGCCGTTGATCCACGGCGGCAGGAAGCGCCGGAACGCCTGCGGGAAGATGACGTAGGCCAGTCGCTGGCGGAAGGTCAGCCCGATCGCCATCGCCGCTTCGGACTGGCCCTTGGGGATGGAGCCGACGGCGCCGCGCACATATTCCACCACTTGCGCCGTCTTGAACAAGGTGAGCGCGAACACGGCGGCCCAGAATGATGGCAGATGAAGCCCGATCGCCGGCAGGCCGTAATAGACGAAGAACATCAGCACCAGGATCGGGATGCCGCGGATGGTGTCCGAGAAGATGCGCACCGCCCAGCGCAACGGAGTGGGGCCATAGACCAGGCCGACACCCAGCAGGATACCGGCGATGAGCGACAGGACGACGACCAGCAGCGACACCCACAAGGTCACGGCGAAGCCTTCGGCGAGGAACGGCAAGGCGTAGAAAATCTGGCCAAGCATGTCAGCGCGCCGCCCTGAACCGGCGCTCGACGAGCCTGAGCGCGAAAAGCAGGGCATAGCCGGTGACCAGATACATGGCCGTGGTGACCAGATACACCTCGACGATGCGGAAGGTGTTGAAGTTGATCCACTGGGCCCCGTAGGTGAGCTCCGGCACCGAGATGACCGAGGCGATCGAAGTGTCCTTGAACAGCGATATGAAGGTGTTGGACAGCGCCGGCAGCGTGATGCGCAGCATGGTCGGCAGGCGCACATGCAGCAGCCTCTGCCACGGTGTCAGGCCGATCGCCTTGCCGGCATCGAGCTGGCCGCGCGGGACGGCTTCGAGGCCCGAGCGAAACACCTCGACCAAATAGGCGCCGCTATAGACCGACAGCGTCAGGACGAACGAGGTCGGCGCGCTGTAGGCGAGGTCGACCACGGTCGGCAAGCCGTAGAAGACGAGATAGACCAGCAGAATCAGCGGTACGTTGCGGATGAATTCGACATAGGCGGCGATCACCGCCCGCACCACGCGTCCGGCCGAGACATACCAGACCGCGAGCACCAGCCCGATGACGACGCCGATGGCGATCGAGATGACGGCAAGCTCGAGGCTGAGCAGCAGTCCGCCCCAAAGCTTGTCGAAATGCCGCCAGATCAGGTTGAAATTGAGGGCATAGCCCATGCGTCCGCCTCGGTGTGAAGGGCGTCGGAAGAAAAGCGGAAGGGCGAATGCCGCCCCTCCGCCTGCTGGGTCAGATGACCGGGAAGCCCGGGTGGCGCGCCGGCGGCTCCTGGCCGAAATAGTCCTTGAAGGCAGCGTCGTAGAGCGCTGATTCATGGCCGAACATGGCGATGGTGAAGGTCTGGTCGACGAAGGTCAGCCAATCGAGATCGCCTTGCCGCAGGGCCGCGCCATAGAGCATCGAGTACCAGCTTTTGCCGGCATCGAAATATTTGTCGGGATTGCNCCTTGCCGCAGGGCCGCGCCATAGAGCATCGAGTACCAGCTTTTGCCGGCATCGAAATATTTGTCGGGATTGCGCGAGGCGAGCCAGCGCACGGTGGAGAGATCGACCGCGGCCGCATCGACACGCTTGGACTCCAAGGCTTGCAGCACGTTGGCCTGGGTGTCGATCTGCATCACCTGCGCCTGCGGCAAGGCATAATGGACCGAAGTTTCCGCATCGACGTTCTGCAGGATCGAGATGCGCGTCGCCGAACCGCCGGCAAGCAATTTGTCGAAGGTCTTGTTCTCGGCGTTGGGAAGCGTCAGCAAGGCGACGCCTTCGACGTAATACGGCCTGGTGAAGTTGATCAGCTGCGAGCGCTGCGCCGTCATCGTCATGAACTGGATGGTGATGTCGACCTTGTTGGTGGTGACGTTGGGAATGCGCTGCGCCGGATCCTGCATGACGAACTCGACCTTGGTCGGATCGTCGAAAAGGCCCTTGGCCAGGATGCGCCCCATGGTGATGTCCATGCCGACCAGCTCGCCGGCATCGTTTTCGAAATGCCAGGGCGCGTTGGTGCTGCCGGTGCCGACGATGAGCTTGCCGCGGTCGAGCACGGTGCGCAGCAAGCTGTCGGACGCTGCCTGGGCGGCGGCCTTCTGGGCATCGACGGTTGCCAAAACACCGGCCGTCGCCAGTCCCGCCATTCCCAATTTCAGAAAATCACGTCTTCCGGATGTGTCGTTCACGGCGACCTCCTTTCGTGTTGTGTTCCCCTATGCACAGGCAAGACACGTCATTGTTTTCACAGCGATTGTCTCTTACAAGAGACGTATGTATCCTGTACAAGACAGATACTAACATCAGGAACCGACAATGCAAGATACCAATGCCCTGGCTGTTTCAGCCGGCGAGAAGATTTCAGGCTCCCGGGAAAAGGGCCTCAACCGGGTGCTTGAAATCCTGGAGTTTCTTCATACGACACAGCGCGCCATCGGCATCGGCGACCTTGCCAAGGGGGTGAACGCACCGCGCTCGACGACCTACACGCTGGTGCGGTCGCTGGTCGACGCCGGCCTGCTGGAAATGGAAGGCGACGGCAACCGCGTCTATTTCGGCAAGAAGCTCTACCTCTACGGGATGGATTATGTGCGCGGTAACGACCTGATGCGGCGAGGGCGCCAGGAGGTCGACAATCTGTCGCGCGAGACCGGCGAGACCTCGGAACTGTGCATGCTGCAAAGTGGCCGCTACACCATCGTCCACGCGAGCCCGGGTACCAGGCCGTTCCGCATCAGTTCGGCCACCGGCCTGCAGATACCGCTGCCGTGGACCGCTTCGGGGCGGCTGCTGCTGGCGGGGCTGGACAGGGCCGCGATCGAAGCCATGGTATCGGACGACGATCTCGTGCTGCCCGACGGGCGCAAGCTCAAGCTCGACGATTTCATCGCCGACATCGCCAAGGCGCGGGTCACCGGCTACTGCGTCACTTCGGGGCTGGTCGATGCCTATACGAAGTGCCTTGCCGTGCCGGTCTTTTCAGCGCCGGGCAAGGTCGAGGCGACGATGTGCCTGGTGGTTCCCATCGATACCAACGATGAGCGGACCGCCAGCCTCATCGGCCTGCTGCGCGAGCGCGCCGCCAGGCTATCGATCGCCGGATAGGCGAAGCATGATGGAGGACGCCTGGTGCCCGCGGCTCAAGCGATGATGTCGGGGATGATCTTGTCTTCCAACGCCATCAGCCGATCCTTGAGGACCAGTTTCTTCTTCTTCATGCGCTGGATTTGCAGCGGATCACAACCCATGGCGATCATCGCGTTGATCGCCGCGTCGAAATCGGCGTGTTCCTGCTTCAGCCGGGAAAATTCGAGGCGAATATCGGCCTGTTCCTGATCGGACATTCTCTACCGTCTGCACGTCTGCGGCGCCCAAAACTGGGCCTGATTGGGCGGGGGCGGCAATTTCTGCCACCGGCGCGCAGGCCATATCACATTTCACATTGTCGTGGAATGCTACCACGCAGCATTCGACATCCCAGCCGGAAGGTGGCACAGTGTCATCGTGCCGTCACAGAAGCGACCTGCGGTGGACGTGCCTTTGACGGCTGCAATCGAGGAAACCATGAAAGGGAGAACCAATCATGTCTCTTGCATCCCATCTTGATGAGTTGCAGCGGAAACACGGCGACATCGAACGCGAGATCGATGACGCGATGAACCACCCGTCGGTGGACGACCTCGAAATCGTGAATCTCAAGCGACGCAAGCTGGCACTCAAGGACGAGATTGAAAAACTGAGGGCGACCACGCATTGACGCTCACCTGATATAGCCGCTCGTTAGTTGCGGTTTTCCTTGCCGGCGGCAAGCGCCGCCGGTGTGAGTTTTGGTTTTCACCGCTCCACCATGAGCCGCAGCTAATATCTCTACCGGTCTCACTTTTTGACCCCGGGGTCGTGGACCGTTTCAGGTCCCCGGCGGGGATCAATTGCTGCCAGTGGCGACCTGTCGCCATTGACAAGCCATCTTTGCTCATCCACCTCATGCCCGAACTTCAGCGTATCGGCCCCGGGGAGCGTTCGTGCGTCCAAGTGGACGCACGGGGCTTCAGAGACAAAAGGCTGCCGGCATGACCGGATATTTTTCCTTTCCCTTCCCTCGCCGCACCTCGGTCGGCGTCGATGTCGGCGGCGTGGTCGTCGGCGGCGGCGCGCCGGTCGTCGTGCAGTCGATGACCAACACCGATACCGCCGACATCGACCAGACGGTCGCGCAGGTCGCGGCGCTGCACCGCGCCGGCTCCGAGATCGTGCGCATCACCGTCGACCGCGACGAGAGCGCGGCCGCCGTGCCGCGTATTCACGAGCGCTTGCTGCGGCTTGGCATCAACGTGCCGCTGGTCGGCGACTTCCACTATATCGGCCACAAGCTTCTGACCGACCATCCGGCCTGCGCCGAGGCGCTGGCCAAATACCGCATCAATCCCGGCAATGTCGGCTTCAAGGACAAGAAGGACCGGCAGTTCGCGGCGATCGTCGAAATGGCGATCAGGTACGACAAGCCGGTACGCATCGGGGTGAACTGGGGCTCGCTCGATCAGGAGCTTTTGACCCAGTTGATGGACGACAACCAGGACAAGGGTTTTCCGCTGACCGCGCAGGAGGTCACCCGCGAGGCGATCGTGCAGTCGGCGATCCTGTCGGCCGAGATGGCCGAAGAGATCGGCCTCGGGCGCGAGAAGATCATCCTTTCGGCCAAGGTCAGCGGCGTGCAGGACCTGATCGCGGTCTATACCGAACTTGCCACCCGCTCCAACCACGCGCTGCATCTTGGCCTGACCGAAGCCGGCATGGGTTCGAAAGGCATCGTCGCCTCGTCCGCCGCGATGGGCATCCTCTTGCAGCAAGGCATCGGCGACACCATCCGCATCTCGCTGACGCCGGAGCCGAATGGCGACCGTACGCGTGAGGTGCAGGTGTCGCAGGAGCTGCTGCAGACCATGGGTTTCCGGCAGTTCGTGCCGATCGTCGCCGCTTGCCCCGGCTGCGGCCGCACCACCTCCACCGTGTTCCAGGAACTCGCCCAGAACATCCAGGCGGACCTGCGCAAGAACATGCCGGTGTGGCGTGAAAAATATCCCGGTGTCGAGAACCTCAAGGTCGCGGTGATGGGCTGCATCGTCAACGGCCCGGGTGAATCCAAGCATGCCGATATCGGCATTTCGCTGCCCGGCACCGGTGAGACGCCGACGGCTCCCGTCTTCGTCGACGGCAAGAAGGCGGCGACATTGCGAGGGCCGTCGATCGCATCGGATTTCGAGAAAATGGTCGCCGACTATATCGAGCAGAGGTTCGGTCGCGGCGGCAAGGCCGCGGCAGAGTAGGGCAAATGCAGCGTTTCCTCTGGGTGGCGCTGATTTCCCTATGCGGGCTGGCCTGGTCGACGCTGGTTCAGGCGGACCCGCCGCAATCGGCCAAGCAAAGGCTGATCGACAAGGTCTGCAACCTGATCCAGGCCCATGCCGACCAGAACGGGCTGCCCCGGGATTTCTTCGCCCGGCTGATCTGGAAGGAAAGCCGGTTCGATCCCAACGCGGTCAGCCCCGTCGGCGCCGAAGGCATCGCCCAGTTCATGCCGGGCACCGCCAAGATGCGCGGGCTCGCCAATTCCTTCGACATCAACCAGGCGATCCCGGCGTCGGCGAAATACCTGGCCGAAATGAAAACCAGCTACGGCAATCTCGGCCTGGCGGCGGCCGCCTACAATGCCGGCGAAAGCCGGGTGTCGCGCTGGCTGGGTTCGGGCGGCTTCCTGCCGATGGAGACCGAGAGCTATGTCTTCGACGTCATGGGCGAGCCGGTCGACAAGTTCACCGACCGCGCCTATGCCGGCAAGATCGCGCCACTTGACGCCAAGACGGATTTTGCCGCCGCCTGCCGCAAGCTGCCGGTGATCATGTCGAGGACCGTCGCGATGGCCTCGATCAACGTCAAGCCGTGGGGCGTCCAGGTGGCGGGCAATTTCCGCCGCAGCGCGGCGATCGGCCAATGGCTGCGGGTGAGAGGCCGTTTCCCGGCCCTGCTCAGCGGCCATGATCCGGTGGTGAGCCGTGTGCGTACGCCGATCGGCCGGCGCGGCATCTATGCCGTCAGGATCGGGGTGAATGACCGCGCCGACGCCAATCTCATCTGCCAGAAACTGCAGAGTGTCGGCGGAGCCTGCGTGGTGGTGCGCAACCGATAGCCGACCCGTCGCATCCAGCAACAATTTCGAATATAGGCGGCGATCGATTGGCCGGGCTTGCCCTGCCTCAAACACGACAAGAGCGGCCATATGTTCGACGCCTATATTATCTGCGGCACGCCGAGAACCGGGAGCACTTTGCTGTGCAAGCTGCTGGCCTCCACCGGGGCATCAGGCGATCCTCACTCCTTCTACCGGCGGCAGGATGTGACGGAGTGGGCGCAGGAGTGGAAACTGCCAGCCCGCGAGACGATGGACGAGCTCGAATTCAGTGTTGCCTATCTCAATGCGGCAATCGCTGCAGGGAAGAGCGGGACAGGCATCTTTGGCCTACGCCTGATGCGCGAAAACCTGGATGAGCTTTCAGGGATCCTCGACCGGATTTTTCCTGGGCTTGCGTCGGACACAGCGCGCTTCGAAAAGGCCTTTGGTCGTGTCCTCTACATACACCTGTCGCGCGAGGACAAGCTGGCGCAGGCTGTCTCGCTGGTGAAGGCGCAGCAGACCGGCCTTTGGCATGTCGCGCCCGACGGAACCGAGATCGAGAGGGTCGGAATTCCCGGGCAACCTCGGTATGATTTCCAGCGGATCAAGGGCGAGCTCACCGAGCTTGAAGCGTATGACGCGGCCTGGAACACATGGTTCGCAAAACACGGCGTCACCCCGTTGCAGGTAGGATATGAACGCCTTTCCGCCGATCCGGCCACGGCATTGCTAACCATCTGCGAAGCCCTGGGCGTTCAAGCGCCTGACGCCGAGGCGGTGCGGCCGGGCGTCGCAAAGCTCTCCGACGAGACAAGCCTGGACTGGATGCGCCGCTTTCATGTGGACGCAGCCGTCTCAGGCGTTGATGGAAGAAGTTCAGGCCGTCTTGGCCACCATCGTCTCGCTCAGCCATGTGCCGATCTTGGCGCCGAGGCGATCGGGTGAAACCGGCTTGGGCAGATAGTCGTCCATGCCGGCCTCGATGCATTTGTCCCGGTCGCCCTTCAGCGCATGCGCGGTGACGCCGATGATCGGGATGTGGCCGCCTGAAGAGGTCTCGATCGCCCGGATGGCGAGGGTCGCTTCATAGCCGTTCATCTCGGGCATCGAGACGTCCATCAGGATCAGCCTGGGTCGCAGGGACCGGTACATCTCGACCGCCGTGCGGCCATTGCCGGCGATGCGGTAGCTGAGGCCCAGGCCGTTGAGGATCTGGCCGAACACAAGCTGGTTCACATCATTGTCCTCGGCAATGAGGATGTCGATCGGCCCGTTCGGCGTGGCGGTGGATTCCGGCGCCGGGACCACGGGCAAGGCGGGGCCACGGATGACGGTGAAGGGAAGCGGTGCCGCCTGGGGCTGAGGCTGGACAGGCTCACGCGTGAATTGCGCCTTGCCGACCTGGGAGCGGGCCTTCTGGACGACCGAGATGACGGTGCCGAGCAGAATCGCGGAGCGCGCCGGCTTGGTCAGATGCGCGGCAATGCCGAAGTCGATGATCATCTTGCCGAAATCGACCTGGTCGACCGAGGTCAGGATGACGACAGGAATGGCCGACAGCCGGCTGTCGGCGGCAATGGCCCGGGCGACGTCGGCACCGTTCATGCCCGGCATCTGGTAGTCGAGGATGATGCAGTCGACGGCGGCACCCAGCTGGTAGGCGCGGTCGAGGAAGGCCAGCCCCACCGCACCGCTTTCGGCGGCGGCGCAGTCGAAGCTCCAGCTCCTCAGCTGTTCGAGCAGGATCTCGCGGTTGACCGGATTGTCGTCGATGACCAGCACGCGTGCGCCGGTGACGTCCACCGGCACGATCTCGTCGCGCGCCTGGGCAGTGTGAAGGGGCAGCGGCACCGCGAACCAGAACACCGAGCCGCGGCCGATCTCGCTCTCGACGCCGATCTTGCCGGCCATCAGGTCGACGAGACGGGCGGCGATGGCAAGTCCAAGCCCGGTGCCTTCGTGGCGGCGGGTCGACGATCCGTCGACCTGGGCGAACTTCTCGAACACGTTCTGCAGCTTCTCGGCCGGGATGCCGATGCCGGTGTCCTCGACACGCAGCTTGAGCTGGACGACGCCGTTGACAGTCTCGCCGCCGACATCGATCAGCACATGGCCCTTCTCGGTGAACTTCACCGCATTGCCGACCAGGTTGGTGACGATCTGCCGGAACCGGCCGGCGTCGCCGACGACATAGGCCGGCAGGCGCGGGTCGACACGCACGATCAGCTCGAGGTTCTTTTCGGCGACGCGCGCCGATACCAGCGTCGCCACGTCCTCGACCGCTTCGGAAAGGCGGAAGGGTGCGGGGTCCAGCGTCAGCTGGCCGGCATTGATCTTGGAGAAATCGAGAATGTCGTTGATGATGGTGAGCAGCGCGTTGCCCGATTTGACGATGACGTCGGTGAAGGTCTTCTGGCGAGCGGTCAATTCGGTCTTGGCCAGGAGTTCGGCCATGCCGAGCACGCCGTTCATCGGCGTGCGGATCTCGTGGCTCATATTGGCCAGGAATTCCGACTTGGCGCGGTCGGCGGCCTCGGCCTTGAACAGGGATTCGGCCGATTGCGCGAAGGCGCGGCGGATCGCCTGTTCCATCGGCCGGAAGATCCAGAAGGCGACGACGGCCAGGACCGCGAACAAAAGGCCGCTCGCCCAGAGCAGCAAGCGGTCGCTGGCGATATCGGCCAGGTGACGCTCTTCATCCATGGCGGTGCGGACGCGGACCAGCATGGGCTGGACGAACAGATCGTTCTGGTTGCGGATTTCGCGGGAGCTCCATTCGTCGGTCTTTTGCGCCACCGACATCAGGTTGAAGTTGCGCACCATGTCGCGCGGCGACCAGAACAGGTCGCCGTTGACGGAGGCAGCTTCGAGCTCGTTGAGGGTCCCTACGGACAGGCGCGACCGGATCGCGGCGAGCTGCGCGCTCAGCGTTTCGATCTCGCCGGTCAGGCGCTCCGAATGGCCACGCGCCGCGGTGGTCAGGGCATCGCGCGTTTCCGCCCGCCAGGCGGAGCTGGTTGTCTCGGAGAAGCTGGTTGCGTTGCGCAGGTCGCGGGTGAAGATCACGAGATTGGCGCTCAGCGCATCGACCTCATGGCGGAAGGAATTGACGCGATTGAGCGCGAAAATGATGATGGCCGAAGCCAGTGCGAAGGCCAACAATCCTGAAAGATAACGAATCCGGACCAATCGGATGAAGGAAGAATATTCCGGCATGCGCAACCCCAACACATACGCATTATTTTAATGGTCGGGATTACGCTTCATTTACATTAAGATTTCGTTCGCGCGGGCCGGCGAGTTGCTCGACAACGGAGGAGCGAGATCAGATCGATGCCGTGATGCCGCCATCGACATAGAGGATATGGCCGTTGACAAAGGACGAGGCATCGGAGGCGAGGAAGACACAGGCCCCGACCAGCTCCTCGACCTTGCCCCAGCGGCCGGCCGGCGTGCGCTTTTCAAGCCATTCGGTGAATGCCGGGTCGGCGACCAGTGCGGCATTCAGCGGCGTGTCGAAATAGCCGGGCGCGATGGCGTTGCATTGCAGGCCGAACCTGGCCCAGTCCGTCGCCATGCCTTTGGTCAAATTGCCGACCGCGCCTTTGGTCGCCGTGTAGGGCGCAATGCCGGGGCGGGCAAGCGCCGTCTGGACGCTGGCGATGTTGATGATCTTGCCGCGCCCACGACGGATCATGTGCCGGGCGACGGCCTGGCCGACATGGAAGACGCTGGCGACATTGGTCTGCAGCAGGCGTTCGAACGCGTCGGCGGGAAAGTCCTCGAGCGGCGTGCGGAATTGCATGCCGGCATTGTTCACCAATATGTCGATCGGCCCGCCGGACAGCTCGAAACTGTCGATCGCGGAGCGGACCGCGTCATGGTCGGTGGCGTCGAAGGCGAGCGTTTCCGCCCCGCCGATCTGCGCTGCCGCGGCGTCGAGCTTTTCCGCGTCACGGCCGTTGAGGATCACCGCGGCGCCGGCTTGGCGCAGCCCTTTGGCCAAAGCGAACCCGATGCCTTGCGAGGAGCCGGTTACCAGCGCCCGGCGCCCGGCGAGATCGAACAGATTGGATGACATCTACGCTGATCTCCGTTGGTTCTCGCCATGCGGCCCGATATCGGCGCCCGCCGTCAGCTGTTCCGCGTCGCGACGAATGTGGCGGCTGCCTTCAGCAAGGCCGCTTTCTCGCCGTAGGGTTCGAGCAATGCGTGCGCCTGCTCGACAAGCCCGTGCAACTGGCTGCGCGCCCAGTTCGTCCCGTGCAGCGCAACCAGCGTTGCCTTGCCGGCGGCGGCGTCCTTGCCGGTGGCCTTGCCCATCTGGCTGGCGTCGGCCGTCAGGTCGAGCAGGTCGTCGGCAAGCTGGAAGGCAAGGCCGACGGCCNCGGAGCCGTATTCGGCCAGCCGCTCGCGGTCTTCGGCCGGAGCGCCGGCGATGATGGCGCCCGCCTCGCAGGCGAAGCGGATCAGCGCGCCGGTCTTCATCGCCTGCAGCCGGATGATGCCGGCTTCGTCCGGCGACGTGCGCTCGGCCTCGAGGTCGAGCGTCTGGCCGCCGACCATGCCGCCGGCTCCCGCGGCGCGGGCGAGCGTCAGCACAAGGGCTGCCCGCCGCTCGGCCGGCAGCACTGTCGCCTCGCCGGCAATGATGTCGAAGGCCAGCGTCAGCAAGGCATCGCCGGCCAGGATCGCGGTCGCCTCGTCGAAGGCCTTGTGGACGGTCGGCTGGCCACGGCGCAGATCGTCGTCGTCCATCGCCGGCAGGTCGTCATGGATCAGCGAATAGCAGTGCACGCATTCAAGTGCCGCGGCGACGCGCAGCGCCGCCTCGCCATCGGCTGAAAAAAGCGCCGCGCTTTCCATCACCAGGAACGGACGCAGGCGCTTGCCGCCGTTCAGCACGCCATGGCGCATCGCCACCATCAGACGGCCGGGCCGCGCGATCTCACCTGTAAGCGGACGGTCGTCGAGCAGCCGCCGCAGCAGCACCTCGACGGCGGCCGCCCGCCTGATGAGCGCCATTTCGAACGCCATTTCGTCGTCATTCGTCATGGCCGGGAGCGGTAGCCGACACTCAGACGTTGCGCAAGAAGGCAAGCGCCATTATGCCGGGGGAGGGAGAAGCACGGGTTGGGCGGCTTGGCGGAACCGATCGTCGATCATGAAACCGAAAAGCTGGACATGGCGCCGAGATCGCGCGGCGTGAACCGCCGCAGTCTCAGGCGCTGGGTCCGGCGCGGCATCGTCGTGGCCGCCGTGCTGGCGCTCATCCCGGTGGTGTTCACCTTTCTTTACTTGCCACCCTTCGTGCATCCGGTGTCGACGCTGATGCTGAAGGATCTGACGACATTCTCCGGCTATGACCGGCGCTGGGTGTCGATCGACGATGTCGCGCCGGTGCTGGCCCATTCGGTCATCATGTCGGAGGACGGGCAGTTCTGCTTCCACCGCGGCGTCGATCTCGGCGAACTCCGGGGCGTCGTCGACGACGCGCTGGCCGGCGAGGCGACGCGCGGTGCCTCGACCATCACCATGCAGACGGTGAAGAACCTTTTCCTGTGGTCGCGGCCGCTGGGCTCGGTGCGCAAGGTCGTCGAACTGCCGCTGGCCGTCTACTTCGACGCGGTGATGTCGAAACGGCGCATCATGGAGATCTATCTCAACATCGCCGAATGGGGACCGGGCATCTACGGCATCGAGGCCGCGGCGCAGCACCATTTCGGCGTTTCGGCAAAACAGCTGTCCAGACGGCAGGCGGCACTTCTGGCCGTCACACTGCCAAACCCGATCGCCCGCAACCCGGCGAAACCCGGACCGGGCCTGAGAAGGCTTGCCAACCTGATCGAACGCAGGGCCGGCCGTTCCGGCGCCTATGTCGGTTGTCTCCGGTAGGCTTGCTCAAAAAAAATCACGGCAGCGCTGGCCAAAACGGCATCAGGCGTGTATAGGCACCCGACTTTCTCAGATTTAGGCCCCGACATGGCCCTTTCACGAGGGCGGGCGGGGCTTTTGACCATGTAGTGGAGCATATCCATGGCCGTTCCGAAACGCAAAACCTCTCCGTCCAAGCGCGGCATGCGCCGCTCGGCCGACGCCCTCAAGGCCCCGACCTATGTCGAGGACAAGAATTCCGGCGAAATGCGCCGCCCGCACCACATCGACCTGAAGACCGGCATGTATCGCGGTCGCCAGGTGCTGACCCCCAAGGAAAGCTGAGACCAGCTTTTCCCAAGGTTTTTGGTTCCAAAAAGACCGGCCAGTGGCCGGTCTTTTTGCGTTTGGAGGGCGTCCGGGCCGGCATGGCCTTCGCCCTATGCCAAAGGCAAGGCCGTCGGTGGCGATATTCACCGGAGCGACGGTGCTGTACTGGGGTTTGAACGTTTTCGTCGCCGCCATTTCATGTGGCTGAAACACGCGAGACCCGACCGCTCGAGCCGCGGGTGATGACGAAGGCGAGGCAACAGAGGAGACCCCATGTCCAAGCTGACCGTCACGCCGCGCACCGTCTTCCAGACATTCCTGGACTTTCCGCTGGTCGAGGATCTCGACCGTTTGAGCGCCGATGTCGCCATCATCGGCATGCCCTACGGCGCGCCCTATACGATCGACGAGATGGTCAACGACCAGACCAATGCGCCGACCGCGGTGCGGCGTGCCTCGCAGCGTATCAGCCTTGGGCTCGATCGCTATGATTTCGACATTGGCGGCACCCTGTTCGACGGGCAGGACGTCAAGGTGATCGATGTCGGCGACGTGCCGGGCGAAGCGTCCGATTCCACCGGGCATTACGCCAGAGCCGAGGCGGCGATCCGCAAGATACGCGCTGCCGGCGCGCTGCCGATCACCATCGGCGGCGACCATGGCATTCCGATCCCGATCTTCCGGGCGCTCGATGGCGAGGGGCCGATCACGCTGGTGCAGATCGATGCCCATCTCGACTGGCGCGACAATGTCAACGGCGTCAAGGAAGGCTATTCCAGCCCGATCCGACGGGCATCCGAAATGGCGCATATCGACGCGATCTTCCAGCTCGGCATTCGCGGCCAGGGCAGCGCCCGCATGGAAGAAGTCGAAGCGGCACGCGCCTACGGCTCCAACATCATCACCGCTGGCCAGTGGCAGGATATCGGCACGGCGGCCCTGCTCGAGCGCATTCCCGATGGCGGCCGTTACTACCTCACGATCGACGCCGACGGTCTCGATCCGGCCGTTATGCCGGCGGTGGAGGGACCGTCGCCGGGCGGCGTCACCTATCGCCAGACGATCGACCTGATCAAGGGGCTGTTCGCCAAGGGCGAAGTGGTCGGTGTCGACATCGTCGAGATCGCGCCGGCACGCGATATCAACGAGATCACCTCGATGACGGCAGGCAACATCATCCTCAATGTCATCGGTGCCGCCGTTCGCGCCGGTCAATTCAAGCGCCAGAACTGAAAATCAAGCGCTAGAACTGAAACCCTGTCGGCCGGGCAACGGCTGACAGGGTTGTTGCACCCGGTCTTCGACCGTGTTTGCGGCTTTGCACGAAAAATCTTGACGGCGTGCCTGCGGCGCATTCTACAGAAGATGCCCCCATATGGAGACGCCAGATGTTCGGTGCCGTCCCGCTCTTGATCGTGCCTTTCATTCTCTACAATCTTGGACTGCTCGGAATTTTCGGCGGCGGTGACGATCCGTGGGCGAGCGAGGTGTTCTCGTTCCGCATGATGTCGGGCGGGGTGTTCTCGATGACGCTCGGCGACCTGATGATATTGATCGGGCTGATCTTCCTGTTCCTCGAAATGGTGAAGTCGGCACGCACCACCAGCGCCTCGATCATGGACCATCTCCTGTCGACGCTGGTCTTCGTCGCCTTCCTGGTCGAGTTCCTGCTGGTGAAGGGCGCGGCGCACTCCATCTTCTTCACGCTGATGATCATCGCGCTGTTCGATGTGCTGGCCGGGTTCGCGGTGTCGATGCGGTCGGCCAGCCGCGACATCAACCTGAATTAGCCGGAACCTGAATTAGAGCCGAGCCTCAACCGGGATCGGCGGTGAAGCCGGCGGCCTCGATGCCGGCGATGGCCGCCGCCTCGTCATTGTCCGACGTATCGCCGGAAATGCCGACGGCGCCAATAACGGCACCGGCCTTGTCGCGGATCAGCACGCCGCCGACCACCGGCAGCACGCGTCCGCCCGACACGTCGGAGATGCCGGCGACGAGATGCGGGCGCTCCTTGGCGAAGGCCTCGACCTTGCGCGAACCCATGCCGATGGCCAGCGCGCCGTACGCCTTGCCGGCCGACATTTGCGGGCGCAGGAACGAGGCGCCGTCCTGGCGCTGGAAGGCGACCAGATGTCCGCCGGCATCGAGCACCGAGACGCCAAGCGGCTTGAGCTTGAGATCAGCGCCCTTGGCGAAGGCCGCGGCGATGATGTCATTGGCTTTTTCCAGCGGCAGTGCGGTCATTGCAGTCTCCTGTTTGAAATGAGTCAATCTTCGACCGCCAGCCGGATGAAGCAATCCCGCTTTCGGTTGAAATTGCTTCTCGTGAAGCGGTGTGATGGACGGCGCCGTGGCGCGAGATGGACCCGATATGCGATCGACAATCGTTCGGTTCAGAACCAGGTCGAAGCTGCTGGCGGCGTCGTGCGTTACTTTTTCTTGGCGCGGGCGGGCTTCTTGGCGGGCACTGCCGGCGCGTTGGCAAGGTCTTCGGCTTCCTTGGCGAGCCGCAGCGCGCGCAGCTTGTCGGTCTTGGCCTTGCGGGCGTCGCTCTCGGCGACATATTCCGCCATCGCCTTCTGGCGGACGGTCGCTGCTTCTTCCTGCTTCTTGAAGCGCAGATCGGCGCGCGCGCGGGCCGTATCCCTGGAGTTCTCAACCAACAGCCTGTCCAATCCCGTAAAGTGCGTTTTCCGCCTCTTGTAGCAGAGGCGGCCTCTCAACGGGGAAAATAGTTGGTCACGCGGCCGGGCTGGCGGTGCGCGCCTTGCTGGCGACGACCGCCTCATAGGCCGCTTGCAGGGTCGCCCGCACGGATGGGCCGGCCGTCGGGGCGGCCGGTTCGCCGAGGTGCTCATGGCGCAACTCGTCCATGAATTTTTCCCACATCGGCGGTCCGCCCTTTTCCAGAAGCTCGGCGCGGATCGACAATTCCTCGCTGGTCGGCAGCCATACGCGACCCCAGGCGCCGAGATGGGCAAGGATCGGCACCAGCGTGATGGCCATCTCGGTCAGGCTGTAGATCGCCTTCTGCTTGTGCGAGGGGTCGTCCGCCTTGGTCAGCATGCCCAATTCCATCAGCCGCTTCAGCCGGTCGGCGAGGATGTTGGAGGCGATGCCTTCCATCGATCCGTTGAGCAGCTCGCGAAAATGGCGCCTGCCGCCGAAAATCATGTCGCGGAGGATGATCAGGCTCCAGCGGTCGCCGAACACTTCCAGCGACAGGTTGATCGGACAGCCGGACCGGCGATCAAGGCTCATTCGATTCTCTCCACAAAACCAGTTGCATTATCGTATCAGTTTTATTATGGTGCAACCGATTGCAAAATGCAATCGGATTGGGAGGCCATACCATGACGACGATCAATCACCCGGAGATCATATCCGAAGCTTTCGGTGATCCTGAAAGTCCCCCGCTGCTGCTGATCATGGGCGCGATGGCCTCGATGCTCTGGTGGCCGGAGGCGCTTTGCCGGAAACTCGCCGATGCCGGCCTCTACGTGATCCGCTACGACAATCGCGATACCGGCCGCTCGACCAAATATCCGCCCGGCGAGCCGCCCTACACATTCGACGACATGGCCGATGATGCGATCGGTGTCCTCGACAGCCATGGCATCGGCAAGGCGCATGTCGCCGGCATGTCGATGGGCGGGATGATCGCGCAGCGCGTGGCGCTCAAGCATCCCTCCCGTGTCGCGTCGCTGATCGTGATCAGCAGCTCGCCGATGGGCATGGACACCTCGCATCTGCCGCATATGAGCGATGCTTACGCCGAGCATTCGGCCGAGGGCGCTGGTGTCGACTGGTCGGATCGCGGCCAGGTGCTCGATTTCATGGTCCGGGATATCAGGGCGATCGCCAGCACGGCGCATCCCTTCGACGAGGCCGGAATGAGAGACTTTATCGAACGGGATTATGACCGTTCCGGTGGTTTCCTGAGCGTCACCAATCACTTCCTGCTCAAGGGAAGTGATGGATGGAACGGCCGCCTGCACGAGATGACGGCGCCGCTGCTGGTCATCCACGGCACAACCGATCCGATCTTCCCGGTCGAGCATGGCGAGGCACTGGCCAAGGCGGTCGCCGGCGCGAAACTCCTGCGCGTCGAAGGGGGCGGCCACGAGATGCATCCGCAAGACTGGCCGGCGATTGCCGCCGCCATTGTCGCGCATATCCGATCCAATTGAGACGTCCCGGGCGAGCCTTGACGGACAAGGCTTGCCGAAATAGTTAAGTAAACGCTTCAGTGTTGAGGGCGCAAGCATCCGGCCTCCGATAAACCAGAAACGGACGAGAAAAGAATGTCCCTGACCCTTCACTTCCATCCTCTGGCCTCCTTCTGCTGGAAGCCGTTGATCGCGCTTTACGAGAACGGCACGCCATTCACGCCAGTCATCGTCGATCTCGGCGATGCCTGCTCGCGGGGCGCCTTCCTGAAGATTTCGCCGACCGGCAAGATGCCGGCGCTGCGTGACGATGCGCGCGACCGCACGTTGCTGGAATCGACCATCGTCGTCGAATATCTGGCCGCGCACTATCCGGGCCCGGTCGAACTCGTTCCCGCCGATATCGACCAGGCGCTGGCGGTCCGCCAGGCCGATCGCTTCTATGATTTCTATGTGCAGGAGCCGATGCAGAAGATCGTCGGCGACCGGTTGCGGCCGCAGGACAAGACCGATCCATTCGGCGTCGAGCAGGCACGCGACCAGCTGCGCACTTCCTACGCCATCGTCGAGCAGGAAATGCAGTCGAAGGTCTGGGCGATGGGCGATGCCTTCAGCATGGCCGATTGCGCGGCCTCACCGGCGCTCTTCTATGCCAACAAGGTGGAGCCGTTCGGCGACAAATACCCGGCCGTGAAAGGCTATCACGACCGCTTGCTGCAGCGCCCCGCCTTCAGCAGGGTGATCGAGGAGGCGCAGCCCTACTTCAAGCTCTTCCCCTACAATAACGGCTGACCGCGATGCTGCACGATCCCGCCCAGCTCGACCTGATGTTCCAGGCGCTCGCCGATCCGGCGCGGCGGCAGATGGTCGACCGGCTGTCGCGCGGCCCTGCCTCTGTCAGCCAGCTGGCCGAGCCGCTGGCGATGTCGCTGTCGGCCGTCGTTCAGCACCTGAACCTCCTGGAGGCAAGCGGGCTGGTGCGCACGCGCAAGGTTGGGCGGGTGCGGACTTGCCAGATCGAGCCGAAAGCCTTGAGAGCGGCCGAACACTGGATCAATGAGCGACGTCTGTCCTGGGAGCGCCGGCTTGATCGGCTCGGCGACTTTCTCGCCGAAAGTTGAAACGAAGCAGGAGACGATCATGCCCGGCAAAACAGATCGGCCCACCGCTGCGGTGTTTTCATTCCACAGAACCATTCCAGCTGACCAACGAGGACGCATTCCATGACCGAACGATCCGTTGTGCACTCCACCTTCGTCATCGAGCGCCTCTATCCGGCGCCGCCGTCGAAAGTCTTCTTCGCGCTCAGCAACCCGGACGCCAAGCGACGCTGGTTCACCGATCCCGACAACCCGATGCCCGGCCGTTTTGAATTGGACTTTCGCGTCGGCGGCAAGGAGGTCAATGCCGGCGGGCCGAAGGACGGGCCGATCCACGTCTACACCGCCACCTATCAGGACATCGTGCCGGACCAGCGCATCGTCTACAGCTATGACATGCTGTTCGGCGCAACCCGCATCTCGGTATCGCTGGCCACGATCGAACTTCGCGCCGAAGGCAAGGGCACGCGGCTGGTGTTGACCGAGCAGGGTGCTTTCCTCGACGGTCACGACACGTCGGACACGCGTGAGCACGGGACCGGGGTGTTGCTCGATCTGCTCGGCGCTTTTCTAAGCTCCGGCAACTGAAGGCCGAGAAGCCGGCAAGCACATCAAAAAATCAGGCTTCCCAAAATTGATCGAGCCAGATGTTGAGTCTCAGGAAGCCGGCGTTGCTTACTGTATAGACACGCCGCGTGCCTTCGGCCTTGGCATGGACCAGACCGGCGTCGAGCAAGACTTTCAGATGCTGTGAGACGGCCGGGCGTGAAACCGGCAGCCCGGCTGCCAACTCGTTGACGGTCTTCGGGCCGCGTCGAAGTTCTTCCAGAAGGTGGCGCCGATTGGGGTCGGCGATCGCCATGAAGGCGTCGGAAAACATCATCGCTTATTTGTGGGGCAAAGTCTTTCGAATCTCAACTGCTTGCTTCTGCTTTTCTTCTTGGGTCAAGACGCAGTGCTTCCGGCGTCACGGAGCGGTCGGCCGGCTGGGTCTTGAAGGCGTCACGGCCTTCGATCGGCACCGGGGCGCGGCGGCTGATGCGCAGCAGCGTGTAGCCGCCCAGGCAGAGATGCGCGAAGGCGGTTGCCAGGAACAGGCCCTCCGGACGCATCCAGCCCATCAGGGCCGCGGCCAGCAAAGGGCCGATCATCGTGCCGAAGCCATAGAGCAGCAGCAGCCCTCCGGATACCTTGACGAAATCCTCCGACCGGGCGTGGTCGTTGGCATGCGCGACGGCGATCGAATAGAGCGTATAGGCGAAGGCGCCGTAGGCTGCGGTGAAGACGATGACGAAGACACCGGAGCGCGGTTCGAACAGGAAGATCATGAGCGCGACGAGAGCCGCGCCGAAGGCGGCACCCGCCAGCACGAAACGACGGTCGGTCTTGTCGGACAGGCGTCCGGCGGGAAGCTGCATGGCGGCGCCGGCAACGACCACGAGGCTCATCATCAAGGCGATTTCCGCCGTGGAGATGCCGATGCGAGCGCCATAGACGGCACCGAGCGTGCCCCAGGCGCCATTGGCGATGCCGATCAATAGACAGGCGATCGCGGAGACCGGCGAGTTGGCGTAGAGCCCTTTGACGTCTAGCTTGACGTCCTGCAGCGGCTTGGGGTGCGACGCCGTCGACACCGCGGTCGGGATCAGCGACAGGCAGAACAGGATGCCGGTGATCATGAACAGCGACGCCGACTTCACGTCGCCGCCGGCGACGATCATCTGTCCGCCCATGATCGAGGCATAGGTGACCATCATGTAGAGACCGAAGACGGTGCCGCGGTTCTCGTTGGTGGCTTTCTCGTTCAGCCAGCTCTCGATGACCATGAAGGCTCCGGCCATGGTGAAGCCGGTGAAGGCGCGCAGCAGGATCCAGACATATTCGTCGATGATGAGACCGGTGAGCAGCGCCACGATGGCACCGGAGGCGGCAAAGGCGCCGAAGGCGCGCACATGTCCGGCACGGCGCACGATGCGCGGCGCGAAGAAGCAGCCGGTGACGAAGCCGCCTGCCCAGGCCGTGCCCATCAGGCCGAGCGATGCGGTCGAGAAGCCCTCCACCTGGCCGCGCAGCGGCAGCAGCAGCCCGTGCAGTCCCGATGCCGCCAGCAGGAAGGCGGTGCCGCGAAGCAGGGAAAGGATCGGTCTATAGGATGCGAGCATTTTTTGATCCGGCTGGACTCTGGAACGGGTGACAGGGTCTGAAGACAGTCGCATTCGGGCTTTTCGGCGGCGGCCCGTGCCGCTGACGGATTATCCGCGGCGGAACAGTGCCTCGGCCGCCGACTTGGTGCTGTCCTTGGTTTTGAGCTCCGCCTCCAGCCTGGCGATCTCGTCGCGCAGGATGCCGATCCGTTCCGACAGTTCACCGACGGACAGCAGCGCCAGATCCTGCCCGATCTCGTGCGGGCGCGCCTTCTTCTTGGGTTCGTCGTCGAAGATCGCCATCGTTGCTCCTCCTCCGCCACACCAGATTGGCCATTTGCCTGATTTGGCAATGAGCATACATAGGGCGGGGGTGTCGATGCAAACAGCCGGTAAGAATGCGGCGAGGAAAGACGGGAAACTTCATGGCGAGCGGACAGAAAATTCCGGCAAGGATGACGGCGATCGCAATTTCGGAGCCGGGCGGCCCACGGGTGCTGAAGCCGGAAATGCGCGATGTGCCGCAGCCCGGTCCCGGCGAGATCCTGATCAAGGTGCATGCCGCCGGCGTCAACCGGCCCGACGTGCAGCAGCGCAAGGGCGCCTATCCGCCGCCGCCCGGCGCATCGGACCTGCCGGGCCTGGAGGCGTCGGGTGAAGTCGCCGCCCTTGGCGACGAGATATCGCGCTGGCGCATCGGCGACCGGGTTTGCGCGCTCACCCCTGGCGGCGGCTATGCCGAATACGTCAAAGTCCATGCTGGCAGTGTGCTGCCGCTGCCGGCCGGCTTCACCCACACCGAAGCGGCGGCGGTGCCGGAGAATTACTTCACCGTCTGGCACAATGTGTTCGAACGCGGCGGCCTGAAGAAGGGCGAGACACTGCTGGTGCATGGCGGCTCGTCCGGCATCGGCACCACGGCGATCCAGCTTGCCTCGGCCTTCGACGCCTATGTCGTCACCACTGCCGGCAGCAAGGAGAAGTGCGACGCCTGCCTGAAGCTCGGTGCCGACCGGGCGATCAACTATCGCGAGGAGGATTTCGTCACGGCGGTCAAGGAGGCGACGGATGGCAAGGGCGCCAATGTCATCCTCGACATGGTCGGCGGCGATTATGTCCAGCGGAACTACGAGGCCGCGGCGGTCGAGGGCCGCATCGTCCAGATCGCCGTGCAGGCCGGCGCCATCGCCAGCGCCGATTTTTCGAAGATCATGGTCAAGCGGCTGACCCATACGGGTTCGACGCTGCGGCCGCGTACCGTCGAATTCAAGGCGGCGATCGCGGCAGCGCTCGAAGCGCAGGTGTGGCCCCTGCTTGGCACACGCAAGATTGCTCCCGTCATGGACATGATCTTCCCCCTTGGCGAAGCCTGGCGCGCGCACGAGCGGATGGAAGAGGGCGAGCATATCGGCAAGATCGTGCTCGACGTCGGCTAGCAGGCTGTTGAATAGGTGTATCGATATTCGGTGATGCCTGCCTGACCGGTATCTCTGCGTCCTGGGCCTGCGCGTCCGCCTGCCCTGCCTACAAGATGAAACAGAACCTTAATGGTGCAATGCAGCATTTGCATCATTGCTATGCAAAATCAGTCATTCAAGTCGCCCTCCATGATGACTATTTGAGCATCATCGAAACGAACACCCCATTTGGAGGACTACCATGAACCCGATCCGCGCTTTCCGTAACTGGCGTATGTACAACGAGACCGTGCGTGAACTGAACCGCCTCAACGCACGTCAGCTCAGCGACCTCGGCATCAACCGTGGCGACATCGAACGGATCGCCCGTCAGGCGATCTGACTTCAAGCGTGACCCGGCCACAGGGCCGGGTCCACGCCTGGAAGTAGAGCCGTCGAGACGTTACCCGTCTCCGGTTCCGAACCCGCTGGACACTGTCCGGCGGGTTTTGTCTTTTTGGGCCAAGAAAAAGCGGCCGGTCAACTGTCCAGTGATATCGGCGGCGGCGGGCTTGACCTCAGTTTTCGGCATGGCACTTTGGCAGGCGGTTGCCGCATGACCGCGTGGTGGCGCCAACCCGCCAGCAGACCCGGCCGGTGGCGCTGCTTAAGGGCGCCGAGCCGTTCCGTTAGCCTCCGGTTCGCGGTTTCCGGCGAGTGTATCCAAAAACGTTGCGAAACGGGCAGGGAACGGTTATACAGGCCGCGAATTTCCCATTTTGGTGGCTCTAAACCACCGCCCGCGCGGGAACGCGGGCGAACGAGAAGGATTTTTAAAAATGGCCAATACGCTGCTGATGCCCAAGGCGACCGCCGTCTGGCTGGTCGACAACACCGCGCTCTCCTTCGAGCAGATCGCGCAGTTCTGCGGGCTGCATCCGCTCGAGGTCAAGGCGATCGCCGATGGCGAATCGGCGCAAGGCATCAAGGGCATGGACCCGATCATGACCGGCCAGCTGACCCGCGACGAGATCGCGCGCGCCGAGAAGGATGCCAACCATCGGCTGAAGCTTTCGGACCCCAAGGTTCGCGTGCCCGAATCCAAGCGCAAAGGCCCGCGCTATACGCCGCTGTCGAAGCGCCAGGACCGGCCGAATGCCATTCTGTGGCTGGTGCGCAACCATCCCGAACTCAAGGACGCGCAGATTTCGCGCCTCGTCGGCACCACCAAGTCGACGATCGAGCAGATCCGCGAACGCAAGCACTGGAATTCGGCCAACCTGCAGCCGATGGACCCGGTGACGCTGGGCCTTGCCTCGCAGATCGACCTCGACATGGAAGTCAACCGCGCTTCGCGTGGCCGCGAACAGGCACAGCCGGTCGGCGACACGCTGCTGCCGGCGGCCCTGACCGAGCGGCTGGTGCCGGCCCCGGAGAAGCCCAAGGACGAGGACGCCGAACTCGATGCCAACGCCGTGTTCGCCAAGCTCTCGGCACTGAAATCGAAGGACGAGGATTCCGACGACGAGAAATGAGCGCCCGCAACATGACGACAAAAAAGCCCGCTTCGAGCGGGCTTTTTTGTCAGCTTCGCGCCGCGCGGTCCGGCGCCATGCCGTAATCCTCGCTGCGTTCCACCGCGCGGTAGAAGTCGGCGAGCTGCTTGCCGCGCTCCGGCTTGAAGATGCGGCCGGCGATGACCACCGAGGCGATGCGGTCGATGCGGAAGGCGCGGAAGTCGTCGCGCATCTCGCACCAGGCGACCAGCGTCCATACCTTGCCCCAGAACCACAGGCCGAGCGGCCGGATGTCGCGCGCGGTGCCGCGCCCTGCCTCGTCCGAGTAGTCGATGGTCAGCACCTGGCGCTTTTCCACCGCCCGCTCGATCAGGTCGATCGCCTCGCGGGCGGCGTCGCTGACCACCCACATCGGCGTGTGGATCTCGGTGCGGGCAATGCGGTCCTTCTCGGCATCGGGAAGCACGGCGCCGATCTTGACCAGCGCCTCGTCGGCGGCACGCGCCATGGCGGCGCCGCCGAAGGCGCGCACCATGCGCGCGCCGGCAACCAGCGCCACGATCTCGTCACGCGTGAACATCAGCGGCGGAAGGTCGAAACCCTCCCTCATCATGTAGCCAACGCCAGCCTCGCCGTCGATCGGCACCCCGGTCGACTGCAGGTCGGCTATGTCGCGATAGATCGTTCGCTCGGAAACCTCGAGCCACGTGCCGAGCTTCTGGGCGGTGACCAGACGGCCACCACGCAGATGCTGCACGATCTGAAAGAGCCTGTCGGCGCGGCGCATCGTTTGCTTCCCCAGTGTTTTTCCTGGAGCAGTTCACCGTTTTATGGAAACGGCGACCTGCTCCAACTCTTTGTCTTGATGCAATTCCGGACGGAAAACCGTTCCACACCGGAATTGCTCCATGCATGCAGTGGCTCCCGGACAGGATCCACTTCCAAATGACATGCATTAAGGTTTCAGCCCTTCGCGCTTGCGCTGCGCGGCAACGAACTCCGCGCCAAAGGACAGTTTTTTCGTTGTCGGCGTCTTCGCATCGAGCACGCGCCAGAATGGGGCGATGTCGCTCAGCGTCATGCCGCGTTCGAGATCCTCCCTGGCGGCTTCGGCAACGGTGCGCAGATGATAGCCTATGGTGACCGGGCATGTCACTTCGGCGCCATGTTCGACGGCAAGCGCGGTGCGCAACGCGCGCACGTCCATCTCGACGCCTTGGGGAATGGAACGGATGAAATCGTCGACCTGCCGCGCCGTCGGCACCAGCATCGGCTGGCCTTCGACGACGTCTCCCATCGTGCGCGGCGTTGGTTTCACGCCGTTGATGCCCGGCGTGTTCAGCCTGTCGTTCCAGCTTTTCATCGATCGTCCTCTCGGCCGGCCATGCGCATTATCCCACCATCGCACGCAGCTACTGACAGCATACTGTCAGGAGGCTTCAGCATACTCCCTGGCGAACAGCCCCCGCATCTGCGCGAGATCGCCGCCCTTTTCGGGGTAGAGCGTCTGCAAAAAGGCAAGGGCGAAGGTGCCGGGCGCCGAACCCGGCGCGGAAACGATCCTGCCGTCGGCCACGGCATGCAGGACGTCCTGGTAGTTGATGTCGCCGGCATAACCGGTTTCGTGGCGGTTGATCCAGTCGCGGCCATTGCTGGTATGCCTGGCCTTCGCGAACAGGCCGGCCCGGGCCAGCGCAAGCGTCCCGGCGCAGATGCCGCCAACGACGCCGTCGCGGGACGCGACGGCCGTAAGCAGTCCTGCGACATCCGGCTGTGCCTTGCCCGCCCATTGATCGGAACCGATTACGGCGACGGCATCGAGATCTGCATTCTCATCGACACTCGCGGAGCGGTCGGGCGTTAGCCGAAAACCGCTGATTCCGGTTACCGGCTTGCCTTCAGGCGTCAGCGAGACGGCGCGGGCGCCGAACCATTCCACCGCCGAGGCCGCCAGCAAGCCATATTCCCAGTCGGCGAAGCCTTCGATGAACAGAAAGCCGATTGTCTTCCGATCAGGCATAAGCTCGCTCCATCCCTTTAGCGCCGGACTTTGTTTTCATGCATGTCGCGATATATCTGGGCGTTGACGCGCCCATGTCCAACGCGCTGTCTCGAAATCTTGTCTCAATTGCCGCGATGGCGACGATCGGCATACATGTCCGGCCAGCCGATATCCTTGCGGATGTCCGCCGGCAGCGAATTCATGAAGCGCTGGGTGCGGATCTCGTTGCGCATGGTCCGCACCTTGCCGACATAGTGCTGCACGCCGCGAAGAATGGTAAACCCGTTCATGACTATTCTCCTCTCTCTGACTGGAGGCAGTATCGCATACCCCTCCTGACAGCAGTCTGTCAGGAGGATGGCAGGGCGCACGACAATAGCGCGCACGGGCGGGGTCGCCGGAGAGTGGCTCTTGGACCACGGCCTCCGACCAGCTTACGGACAGTCGATTGTTCACTGAGTAGGAGCAAATCAATCTGCCATTGTTCAATCAGCAGCGACGGACTGTCGGAGCGCAAGGCCTTCAGCGTCATGGCTGCCGTTCCGATATGGAGGGAGAAAATTCCCCCCAAAAACAGGGAGACGCCCCATGAGCCTGCAACTGACAGGAATCCACCATCTCACCGCCATCACGGCCAACGCGCCCGGCAATCTTCACTTCTACACGAAGGTGCTAGGGTTGCGGCTGGTCAAGAAGACGGTGAACCAGGACGACACCTCGGCCTACCACCTTTTTTACGCTGACGGCGAGGCTTCGCCGGGCACCGACCTCACCTTCTTCGACTGGCCGGTCGGGAGCGAGCGGCGCGGGACGCACAGCATCGTGCGGACCAGCCTCAGGGTCGGCAGCCGGGATAGCCTTGCTTGGTGGAAACAGCGCCTGACCGGCGAGACGATCGCGACGGGAGAAATCACCGAGACTGGCGGCTATGCCAGCCTGGATTTCGAAGACCCCGAGGGCCAGCGCCTGCGGCTGGTCAGTGATGGCGGCAAGGGCGACAGTCATCCCTGGGCGCAAAGTCCGGTTCCGGCCGAGCACCAGATCCGCGGGCTCGGACCGATCGTCATCAGTGTCCCCGACATCACCAACACCGAGGCGGTGGTGAGGGGGGTCATGAACATGCGCAAGGCGCGGGAGTATGCGTCGCCGGAAGGCCAGGTTCACGTCTTTGAAATGGGCGAGGGTGGGCCGGCGGCGGAGCTGCATGTCCTGGTGCAGCCAGGTGTCGCGCCGGCAAGGCAAGGCACCGGTGCGGTCCATCACGTTGCGTTCAGGGCGCCGGACCAGGAGACGCTGCATCAGTGGACGGCGCGCCTGGCCGAATTCCGCCTGCCGTCGAGCGGCGAGGTCGAGCGCTATTACTTCCGCTCGCTCTATTTCCGCGAGCCGAACGGCATCCTGTTCGAGATCGCCACCGATGGGCCGGGCTTCACCGCCGATGAGCCGCTGGAGACGCTGGGCGAAAGCCTGGCCCTGCCGCCATTCCTCGAAGCAAGGCGCGCTTCGATCGAGGCTGGGCTGAAGCCGCTGAAATAGGCCGCTGCGCGCTCAAGGCGGGCGCCGCGTCCCGGTTCGGGATCGCGGCGCCGGTTCTTTCCCGGAGACCGGACGATCCGCTTTGACAGCCAGCCACGTTGCTGGTCAAAGGCGGCATGACGAAATTCCTCGCCCTTGTCATTATAGGCTTCATGGTCATCCAGCTGATCAAGCCGCTCGGCTGGCCCGGGCTCAAGCGACGGGCTGATTTCTGGAAGCTGGCGCTGCTCGCCATGGCCGCGATCTCGCTGGCCGCCGTGCTCGGGCATTTGACATAGGGCGGCCAAGACAGAGCCTACCCGGTCGGCGTTCAGCCGGCGATCACTGGGCCGACAAGATGCTCGGCCCAAGCCCGGTAGCCGGCCTCCGAGGCATGGAAGCCATCCGAGGCAAACCCTGCCTCGGGATCGGTGATCGGCAGGCGAGGTGCGGGCACCGCGCCGCGCTCGAGGCACAGGCGCTCGCCCATTCGGTTCATCGCGGTGGCACGGACTTCCAGGATCTTGCCGAGCAGCGACGGCATCGCCGGTGCCCGCGTGAACTCCAGCACCGGGGACCACACCACGCGCGCCTCCGGCCATTTGGCGCGCAGGCCGTAGAGCAGGCCGCCGAACTCCTTCTTGAAGCGCGGCACCGAGTGGAAATTCTTGGTGTCGTTGGTGCCGATGGCCAGCACGATGTGCGTCCACGGATCGGCCGACAGATTGGGCAGGACATGGTCGCGAACCTGGCCCGATGTCGCCGAATTGAAGCCGGCGGCGCGCCAGCGGACCGTGCGGCCGGTGCGCCGCGAAATCATGACGGCGAGTTGCGCGGCAAGTCCGTCCTCGGAATTGCCGATGCCGACCGAGGCGGCCGAGGAGTCGCCCAGCACCAGCAGCGAGATCGCAGGCGCTTCGCCTGATATTTCATGCATGACCGGTCCCTGCGCCGGCAGCATGCGGGTGGTGCGACGGCGCACGCCCAAGCCCTGCCAGACGTAGACGGGGTAGGCGAGCCAGGTGAGAAGGGCCGGGAAGCGCATGGCGATACCGTGAAATGATCAGGCAGGCTTAGCGCATGTTCGGGCCGAGGTGAACGCCTTCAGTCGCAGCAGTTGGACTTGCCGGCCTGGTCGTCCTGATATTCGTCATGCAGCCGCACCCAGTCCATCAGGCCGTGATAGGGACCGTTCTCGTTGCGGCCCTTCGGCGTCATGTCGAGATAGTCATAGGTGCCGATCTGCGCCTCGCCGCCGCGGGCCCGCGACATCAAAGTGAGGAAGATGTCGCCGGTCTCGTCCTTGTAGAAAACACTGGTGCCGGGAAGTTCCTTCGAGGTGCGGGGACGGGTCTCGAAATTGTAGGTGGTTTCACCGGCGGCGATCTGCCTGTCGGTGAAAGAGACCTGCATGTCGAAGTTGAAATCCGACGCATAGGACGACACCCAGTCGAACTTCCAGCCCATGCGCTGCTTGTAGGGCAGAAGCTCGGCCAGCGGCGCGCGCGAGATCACGACCAGCGACACGTCGTGGTGCTTGAGGTGCTGATTGGCGCCGTCGATATGGTCGGCGAGGAAGGAGCAGCCCTCGCAATGATGCGAGCAGCCCGGACCGAACATGAAGTGGTAGACGATCAGCTGGCTGTTGGCGCCAAACAGGTCGGCCAGTTTCTTCGGTCCTTGCCCGGTCTCGAAGACATAGTCCTTCCTGATCTTCAGCCACGGCAGTCCGCGCCGCTCGGCCGCGACGCGCTCGCGAAGCCGCGTCAGTTCCTTCTCGCGAGCCAGATGCGCCTTGTGCGCCTGGAACCAGTCTTCGCGTGAAACAACCTTGTTGCGATGCATGAATCTCTCCCTGTCTGCATCCCAAGGACGTTCGGGACGAGCGAAACCCGACATCGCCGCCAAGGAGATAAGGGTGGAGACGCGCCGTCCCAAGCCCGGCATGCCACAAACAAAAACCCGGGCGCGGCGGCCCGGGTTTGAAGGAAGACGAAAAGATGTGGTCAGGCGGCCTGTTCCAGGCTCGCTTTCCATTTGCCCAGCGCCGCAAGGTGGTTCATGTGGGCGCGGTGGGTGAAGGCGGCCTGGCCGGCGGCGACGTTCGAAGCCTTGCCGCTCCAAGCCTTCTGCGGGGCGGCCTGCAGCGCGCGGCCGTAGGAGAAGGTCAGCTTCCACGGGTGCGGACCGATGGCGTTGATCGCGCTGAGGTTTGCGGTCGCCTCCTCGTCCTCCTGGCCCCCGGAAAGGAAGGCGATGCCCGGCACCGCCGCGGGCACCGTCTGGCGGAACAGTTTTATGGTCTTCTCGGCGACTTCGTCAGGGCTGTCCACCGTGCCTGACTTCTTGCCCGACAGGACCATGTTGGGCTTCAGGATGGTGCCTTCGAGCACGACGCGGGCTGCATGGAGTTCGTCATAGAGCTTGATCAGCGTCGCCTTCGATATCTCGTAGCAAGTGTCGATGTCGTGGGCGCCGTCCATCAGCACTTCCGGCTCGACGATCGGCACGATGCCGGCTTCCTGGCAAAGCGCTGCATAGCGGGCGAGCGCGTGGGTGTTCGCAGCGATCGAGGTGGCCGAGGGCACGCCCTTGCCGGTATCGATGTCGATCACCGCGCGCCATTTGGCGAAGCGGGCGCCGAGCTGGTAATAGTCGGCAAGCCGCTCGCGCAGGCCATCGAGGCCTTCGGAGACGGTGTCGCCGGGAAAGCCGGCCAGCGGCTTGGCGCCGGCATCGACCTTGATGCCGGGAATGGCGCCAGAAGCCTTGATGATGTCGACCAGCGGCGTGCCGTCGGCGGCCTTCTGGCGGATCGTCTCGTCGTAGAGGATGACGCCGGAAATATACTTCGTCATCGCGTCCTTGGCGCGGAACATCATCTCGCGGTAGTCGCGGCGGCTATCGGCGGTCGATTCGACGCCGATGACGTCGAAGCGCTTCTTGATCGTGCCCGAGCTTTCATCGGCGGCCAGCAGGCCCTTGCCGCCCGCCACCATCGCGGCGGCAATGTCTTCGAGACGTTCGCTCATACTTGCTTCCTCCTGAAGGGGTTCTTCCGCGCATAACGGAAGTCTACCGCCAAAGGAATGGCATCGGAAAGCTCGAATCGATTGAAAGTCCCGGGCCGCCTCTCCGGCTCTCGCCGAGTTGATCGGACTGCCCGTTTTTCCTGGAATGCCTACCGCTTCAGCACGTCGACGCCGGGCAGCGGCTTGCCTTCCATCCATTCCAGGAACGCGCCGCCGGCGGTCGAGACATAGGTGAAGTCGTCGGCGACACCGGCGTGGTTGAGCGCTGCCACCGTATCGCCGCCCCCGGCAACGGAGACCAGCTTGCCGGCCTTGGTGCGCGCCGCGGCATGCTTGGCCGCGGCCACCGTGGCGTGATCGAAGGGAGCGATTTCGAAGGCGCCGAGCGGGCCGTTCCAGACCAGTGTCGCGGCGCGGTCGATCCATTCGCCGACGGCCGTCACGGTCTTTGCGCCGACATCGAGGATCATGCCGTCGGCCGGCACCTCCGAGATGGCGACGGTTTCGCAGGCAGCGCCCGCCTTGAATTCCTTGGCGACGACGCCGTCGACCGGCAGGATGATGGCGCAGCCGGCCTCGGCCGCCTCGATCATGATCTGCTTGGCGGTCGCGGCCAAATCATGCTCGCACAGCGACTTGCCGACACTGGTGCCGCGCGCGGCGAGGAAGGTGTTGGCCATGCCGCCACCGATGACCAGCGCATCGACCTTCTTCACCAGATTCATCAACAGGTCGATCTTGGTCGAGACCTTGGCGCCGCCGACGATGGCGACGACCGGACGGACCGGGTTGCCCAGACCCTTCTCCAATGCTTCGAGTTCGGCCTGCATGGTGCGGCCGGCGAAGGCCGGCAACAGGTGCGCCAACCCTTCCGTCGATGAATGGGCGCGATGCGCCGCCGAAAAGGCGTCGTTGACGAAGATGTCGCCATTGGCGGCGAGCCGTTCGGTGAAGGCCGGATCGTTCTTCTCCTCGGCCTTGTAGAAGCGGGTGTTTTCGAGCAGCAGCACGTCGCCCTTGTTCATTGCAGCGACCGCGCTTCCCGCCGTGTCGCCGACGCAGTCCGAGGCAAAGCCGACGGGACGGCCGAGCACCTGCGCCGTCGCTTTCGCGATCGGCTCCAGCGAGAATTCGGGAGAGGGGCCATCCTTGGGGCGGCCGAAATGGGCGAGCAGGATGACCTTGGCGCCCTTGCCGGACAGCTCGGCGATGGTCGGCGCGATGCGCTCGATGCGGGTGGCGTCGGTGACCTTGCCGTCGGCGACGGGAACGTTGAGGTCGACGCGCACCAGCACGCGCTTGCCGCTGATGTTGCCGATGTCGTCCAGTGTCCTGAAGGCAGCCATGCCGATCCCTTTCCTCGAAAAATCGCCGGGACCATACCCCGCATCGGCTACGATGCAAGACTTGGGCTGGGTTCGGGACGAAATTTTGAGGCGGGCGGGCACACAGTCCGTGAAGACAGCGCCGACGTAGATGAGGGAGGCGCAAACGAGCGCCGCGGTCAGCTTCCCGTCGCTGCCTTTTCGACCGGCGGCTCAGTGGCGTCATCCGTCTTTGCCGCCACCTGCGGTACCACCGGTCTGCGCCAGTCGCGGATGAAGGCAGCGAGGCGGTCGACGATCTCGCCGGCACTGAGGAAGACCGGCACCCGCGCCACCGGCGCAGTGGGCTCGAAGGAGAGACCCAGCCCGGTGATCCTGCCCTTGTCATCGACATCCCTGACGATCAGCTCGATCGGACCGATCAGCACACGGTCGGCATATTCGGCATGGCCGCCGAGCCGCGCGGTGACCAGCGCTCCGACGGTCTGCTTCTGCTCAGCTTCGGTCAGGCCCGGCGCGTAGGCGGCTTCCAGTTCGGCGGCCGAGCGTGCCGGGTCGACGGCGAAGGCGCCGAAGAAATCAGCATCCTCGGGATCGACGACGGCGCGACTGGCGAACAGCTTGTCGAGCAGGCGCGGATAGCGGTCAGGCACGAAGATGTAGACCTGGTCGCCGGCGGCGAGCCGGCCCATGTCCTGGAAGCGCATCGAGCGCCCGTCGCGCAGCACCAGCGAGGGCCGCGCCCAGCGCGGAATGCGCTCGCCGCGTGCCACCGGGCTGCCTTGTGCGACACGATAGGCGAGCAGTTCGTGGTGGGCGGAGCCCGGCAATTCCAGCTCGACCTTGTCCAGCGGGCCGAGGCGCGCCGGCACGATGAGGCCAAGGCGACGTGCCAGCGGGCCAACCGTCCAGCCCTGGATGACCAGCGACACAAGCACGATGATGAAGGCGGCATTGAAGATGGTGCGGCCGTTCTCCAGCCCTCCAAGCAGCGGGGTGATGGCCAGCAGGATCGAAACCGCGCCGCGCAGGCCGACCCAGGAGACAAAGGCGACCTCAGGGCGAGGCAAGCGGAACGGGATCAGGCAGAGCCAGACCGCGATCGGCCTGGCGATGAACATCAGGAACAGGCCAAGCGCTATCGCCGGCAGCATGATCGCCGGGAATTGCGAGGGCGTCGCGAACAGGCCGAGGATCAGGAACATGATGATCTGTGCCAGCCACGACATACCATCCTGGAAGCGCTTGAGGATGGTGACGGCGCGGATGTCGGAATTGCCGGCGATGAGCCCGGCAAGATAGACCGCCAGAAAGCCCGAGCCGCCGATCGCGCCTGCGGCGGCGAAAACCATCAGCGATAGCGTCAGCACGAAGATCGGCAGCAGGCCATGATCGAGGTTGAGCCGGTCGACGAGACGCACGATGCCGAGACCGCCGAGTATGCCGACAACGGCGCCGAGGCCCATGTTGACGAGGAAGCCCAGCACCAGGTTGGTGATCAGGACGTTGGTTTCAGGATTGGCATGGGCGGCGATGACCTCGACCAACGTGATGGTGAGGAAGATGGCGATCGGGTCGTTGGTGCCGGATTCCACCTCGAGCGTGGAGCGCACGCGCTCGCGCAAATTGATCTCGCCGGCGCGCAGCAGGAAGAACACCGCAGCCGCGTCGGTGGACGCGACGGCAGCTCCCAACAGGAAGGATTCCAGCCAGCTGAGGTCGAGCAGATAGTAGGCGGCGGCCCCGAACAGGCCAGTGGTGAGCAGCACGCCGAAGGTCGCCAGCGACAGCGCCGGCCCCGCCGCCTGCCGCAAGGCATTGAGCGGCGTGCCGAAACCGGAATCGAACAGGATTACGGCAAGCGCCAGTGAGCCGGCAAAATAGGCGACGCGGGCATTGTCGAATTCGATGCCGAGGCCGTCGGTTCCGGTGGCGAGCCCGATGCAGAGAAACAGAAGCAGGAGGGGGGCGCCGAAGCGGAAGGCGATCAGGCTCGAAAACGCGGCGGCGACGACAAGCGCTGTGCCGACCAGCGTGACGAGATAGATCGCATGCTCCATCCGTGATTTGCCCCTCGAATTCCTGACGCATGACCCCGAAATCGGGATCGATTTCGGAAAGGGTCATGCGCCAAGTCAAAGTGTTACAGCGTCCTTTGCGCGTCCGAGGACGCGCGGCGCTGTAATGCTTTCCCGATTCAACGGAGAGTGGGGCGAAGGCATGGCCAGCGCAAGGCGGCAGCGTGGTTTTTTGGCCGAAGCCGCTGATTTCCGGGCGGCTGACCGTTGCGGCTCGGCAAATGAAAAACGCCCGGGCGAAGCCGGGCGTTTCAGGACTTGCGAAGACGGATCTTCGATCAGGCGATGGTCTTGCCGAAGGCGACCGCGGTGTCGCCCATGCGGTTGGAGAAACCCCATTCATTGTCGTACCAGGACAGCACCGAAACGAAGTTGCCGTCCATCACCTTGGTCTGGTCGAGCGCCATGATCGAGGAACGCGGATCGTGGTTGAAGTCGATCGAGACATTCGGGTGATGGGTGACGCCGAGAATGCCCTTGAGCTTGCCGTTGGAGGCGGCGATCACCGCTTCGTTGATTTCCTGCACCGTGGTTGCGCGCTTGGCGATGAACTTGAAGTCGACGACCGAGACGTTCGGGGTCGGCACGCGGATCGAGATGCCGTCGAGCTTGCCCTTGAGGTCGGGCAGCACGAGGCCGATCGCCTTGGCGGCACCGGTCGAGGTCGGTATCTGCGACAGCGCGGCGGCGCGGGCGCGGTAGAGGTCCTTGTGCATGGTGTCCAGCGTCGGCTGGTCGCCGGTGTAGGAATGGATCGTCGTCATCATGCCCTTTTCGATGCCGACCGTCTCGTGCAGCACTGCGGCCAGCGGCGCCAGGCAGTTGGTGGTGCAGGACGCGTTCGAGATGACGATGTGGTCCTTGGTCAGCTTGTCGTGGTTGATGCCGTAGACGACGGTGAGATCAGCGCCGTCGGCGGGTGCGGACACCAGCACCCGCTTGGCGCCGGCGGTGAGGTGCGCGGCGGCCTTGTCACGGGCGGTGAAGATGCCGGTGCATTCGAGGGCGATGTCGACGCCGAGTTCCTTCCAGGGCAGCTGCGTCGGATCCTTGATCGCGGTGACCTTGAATTTTTCCTTGCCGACGGTGATCTGGTCGCCATCGACGCTCACCTCGTGCGGGAAGCGGCCGTGCACGCTGTCGTAGCGCAGCAGGTGCGCGTTGGTTTCGACCGGGCCGAGATCGTTGACGGCGACGACGTCGATGTCCTTGCGGCCGGACTCATGGATGGCGCGCAGGATGTTGCGGCCGATGCGGCCGAATCCGTTGATGGCAACTCTGACGGTCATGTTTCTCTCCCTGGGAGTTGGAAGGTAATTTGGTCCGCAGCTTCATAGCGGCGGACGGCCGAAGAATCCAGCCATTCAAGGCATGGATTTAAATCGATTAGGTTGGGCCAGCCCACGAAAAGGCGAACGCAGTTTCGTGGGCCTGGGCACTTCAATCGGTTATTTGCCGTGCAGGCGGGCTTCCGCCGCCTTGGCAGCCGCCTCGGCGGTGATGCCGAAATGCGGATAGAGCTGCTCGATGGTGCCCGAGGCGCCGAAGCCGGTCATGCCGATGAAGATGCCGTCCGAGCCGATGAGATGATCCCAGCCCTGGCGGATGCCGGCTTCGATCGCCATCTTGATCGGCGCGTTGCCGATCGTCTTCTTCCGATAGTCATCGCTCTGCTTGTCGAACAGTTCGAAGCAAGGCACCGACACGACGCGGGTCGGGTGGCCGTGCCTCTCCAGCAAGTCGCGGGCGCCAAGCGCGATCTCGACTTCGGAACCTGTGGCGAAGATCGTCACCGCCGCCTCGCCGCTGGCCGCGGCCAGTTCGTAGGCGCCCTGGCTGCTCAGGTTCTTGTCAGAGTGCTCGGTGCGCACTGTCGGCAGGTTCTGGCGGGTCAGCGCCAGGGTCGACGGGGTCTTCTCCGATTCAAGGGCGATCTGCCAGCATTCGGCGGTTTCCACCGCGTCGGCCGGACGAAAGACATTGTGGTTCGGGATGGCGCGCAGCGCCGCCATATGCTCGACCGGCTGGTGGGTCGGGCCGTCTTCGCCCAGACCGATGGAATCATGGGTCATGACGAAGATCGAGCGGATGCCCATCAGCGAGGCAAGCCGCATCGAGGGGCGGGCATAGTCGGAGAAACACAGGAAGGTACCGCCATAGGCGATGAGGCCGCCATGCAGCGTCAGGCCGTTGATCGCGGCGGCCATGCCGTGCTCGCGGATGCCGTAGTGGACATAGCGCTGGCCGTAATCGTCCGGCGTGATGTTCTTGGTCTGGCTGGTCTTGGTGTTGTTGGAGCCGGTGAGGTCGGCAGAGCCACCGATGGTCTCGGGCACGGCGCCGTTGATGATTTCGAGCGCCATTTCCGAAGACTTGCGGGTGGCGACCTTCGGCTTGTCGGCCGAGAGCTTCTTCTTGTAGTCGGCAATGACGGCGTCGAAATTGGACGGCAGCTTGCCGCTGGTGCGACGCTCGAACTCGGCCCTCAGCTTGGCGTCGGCCTTGGCGAGGCGACCTTCCCAATCGGTGCGTGCCTTGACGCCTGCCTTGCCGGCGGTGCGCCAGGCCTCGAGGATGTCGGCCGGGATTTCGAAGGGCGGCGAGTCCCAGTTGAAGAACTTGCGCGCGCCGGCGATCTCGTCGGCGCCAAGCGGCGAGCCGTGCGCCTTGTTGGTGCCGGCCTTGGTCGGTGCGCCGAATCCGATGGTCGTCTTGCAGGCGATCATCGTCGGCTTGTCGGAATGGCGGGCGGCCTCGATGGCATAGGCGATGGCTTCAGGATCCGTGCCGTCGATGTGGCTGGCGTTCCAGCCGGAGGCCTGGAAGCGGGCGACCTGGTCGGTGTTGTCGGCGAGCGAGACCGGCCCGTCGATCGAGATGTTGTTGTTGTCCCAGAAGACGATCAGCTTGTTGAGCTTCAGATGCCCGGCCAGCGCGATGGCTTCCTGGGAAACGCCTTCCATCAGGCAGCCGTCGCCGGCCAGCACGTAGGTGTAGTGGTCGACGAGGTCGTTGCCGAAGGCGGCATTCATGATGCGCTCGCCGAGCGCGAAGCCGACCGAATTGGCGAGGCCCTGGCCGAGCGGGCCGGTGGTCGTCTCGATGCCGGTGGCATGGCCGTATTCGGGATGGCCAGCCGTCTTCGAGCCCAGCTGGCGGAAGTGCTTGATCTGGTCGAGGGTCATGTCCTCGTAACCGGTCAGATGAAGCAGCGAATAGAGCAGCATCGAACCATGGCCGGCTGACAGGATGAAACGGTCGCGGTCGGCCCAGTGCGGGGCCTTGGGGTCATATTTCAGGAAGCGCGTGAACAGCACCGTGGCGATATCGGCGCAACCCATGGGCAGGCCGGGATGGCCGGAATTCGCCTTTTCGACGGCGTCCATGGAGAGAAAACGGATCGCATTGGCCATCCGGTCATGTTGTTCACGCGACGTCATGGTTCCTCCAGAAATGGGGGTTTGGGGCTTGGGAGAGCCCTTGAAAAGGGTGCGCGACACATAGCAGGCGCGGGCTTTTAGTCAACAAATCGGGTGCATATTTGCCGGTCTTGTGATGCCGACGGCGGGCCTACATTAGCGTTAGCGGGGGACAGTCGCGAGAGCTTTGTTGACGTCGCCTTCACCCGGTGCCTAATGTTTCCGATATAACGCGTTCTGAACGCGAACGATTCGGTGATGGGCAGGGCACAGGACGAACGCCATGACCGGGGAAACCACGCTCAAGGAAGTGATCGCCAGGCTGGGCAAGGCCATGGAGGGGCTGGAAAACGCCGTCGCGGCCAAGCTCGAGCACGAACGCGACTACTCGGAAGCCGAGGCCGAGGTGCAGCGGATGAATGCCGACCGCTCGCGGCTGGCGCAGGAACTCGACAATTCCGAAGCACGCGCCGAACGGCTGGAAGACGCCAACAAGGAAGTCTCGCGACGGCTGGTAACCGCCATGGAAACCATCCGCGCCGTGTTGGACAGATAGGAGCTGGCCCGATGGCACAGGTCACGGTTTCAATCGACGGCAAGCAGTATCGCATGGCCTGCGACGAGGGCCAGGAAGAGCATCTGATCGACCTAGCCGAACGCTTCGACCGTTATGTTTCACACCTGAAGGACTCGTTCGGCGAGATCGGCGACCAGCGGCTGACCGTGATGGCCGGGATCATGGTGATGGATGAGCTTTCCGAGCTGCAGAAACGCGTCAAGGGCATGGAAAGCGAAGTGCTCACCTTGCGCAAGACGCGCGACGAGGCGCTGACCAAGGCCGACAAGAGCGACAGCGTGCTGACCAACGCGCTCGGCGCGCTGGCGCAGCGCATGGAGGATCTCACGGCGACGCTGGCGGTCAACAAGGCCTGAGCAAGTCGCGGTTGAACGGCATCGCGCGCCGGATCTGTTGTTTCATGCAGACCTGTCTCCGGCAGAGACAGCTTCGACTTCGGCGGACATCCGAAAATCCTGCCGCAATTTCCATCGAGGACAGAATCTTTTTCGCCGCCAGCGCTGCAGCTGGCAGGTTTAAGCATTTTGTCGGCGCTGCCGGGAGTGCTAAAAAGGTGTCGAGCCGCGGCAGCGGGTTTGCGGCATTGTCAGGGGTAGGGATAGATCATGAGCCTTCGTATCAACGATATCGCACCGGACTTCACCGCCGAGACCACCCAAGGGGTGATCCAATTCCATGACTGGATCGGCGACGGCTGGGCGATCCTGTTCAGCCACCCGAAGAACTTCACCCCGGTCTGCACGACCGAGCTCGGCACGATGGCGGGGCTCGAAGGCGAGTTCAAGAAGCGCAACGTCAAGATCATCGGCATTTCGGTCGATCCGGTTGCAAGCCACGACAAATGGCAGGCCGACATCAAGACGGCGACCGGCCATTCCGTGAACTATCCGCTGATCGGCGACAAGGATCTCAAGGTCGCCAAGCTCTACGATATGCTGCCAGGCGGCGCCGGCGAGACGTCGGAAGGCCGCACACCCGCCGACAACGCCACGGTGCGCTCGGTCTATGTCATCGGGCCGGACAAGAAGATCAAACTGGTGCTGACCTATCCGATGACCACGGGCCGCAACTTCGATGAAATCCTGCGCGCGGTCGATTCCATGCAGCTGACCGCCAAGCACCAGGTGGCGACGCCGGCGAACTGGAAGCAGGGCGAGGACGTCATCATCACGGCCGCCGTTTCCAACGAGGATGCGATCAAGCGTTTCGGCGCCTACGAAACCATCCTGCCTTATCTCAGGAAGACCAAGCAGCCATCGGCCTGAACAGGCGCCGGAACGTTTTTCGTCTTTTTCACCCCTACGGGCCACGTCATGCTTGACTGGCCGGTAGGGGGTGGACAAGCATGCCTCTGTCGGGGTTCGGCGGAGAAAATCATTCCTGCCGCCGCGTTGGGTTGGGAGCTCGGTTTGGACATTGCTTTGGCAAGACCGCAGGTCAGGGGCTTCTATGACAAGCCGACCGGGGCCATCCAGTATATCGTCGCCGATCCGGCCACGAAGCGCTGCGCCATCATCGACCCGATCCTCGACTTCGACGAGAAATCCGGCGCAACGGGTACGAAGAGCGCGGACGCCTTGCTCGATTTCATGAGGGAAGACGGGCTGGAGCTGGAGTGGATTCTCGACACCCATCCGCATGCCGACCATTTCTCCGCCGCGCATTACCTGAGAGAAAAGACCGGGGCGCCGACAGCGATCGGCGACAGGGTCGTCGATGTCCAGAACCTGTGGAAGGCAATCTACAACTGGCCGGATTTTCCTGCTGATGGCTCGCAGTGGAACAGGCTGTTCGGGGAGGGCGAAACCTTCCGGATCGGCACCCTTCCGGTCAAGGTGCTGTTCTCGCCCGGACATACGCTGGCGTCGATCACCTATGTGGTCGGCGACGCCGCCTTCATCCACGATACACTGTTCATGCCCGACAGCGGCACGGCGCGGGCGGATTTTCCCGGCGGCAGCGCCTTGCGGCTCTGGCATTCGATCCAGGCCATCCTGGCTTTGCCAGATGAAACGCGCGTCTTCGTCGGCCATGATTATCAGGCGGGCGGCCGCGAGCCTCTGTGGGAAAGCACGGTGGCCGCGCAGAAGGCCACGAACATCCATCTGGTCGCCGCGCACAGCGAGGCCGAGTTCGTCGCCTTGCGCGAGGCGCGTGACCGGTCCCTGCCGATGCCCAGGCTGATCCTGCATGCACTGCAGGTCAACATGAACGGCGGACGGCTGCCGGAACCGGAGGCCAATGGCCGGCGATATCTGAAGTTTCCGCTGGATGGGCTTTGAGGGATATTTTTTGTGGGGGCCCCGCCGGTGAAACTGCCGATCTCCCACATGACCTTTCAACCAATTGTAGCTGGCCGTCTGAACTGACGTCCGGCCGGAGATGGCTGAAATCGAAAAGTAGCGTTCCTTCACACCCCCCTCTGTCCTGCCGGACATCTCCCCCGCAAGGGGGGAGATTGGCCATGTCCCGGTTTTCGCCAACCGCCAGCCGAACATGAAAAAGGCGGCGCCAGTTTCCTGACGCCGCCTTTTGATCTTGTTGCCGAACCCGGCTTTACGCTGCCGGCTGCGCCTCGATGGTGCGCAACGCCTGCATCTGGCGCTTGGCGGCGGCCTTGACCGCATCCTGCACCTTCTCGAAGGCGCGCACCTCGATCTGGCGCACGCGTTCGCGGCTGATGTCGAACTCGGCCGACAGCTCTTCCAGGGTCAGCGGCTCCTCGGCGAGGCGACGCGCCTCGAAGATGCGCCGCTCGCGATCGTTGAGCACTGCAAGAGCACCGGACAGCATGCCGCGCCGGTTTTCCAGCTCGTCCTGCTCGATCAGCATCTCTTCCTGGCTTTCGTGGTCGTCGACCAGCCAGTCCTGCCATTCGCCGGACTCGCCTTCCGTCGCCCGGATCGGGGCATTGAGCGAGGCGTCGCCTGACAGGCGGCGGTTCATCGACACCACTTCGGCTTCGGAAACGTTGAGCCGCGTGGCGATCTCGGCGATCTGGTCGGGCTTGAGGTCGCCGTCATCCAGCGCCTGGATCTTGCCCTTCACCTTGCGCAGGTTGAAGAACAGGCGCTTCTGGTTGGCGGTCGTGCCCATCTTGACCAGGCTCCACGAGCGCAGGATGTACTCCTGGATCGAGGCCTTGATCCACCACATGGCGTAGGTCGCGAGGCGGAAGCCGCGCTCGGGTTCGAATTTCTTGACGGCCTGCATCAGGCCGACATTGCCTTCCGAGATCACTTCGCCAATCGGCAGGCCATAGCCGCGATAGCCCATGGCGATCTTGGCGACGAGCCTCAAATGGCTGGTGACGAGCTTGTGCGCGGCGGACGTGTCTTCATGCTCGGCATAACGCTTGGCGAGCATGTACTCTTCCTGCGGCTGAAGCATGGGAAAGCGGCGGATTTCTTCCAGGTAGCGGCTGAGGCCGCCTTCGCCGGAAACGATACTGGGTAGTGACTGGGCCATGATAGCGCCCCCTCTCTATTGGAGTGATGCCCCCGAAACGCGGCGGGCATGTGACGCGAGCACCAAAAGGCTCGCCCGCGACATCGGATCATATACAGGAACAAAACCAGAAAAGACAGCATTTGTTCAACACGAAACGGTGTGTCACGCTGAAGTGAACAATGTCAGTCAGGTTTTTGATGGCTGGCTCAACGCTGTCGTCGGCAGGTTCAGACCTTGCGAAAGCCGCCGACGAGTTCCTCCATGTCCCTCGGTATCGGCGCCTCGAACCTCATCGTTAGATGGGTATCGGGATGACGAAATGCAAGGAGCCAGGCATGCAAAGCCTGCCGGGAAAATGCCTTGACCTGGCTTTTCAACGGTTCGGGCAGCCGGTTGGTCTTGGTGCGGAAGGCCTGGCCGTAGTCGGGGTCGCCGATCACCGGATGACCGATATGGGCCATGTGGACACGTATCTGGTGGGTGCGGCCGGTTTCCAGCCGGCATTCGACCAGGCTTGCGGTGGCGAACTCCTGCTGTTTCTCGCCAAAACGCTCCTTGACGGCAAAATGGGTGACGGCGTGGCGGGCGTCGTCGCGGCCTTCCGGCACCACGGCGCGGCGCACCCGGTCGGCGGCGCGACCGAGCGGCGCGTCGACCGTTCCGGTCGGCCTCTGCGGTATGCCCCAGACCAAAGCCAGATAGGCGCGTTCGAGATCGCCGGTCAGGCCATGATCGGCGAAGGCTTCGGATAGGGCCTTGTGGGCGCGGTCGGTCTTGGCCACCACCATGACGCCGCTGGTCTCCTTGTCGAGGCGATGGACGATGCCCGGCCGGCGCACGCCGCCAATGCCGGAAAGGCTCTCGCCGCAGTGATGGATCAGCGCATTGACCAGCGTGCCGGTCCAGTTGCCGGCGCCGGGATGCACGACGAGCCCGGCCGGCTTGTTGATGACGATCAGTGCGTCATCTTCATAGAGCACATCGAGCGCGATGTTCTCGCCCCGCGGCTCGGCCGGCTCGGGCTCCGGCATGGCGACCGAGACACTTTCGCCTGGAAGCATCTTGCGCTTGGTTTCATCAACCGGCTTGCCGTTGATGGAAACGGCTCCCTGCCGGATCAGCATCTGCACGCGGCTGCGCGACATGTCCGGGCCAAGGCTGGCAGCCAGCCATTGGTCGAGGCGCTGGCCCGCCGCATCCGCGCCCGCCACCAGCACGGTGGGTGCCTCCATCAATCCGTCCTCTATCAATTGAGGGGCCTCTTCGCTATGAGCGCTCATTGAAAAACCGTTCCGGAATGTTTGCCATGGCCAGCCCAACCGCCGAGGAAGATCAGGAAAAGCCGCTCGACCCCGAAGTCGAAAAGGTGCGCAGGAAACTCGTCCGTTTCGTCGGCATCAATCTCGGCCTGCTGTTTCTTGCCCTTATGGTGGTGATCGGCGCCCTTGTCTACAAAGCGCGCAACGCGCCAGCGACGAACCCGCCGCTGGCCGGCGATATCCAGACCCCCGCCGGCGAGCTTGCCAGCGGCGACATCGTGCTGCCGGTCGGGGCCAAGGTGGTGAGCCAGTCGCTGTCCGGCAACCGCGTCTCCATCGATGCCGAGCTCACCGACGGCGGCCGCGCGATCTTCATCTATGATATCGCGGAGCGTCGCCTGATCGGCCGTTTTGCAATTCGCAACAGATGACGGGTTTCGCCGAACATCGTCGCGTCGCGACCGTTGCGCTGGTCGTCGCCAACTATGACGAGGCGATCGCCTGGTATGTCGGGCGGTTGGGTTTTGATCTCGTCGAGGATGTCGATCTCGGCGGTGGCAAGCGCTGGGTCACGGTGGCGCCGGCCAATGGGGGCGCCAGGCTGCTTCTGGCCGAGGCTTCCGACGAGGCACAAAGCAAAAGCATCGGCAACCAGACCGGTGGCCGGGTTTTTCTCTTTCTCGAAACCGACGACTTCGCCCGCGATCACGCGGCGATGCTGGAGAAGGGCGTCGAATTCCGCGAGGCGCCGCGTTTCGAACCCTACGGCACGGTGGCGGTTTTCGCCGATCTGCACGGCAATCTCTGGGACCTGATCGAGCCCAAACGGTAACGCGTTAGCTGCTTTTTGTCCGATGCGTTAAAGCAGCCGAAACCCCAGTTGCTTTTTCCCAGCCGTCAGCCTATATCGCCGGTTCTTGAACGCGCCCATCGTCTAGCGGTCAGGACACCGCCCTCTCACGGCGGGAACAGGGGTTCGATTCCCCTTGGGCGTACCAATGGTTTCTGCCAGATGCGATGCTTGCGCCATACGGCCTGTTGCAGCAAGTTGGCTGCATGAAACAATTGGCTTTGCCGCTCCTCATTTCCGCGTCCCTGATCGCCCAGTGCGGTCCGTCGTTCTCCAAGGACAGGAAGATCACCGGCACCATTCGGGGTTTCGAATGTGGCGATAATTGCTATCTGACCATTGTCGACCGCAGGAAGCAGGAGCAAGTCGGCCTGTGTTCCGCTCCCGAGTGCGGAAGCTGGAACGAGCAAACCGCGATGCCGTCCCGCTACACGGGAAAACGCGTGACCGTTACAGTCGGACAAGGGCAGCAGATCGATGACAGCGGCAACGTGATGGGAGAGATGATGTCCTTCACGAAGATCAGATTTCTCGACTAGCCTTGGCGGTATTCGCGACCACCTCGCGCTCCAAGTGGAAGTGGAGGGCCAGCGCAATGCCGGCCCCTTTTGCTTTTAGACTGCTGTGCAGCGGTCCGTCCGGCGCAACAACGGCTCGGCCGTTCCTTCCCACAGTTTCGGATCACATTCTGACAAAGTACCCGTGTGGGTTGCGTTCACCGAAAGAAGCGGCAAAACCCGCGAAAATCCGGCGGCCGCATGGCCGAATTCACCCAATTTAAGTCAGGCCGCGACGCTTGAAAGCGCAACGATCTCTGTTACTTGGCATGCGGGTAGCGTCCGCGGATGGCGGATTTTGGGTCGGGTAGAGTTGGGATGTCCTCAGTGAAGATTATTTGCTCGCGCTGCCATGGCGGCGGCAAGGTTTTCGATTGCTCGAGATGGTCTGCGTCAAAAGGGCATTGCTGCCCGCAGGGGACGCATCAGACAAGCTGCCCGGGGAAGACCATCGCATGCGCCGAATGTGGCGGCGTGGGGATGCTGGCCGTGGCCGAGCTCAGGGCCGTCGCGTAATCGCGGTTTCGGCCATGGTGCTACGAGCGCGGCTTTGGCTAGGGCTGATAACCGCAATCCTTAAAAACGTTTCCCTGGCTTTTACAACCAGGAACGGTTTCGCCGGCGTGCCAACATTAGGGTTCGCCGCTTCTGGCGCGGCGGAGCCGATTGCATTAGCATTACCTTCTGGGTCTTGAGGCACAGTTCGAGTGGCGCGCAGAACGCCGCGTGCCGGGCAGATCCGCACGGGCAGCTGATGCCTCGGGAGGGGCCAATGCAGAAACTGCAATCGCAGGGTGTCCACCACATCACGCTGGTTGGCGCCGGCCGCCAGACCTCGATCGATTTCTGGGAGGGCGTGCTCGGCATGCCGTTCATCTTCGAGCAGCCCAACCTCGACAAGCCCAAGGAGAGCCATCTCTATTTCGATCCCGGCGACGGCCGGCTGATCACCATCTTCACCGACGAAAGCCGCACGCCGGAGAAGCGACGCACGCCGACCGATACGGGCTGTGTCCATCACATCGCCTTTTCGGTGTCGCGCGTCACGTTCCTGCAGGCGGTCGCTCGGCTCGACGAGCGCGGCATCAAGCACAGCGGCGTCAAGGATCGCGGCTTCATGGATTCGATCTATTTCGAGGATCCGCTCGGGCTGCTGATCGAACTCGCCTCCTATCGCTTCGAGCCGCCGGCCGGCTTCACCCATGCCGACGTGCTGATGGAAGCGCACAGGCTGCGGGTCGCGCGCGGCGACTACAACATAGCCGAAGTGCATCTCGCCGATGCGATCCAGGCGCTCGTCGAGCGTTCGCGCGCAACCCTGTCGGATGACCGGGCGCCGAAGAACCCATACTGAACGGACACAGAGGGAGGAACAAATGGCCAAGACAGCGACAATAAAGGCGAAGAAACCCGCGGCCAAGGTGGCCGCAAAGACGACCCCAAAGGCGGCGGCCAAAGCAGCGGCGAAACCGACGGCAAAGGCCACCGCAAAACCCGCTGCGAAGGCCAAGGCCAAGCCGGCGAAGAAACCAGGGCTGAAGCTCAGCATGCTGAAGCCGAGCGTCAACAACATGACGGTGCGGGTTTTCGCGCGCGCGGCCGGTTTCGATGCCGCCGAGACCGACGCCTGGGGCCACACGCGCTCGCCCGAATATATGGCGCGCAATCCGGCGCACCTGACGCCGATGATCGAGGACAAGGGGCTGCCCAGAGGCGTGCTTTGGGAAAGCTGCGCCATAATGCAGTATCTCGCCAACAAGCACGGGCTGGAGAAATTCTATCCCACGGCCCCGGCCAAGCGGGCAATGGTCGACAGCGCCATGTTCTACCTGATCGGCACCCTCTACCCCTATGTGGCGCGCGCCACCTATCCGGCGCTGGGTTTCCCGCACTATGCCGGCGAGGTCGGCCACAGCGACGCCCATCCCGACAAGAAGTCCGAAGCGCAGAAAGCAGCCATGGCGGCGATCGCCGAGCCGCTGGAGGTCTTCCACAGCTTCTTCAGAGACGGCAAGCCGTTCATCGGAGGCAAGCACCCGTCGATCGCCGACATCCGGCTGGCGGCGACGCTCGAATTCCTGGCCGTCATCGACTACGCGCTGCCCAGATGGACAAGGGAGTACATGGCGGCAATCGAGAAGAAGCTCGGCAAGGCCTACGCCGAGCCGGCCGGCGACGTGCGCGGCTATATCGCCCATGTGAAGTCGCAGGCCAAGAGTTAGGGATTCGTTAACCAAAGCCCTGTCTACTGCCCGGAATTCACCGCGCGACCACGGATGTACTGGCGCCGAGGTGGAAGGAAAGGTCGGCCCCGCGCCGGCCTTTTGCTTTTTGGGGTGGTGGTGCCGGGACATCGCGGCACGAAACTCAGCAACGCCGAGGCATCAACTTTTGCGTCGAGATATTGTCATTGCCAACGTCGGCTCTAACATCCCTTACAGCCAGTCCAGCCATGAATGCCGGCCGGCAGTGAAATGAGGGATTGCAATGAAGTGCGTCGCGGCAAGGCTGATGATCGCCGTTGGAATGCTGGTCGGGACCCTTCTCCCGTCACAGGCCGCGACGCTCAATACAATGGCTGATGTCGGCGCCGCGATCCAGGCATGCTGGACGCCCCCGGCGGATGCCGGGAATTCGACCGTAACCCTGAGCTTCAGCTTCAAGCGCGACGGCACGCTGATCGGTCCACCAAGGGCGACTGCCGTCAAAGTGGCCGGCGATGACAAGGCGCGGCAGGCGTTCATCGACGCGGCCACCGCGGCCGTCAAGAATTGCACGCCCCTGACTTTCTCGCCGACGCTGGCACAGGGCATTGGCGGCAAGGTGTTCACGTTGCAATTGGTTTCCCCGAAGCAGTTGCAATCGGTCTCCCCGAAGTAAGAGCTGCCTTCGCCGACCTTACGGTGACCATGCCCGACGCCATGGGTGAGGGAAGGCTCGCGAAAAGCAGACTGTCCGGCAGGCTTTATGCCTCTGGCCGGTACCCTCCGTGACCAACGGCTCAATAGCCCGGCGCTTTTGGGATAAATGGCTCAATGGCTCAGGCGCCGCGCCTCGGCATGCCGTGCCAGATCCGGGGTCTCGAAGACGTAGTCGTTCCAGGCCGATTCCGGAATTTGCCCGGCCAGATAGCACTCCAGCAACAGGTTCTGCTCGGCATTGAGCGGCCGTGGCGCGCCCTCATGATCAAGCCCGAGGGAATGAAAAAGGTTTCTTGTCAGTTCCGATACCGTGAAGTGGATCGACATCAGCGTTCTCCTTTGCCTTTCAACGCCGCGGCCCAGGCAAAGGTTTCAGGTCAGGTATCGGATTTAGTCGCGCGCCTGGCGTCCTGCCCTTGCAGCATTGGCGCCCACCGATCGGGCCGCACTGTTTCCGGTTCGTCTCAATCTTGAAATAAAAATGTAATATCGAATTCACAGAGGTGGTCCTATTACATTAAATGAAGGTATACTTAGGTCGAAAGTCTTGAATATTAGACTAAGCTCATTTAGTAAAAGGTTAGATCAGTCTAAAGAACGTGATTCCAGACTATCCGCAACAATGATCATGTCGTCCCGATGACCCGTTTCTGGTTTCTCATGATGATGATCGCACTGGTAATGGTGACCGCCTTTGCGCTCGGCACAACATCTTCCTACGCGGACAGTTGCAGCGCGATCAGAGGCCAGTTGTTTTCCGCCGGCCGCGGCGGCGGCGTGAGCCCGGAACTGGCGCAGCTGCGCCGCCAGCTCGCGGCGATCCAGGGCCTGGAGAGGCAGCGCAGATGCACCGCGCAAAGTGCGACGAGCGGTTTCTTCAACGCTTGCGCCGACCTTGCCAGGAACCGGTCGGACGTGCAGCGCCAGATCGTGGCCGCGTCCAATTCCGGCCGGGACATTTCGGGCCTGCAGGCACGGTTCGTGGCGCTCGGTTGCACATCCCGGGGCAAGGAGCAGCGCCCGGCGCCGAAGGCGCAGTCCGCGGCGGCAACGGCGGTGCCAACGTACAGCGGCAACACGATGCTGTTTTGCGTGCGCCTTTCGGATGGATATTTCTTCCCGGCGCCCAAGTCGCAATTCGCCGGCAACGACGATCTCAAGGATATGGCCGATCAATGCCGCTACATCTGTGACGATCCGGCGGTCGACCTCTACACGCTGAGCGATGCCAGTCTGGAAACCGAAAAAATGGCCGCGCTTGATACGCGCAAGCCTTATACGGAATTGCCGACGGCTTTCCGCTACCGTGAGGATGCCAATTTCAAGGCCTGTGACGTCAAGCGCTATTACCGGCGGGTAGCCGAACTGAGAGCGAGGACGGTCACGCCCACGAACATGAGCAATGCCATCATCCCCCTGCCGCAGCCAAAGCCGGACCTCGGCAGTGTCGGGGCAATTCCGGGATCCGGCAGCGAGGCTCCGGGCACCGCTCAGTTGCAATCGATCGAGGCCGGCAAGCGGTCGGTGCGCGTGATTGGCCCTGCCTTCTTCCCCGTGGAATAGCAACGGTTTTTCGAACCCGGCGGCCGACCGCCGCGATGAGCCTGTCGCTTACCTGGCCGCGATCCTGGCCGCCGCGATCCGGCTGGAACAGGTGCCTGCTCCCTGCGTTGTGATCGACATCAGCTGGGAGCAACGCCATGGCGACGTTCAGGGAAATGCGGGTTCTGGAGATCCTCGAAGACGGCTCCTTGACAAGGACGAGAAGATCGCCGAACTGCGCAAGATCGAATCCGAGGCGCGCGGGCTGCAGCGGGCAGCGTCGGAGAGCCCGATGGGCGACGATGACGGCTGGCAGGACGATCTGCGCCAGGTTCGTCTGGCGCTCGACAAGCTCGGTGCAAAAGAACCCAAGAAGGGCGCGGCAACGCTATAGCGTCCTATCTGCTGTAGGGTTCCGGCAGGCGCTTTCTGAAGAAGTTAGCCTAGTCGCAGACCATGCGAACGCGTTGGCCTGGAGCGCTTACATTCCTGCACGCCAGCTGCTTTTCCGGGCCGGAAGACGACGGAGCCGGGGAGGAAAGCCTCCTTTGATGCCGTTTCTGCAAGGCAGGCTTCACAACTCTGCGCTCGGAAAACCGTTCGGGCGACTGTGGTGGCGCCGGAAACGCGCCATTGTCGACCTGCGACGGTCCGTAGTCGACATTGGGTGGCGGCCGGTCCCAGAAGCGCCTGGCATCGAGCGGCCGCGGGATGATGACCGTGCCGTCATAGCTGCGCGAACAGCCGCTGCCGAAAAGCAGCGCCACGCCCAGCAAAAAAGGCCCTATCCGTCCAGACATAAGCAACACCCCTGCGGGCGCTTATAACGCAGCGTTGGCCGACCCGGCAACCGGACGGAACAACGCGGCAACAACGGTCCGGTTGCTCGTTAAGGTTAGCGGATCGTTAATGCTTCTCGGGCACATTCCGCCGACGAACCGCGGAGGGAGGGTTCGGCCTTGATTTTCGGGGTGGGGACAGCATGGCGGAAGCGGACGAAGCAATCGGCGCGCGCGGCAAGCGCGAGCCCGGCAAGGCAGCAGGGCAAGGCGGCGACGCCTTGCCACATACTGCCGACATGGATCGCGCCGAAGGGCTTCGCCAGCTTGTCGAAGCCGGCTCGGACTGGACCTGGGAGACCGATGCGGAGCTGCGCTTCTCCTGGCTTTCGCAGGGCTACCAGGCGGCGACGGGCATCGATCCGGCCGATGTGCTTGGCCGGTTCCGCTTCGATTTCCTCAACCAGGTCCTGAAGGGCAATCGCAGCGCGGCAGCGCATCTGGAGGATATGCAGGCGCGCCGACCGTTCCGCGACTTCGTCTATGAGCTGAAGGGCGGCGGCGCCGACTGCCGCTGGGTGCTGACCTCAGGCTTTCCACGCTTCGACAGCGAAGGAAAATTTGCCGGCTATCGCGGCATCGGCCGCAACGTCACCGCGCTGGCCGCCGCCTTCGAGGAGATGGCGCCGAAACAGGACGAAGACGTTTCCTCGCAAAGCCTCGCCAACCTTCGCACGATGGTCGATTCGATACCGATCGGCGTGCTCGTCCTCGATGCCCACATGCGCGCGGAGGTGATCAACCGCGCCTTCCATGACTTCTGGAGGATCGATCCAAACCGCGCCGGGATCGGCTCCAGCTTCCGCGAGCTGATGGAAGCCAGCCGTGCCATCGATCCTTTCGGTGCCGACGAGACTGCCTGGCAGCACCATGTCGCCGAGCGCGAAGCCGAGATCAGGGCCGGCGTCGCTGGCTCCAGGCAATTGCCGCACAATGACGGGCGCACGCTGGTCGCCTCACTGGCATCGCTGGCCGGTGGCAAGCGGCTCATTTCCTATGTCGATGTCACCGACATGAAGGGCCGCGAGACGGAAGCCGAGGATGCCCGCAAAAACCTCGCAACCGTTCTGGAATCGCTGCCGGCAGGCGTCATCATCTACGACCGAGACGACAAGTTCGTCTTCGCCAACCGCAAGCTGCAGGATTCGCTGCCGGCACTGAAGCCATACTGGCAGCCTGGGCGCACTTTCCGAGAGGCGCTGGAGTTCGGTCACGAGGTCGGCTACTTCCGCTCGAGCGGCGATGCCGTGGTCGACAGCCTTTATGCGGTCGATACCGAACGCTGGCTCGACGGCATGCTGAGGCGCTACCGTTTGCCAAATTCTTCCTATGAGCGTCTCAATGCTGATGGACGCTGGTACCAGGTCTACGACATGCGCACCGATGACGGCACGTTCATCGGCGTGCGCGTCGACATCAGCGACCTCAAGAGCCGCGAGGCCGCCTTGCGCGACTCGATGCGCCAGATCGATCTGTTCCGGCACGTGATGGACGAGCTGCCGGTGGCCGCCTTCATCAAGGCGCAGGACCTGAACATCGAATTCGTCAACAAGGCCTGGTGCGCGCTGACCGGCCTCGCCAAGGACGACGTCATCGGCCGGACCGACCGGCAATTGTTCGGCGCCGAGGAAGCGGAAGGCTTCAGCCATGACGACACCGATGTCGTGGCGACCGGCAATGTGCGCGAGGTCGAGGAGCCGATCACCCATCGCGACGGCACGGTGCGGCAGTTGATGACGCGCAAGAGCCGCCTGGTGGCCAGCGACGGCTCGGTGCACCTTGTCGGCTCCAGCACCGACATCACCGATGTCAAGGCACGCGAGCGGGCGCTGGAAGAAAGCATGCGCGAGAACGAGGTGTTCCGCAGCCTGATCGACAACGTGCCGGTGTCGATCTACGCCAAGCGCTCCGACCTCAGGCAGTTCTACGTCAACAAAGGCTGGTGCGATCTCACCGGTCTCGGCAAGGAAGAGGCGATCGGCAAGACCGACGTCGAGATCTTCGGGCCGGACGGCGAGGCCTTCGTCGCCGGCGACCTGGCGGTGCTGCGCACCGGCGAAACCCAGGAGATCGAGGAGACGGTGACGCTTGCCGATGGCAGCGTGCGCCACCAGTTCGCCCGAAAGGGCGCGATGATCGCGTCCGACGGTTCGCTCTATCTGATCGGATCAACCACCGACATCACCGAATTGAAAATGCGCGAGGCCGAATTGCGCGAGGCGCGCCAGCGTGCGGTGCTCGCCGACCGCGCCAAGTCGGAATTCCTCGCCAACATGAGCCATGAGATCCGCACGCCGATGAACGGCGTGCTGGGCATGGCCGAACTCCTGGCCAAATCCAATCTCGATCCAAAGCAGAAGACGTTCACCGATATCATCGTCAAATCGGGCAACGCGCTTTTGACCATCATCAACGACATCCTGGACTTCTCCAAGATCGATGCCGGCCAGCTGGTGCTCGATCCGTCGCCCTTCAATCTCGCGGAGGCGATCGAGGACGTCGCGACGCTGGTGTCGACACGCGCCAAGGAAAAGGATCTCGAACTCATCGTGCGCATCGAGCCGAGGCTCGGAAGCCTGTTCATCGGCGATGTCGGCCGCATCAGGCAGATCGTCACCAACCTGCTCGGCAATGCGGTGAAATTCACCGACGAAGGCCATGTGCTGGTCGACGTGACCGGCGAACGGATGCCGACCGGAACCAAACTGACGATCTCGGTCACCGACACCGGGATCGGCATACCCGAGGAAAAGCTGAAGCTGGTGTTCGAGAAATTCAGCCAGGTCGACACCTCCTCGACAAGGCGGCACGAGGGCACCGGGCTTGGTCTCGCCATCACCTCGCGGCTGGTCGAGCTGATGGGTGGCAAAATCGGCGTGGAGAGCGCCGAGGGCAAGGGTTCGACCTTCTGGTTCGAGGTGACGCTGCCCAGCGCCGAACAGCAGAACGGGCAGCGCATCATGCCGGTGGATGTGACCGGCGCTCGCGTGCTGATCGTCGACGACAATGCCGTGAACCGCGCAATCCTGACCGAGCAGATGACGTCGTGGACATTCGATTCATGCGCGGCTGAAAGCGGCGCCGAGGGGCTCAAGGTGCTGATCGCCGCCGCGGCCTATGGCGTACCGGTCGACTGCGTCGTGCTCGACTACCAGATGCCTGGGATGAGCGGCGCCGAAATGGCGCGCATCGTGCGAAACACCGCCGGCCTCGCCAACACCCCGATCATCATGCTGACCTCGGTCGACCAGTCGCTCGCCAACACCAGCTACCGCGATCTCGGCATCGACGCACAGCTGATCAAGCCGGCGCGCTCGTCGGTGCTGCTGGAAACGCTGGTCGCGACCGTCCAGCGCCATCGCCACACCACGGTTGGCCACGCCGCCCAGCCATCGGCAGGCGAGGCGCCTAATGCGCCTCAGCGGCCGCAATTGGCGCTGTCCGAGCAGCGCGCGCAATTGCAGCCGCCGGCGGTTCGTCCCAGGCTGCCCGCCGTCGGCGGTGACGGACAGAGGCTTGATATCCTCGTGGCAGAGGACAATGAGGTGAACCAGATGGTCTTCACCCAGATCCTTGGCGAGACCGGCTACGGCTTCGAGATCGTCAGCAACGGCCGCAAGGCACTCGACGCCTTCGGCAAGCTCAATCCGTGCATGATCCTGATGGACGTCTCGATGCCGGAGATGAGCGGTCTTGAAGCGACGGCCGCGATCCGCCGGCTGGAGGAAGAAACCGGCACGCATGTGCCGATCGTCGGCGTCACCGCGCATGCGCTCAAGGGCGATCGCGAACGGTGCCTGGAGGCGGGCATGGACGACTATCTGCCCAAACCGATCAGCCCCAGGGCCCTCTTGGAGAAGGTCGAGCGCTGGGTCGGCGCCAGCCGCCAGGTCCAGCGCAACGCGGGATAGCACCGCGTCGCGGATTCGCGGCATCTGACGACGCAAGCCGAGGGAATCAGTAGGAGATTCCCTGCTACCCCCGCGTGCAATGGCTATGGTGCGATCGCACCATATCAAAGGCTGTGCCTAGCCGGGACAATGGCGACATCGAATTCCGCTCATCCAGTTACGGGCGGGAGCAGCGACCGCCGGCAAGGAACAGCGTCACTCTACCCCAACGGACCTGTTTTCGGCGATGGCCCGGCCACGACACGCTCTGGCCTCGAGCAACGCACTCCCGTCCGGATTTTCTTCATCCTTGAAAGCCCCGTCGAATCCGGCGGTGGCTGCGCCCGGCGGACGGCCCAAGCCCATGATTCCGGGGACAAACTCGGATCGGCTCGCGAACCAGCCGCGCCACCGCCTTTGCCGGCTCCGGCGACGCGTTACCGGGCTGACATGAAACTGTCATGCGACTGTTATAATCGGAGGCTATTGGCCTCAGCGGGCGCTGGCAAGAAATGGCGCCGAGAGACCATCTTCCGAACAGGAGCAGGCCACATGAGACATTTCATCCGCTCGGCGGCCGTTGCGATTGCAATGGCTGCGGCGTCCACCATCACCCTTTCCGCGGCAATGGCAGCTGACCTTTCAGGCGCCGGCTCGACCTTCATCTATCCGGTGTTTGCCAAGTGGGCCGACACCTACAAGAAAGACACCGGCGTCGGCCTCAACTACCAGTCGATCGGTTCCGGCGGCGGCATCAAGCAGGTCATCGCCAAGACCGTGACCTTCGGCGCCACCGACAAGCCGATGTCCGATGCCGATCTGGAAAAGAACGGCCTCGTGCAGTTCCCGATGGTGATGGGCGGCATCGTGCCGATCGTCAACCTCTCCGGCGTCAAGCCGGGCGAACTCGTCCTCGACGGCAAGACGCTGGCCCAGATCTATCTCGGCGCCATCACCACCTGGGACGATGCCGCGATCAAGGCGCTGAACCCCACCCTCACCCTGCCGTCGACCGCCATCGCCGTCGTGCACCGCTCGGACGGCTCGGGCACCACCTTCAACTTCACCGACTACCTGGTGAAGCTCTCGCCCGACTGGAAGGACAAGGTCGGCTCGGACACGGCCGTTGAATGGCCGACCGGCGTCGGCGCCAAGGGCAGCGAAGGCGTTGCAAATACCGTCAAGCAGACCGACGGCGGCATCGGCTACGTCGAATACGCCTATGCCAAGCAGAACAACCTGTCCTACTCAAAGATGGTGAATGCAGCCGGCAAGGTCGTCGAGCCGTCGCTCGAATCCTTCGGCGCTGCCGCTTCGAACGCCGACTTCAAGACTGCCAAGAACTTCAACGTCATCATCACCAACGAGCCCGGCGACACCACCTGGCCGATCGCGGCTTCGACCTGGGTGCTGATCCACAAGGTTCCCGATGACGCTGCCGCCACCGGCGAAGCGCTGAAATTCTTCGCCTGGGCCTACAAGGACGGCAAGGAAACCGCCAAGGCGCTCGACTATGTGTCGATCCCCGACAGCGTCGTCGACCTGATCAAGGCTTCGTGGAAGACCGACATCCAGGCCGACGGCAAGCCCGTCTACGCCGGCGAGTAACATCTCTGGAGGAGCGCCGCGCCCGCGGCGCTCCTCTTCCTTCAACTCGAAAGAGCCGAGCTTGACATGAGCGCTGTCCAGGAAGCCTTGCCAGCCATTCGAGGTTCGCGCGACGCCATCGTCAGGCGGTTTGCGCTGACAGACGCGATCTTCCACGCAATGACCCGCGCCGCCGCGATATTGGTGCTGGTGCTGCTCGGCGGCGTCGCGATCTCGCTGTTTGCTGGCTCTTGGCAGGCCCTCTCGACCTTCGGCTTCTCGTTCCTGACCAGCGAAAGCTGGAACCCGGTGACGGAGAAATTCGGCGCGCTGGCGCCGATCTACGGCACCATCATCACCTCGGCAATCGCCATCCTGATCGCCGTGCCGCTCGGCATCGGCATCGCCATCTTCCTCACCGAGCTTTGCCCGCGCCCGCTGCGGCGCCCCATCGGCATGGCGGTGGAATTGCTGGCCGGCATTCCCTCGATCATCTACGGCATCTGGGGCCTGTTCGTGCTGGCGCCGTTCCTGCAGACCACGGTGCAGCCGTTCATCATCAGCGTGTTCCACGGCGTCCCCGGCCTCAGCAGCCTGTTTGCCGGCCCGCCTTACGGCATCGGCCTGCTGACATCGTCGATGATCCTTGCCATCATGGTGCTGCCTTTCATCACCTCGATTACCAAGGACGTCTTCGACACGGTGCCTCCGGTGCTGAAGGAATCGGCCTACGGCATCGGCTGCACGACCTGGGAAGTGACGCGCCGCGTCGTCATTCCCTACACGCGGATCGGCATCATGGGCGGCGTCATGCTCGGCCTTGGCCGCGCGCTCGGCGAGACCATGGCGGTGACCTTCGTCATCGGCAACGCCCACCGCATCAGTACGTCGCTGTTTGCGCCCGCAACGACGATCTCCGCGACCATCGCCAACGAATTCACCGAAGCGGTCGGCGATCTCTACACGTCTTCGCTGGTGGCGCTCGGCCTGATTCTGTTCGTCATCACTTTCCTGATCCTTGCCATCGCACGCTACATGCTGATGCGCATCGACGCCCGCACCGGAGCCTGAACCGATGTCGACAGCCACGTCGCTTCACCAGAGCCGCAAGCGCAAGAATGGCGTGATGATGACGCTGTGCGTCGCCGCGGCGGGCATCGGCCTTGCCTGGCTGGCGCTCATTCTCGGCGCCTTGCTCTACAAGGGCCTGTCGGGCGTCAATCTTTCGGTCTTCACGGAAATGACCCCGCCGCCCGGCGACGCCGGCGGCCTGCTCAACGCCATCTACGGCAGCATCGTGATGACCGTCATCGGCATCATTGTCGGCACGCCGATCGGTGTGCTGGCCGGCACCTACATGGCCGAATACGGCCGCTTTTCGAAGCTCACCACCATTGTCCGCTTCATCAACGACATCCTTCTGTCGGCGCCGTCGATCATCATCGGCCTGTTCGTCTACGAATTGATGATTCGGCCGATGGGGCACTTCTCGGCGATCGCCGGCGCCGTCGCGCTGGCGATCCTGGTCATCCCCGTCGTCGTGCGCACCACCGAGGACATGCTCAATCTGGTGCCCAACGCCTTGCGCGAAGCCGGCACCGCGATCGGCGCGCCGCGCTGGGTGGTCATCCGTTCTGTCGCCTACCGCGCCGCGCTTTCGGGCATCGTCACCGGCATATTGCTGGCCATTGCCCGTATCTCCGGCGAGACGGCGCCGCTGCTGTTCACCGCGCTCAACAACCAGTTCTGGTCGAGCAATCTCAACGCGCCGATGGCCAGCCTGCCTGTCACCATCTTCCAGTTCGCTCTCAGCCCCTACGAGGAATGGCAGCAACTGGCCTGGACCGGCGCACTCATAATTACATTGACGGTTCTCGCGCTCAGCATCTTTGCGCGCAGCCTGACCGGACGCAGAGAGGACAAATGAGCCAGATGTTGTCTCCAGACATGACGATCGCCGCCGAGGCAGCCGCCAAGGCAAAGATCGAGGTCAAGAACCTCAATTTCTACTACGGCCAGTCGAAGGCGCTGAAGGACATCACGCTGTCGCTGCCCGAACGCAGCGTCACCGCCTTCATCGGACCGTCGGGCTGCGGAAAGTCGACGCTGCTGCGCGTCTTCAACCGCATCTACGAGCTCTATCCCAGGCAGACAGCCGAGGGCCAGGTGCTGCTCGACGGCAAGAACGTTCTCGACCGCTCGCAGGATCTCAACCTGTTGCGCACCAAGATCGGCATGGTGTTCCAGAAGCCGACGCCGTTCCCGATGTCGATCTATGAGAACATCGCCTTCGGTGTCAGGCTCTATGAGAAGATCAGCAAGGCCGAGATGGACGGCCGCGTCGAACAGGCGCTGAAGCGCGCAGCACTCTGGACCGAGGTCAAGGACAAGCTCAATGCCAGCGGCCTCAGCCTTTCGGGCGGCCAGCAGCAGCGGCTCTGCATTGCCCGTACCGTGGCGGTGAAGCCGGAAGTCATCCTGCTCGACGAGCCGGCCTCGGCGCTCGATCCGCTGTCGACCGCCAAGATCGAGGAGCTGATCGACGAATTGCAGGCCGACTACACGATCGTCATCGTCACCCACAACATGCAGCAGGCGGCGCGCGTGTCGAAGCAGACGGCCTTCATGTACCTGGGCGAACTGGTCGAGTTCGACAAGACGGAGAAGATATTCACGTCGCCCCGCGAGAAGCGCACGCAGGACTACATCACCGGCCGCTTCGGCTGATCGCACGCATACGAGGACCAGGATCATGGCCGAACACACGGTTGCAGCCTTCGACGAAGATCTCGGACAGATCAGCAGGCTGATCAGCGACATGGGCGACCTCGCCGGCTCGATGGTCGGCGGTGCCACCAAGGCGCTGCTGAACTCCGACAATGCGCTCGCCCAACGCGTCGTCTCCGATGACGCGATCATGGATGCGCGCCAGCGCGAGCTGGACGACCGCGCCATCACGCTGATCGCCAAGCGCCAGCCGATGGCCGACGATCTGCGCCACGTCGTGGGCTCGATCCGCATGGCCGGCGATCTCGAACGCATCGGCGACCTTGCCAAGAACATCGCCAAGCGCGTCGGCACGGTCGGGCTCTCCGCCACGCCGCGCGACCTGTCGCACTCCATCGACGCGATGGCGCAGCTGGTGCTGATCCAGGTTCAGGGTGTCATCGAGGAATATGCGGCGCGCGATGCCGACGCACTGGCCAAGCTGCGCGCCGACGACGAGCGTATCGACGTCAAATACACTTCGGTGTTCCGCGAACTGCTGACCTACATGATGGAAGATCCGCGCAACATCACCGCCTGCACGCATCTTCTGTTCTGCGCCAAGAACCTCGAACGCATCGGCGACCACGTGACCAACATCGCCGAGAATGCGTATTATGTGCTGACCGGCACACAGCTGCCCGCCAATCGTCCGAAGCAGGACGAAACCGCGATGTCGGCGCCGGCGGCATAGCAGGGGTGACCAGCCGATGATCGCGCCACGCATCATGGTGGTGGAGGATGAGGAGCCGCTAGGGGTGCTGCTCCGCTACAATCTGGAATCCGAGGGCTACCAGGTCGAGGTGGTGACGCGCGGCGACGAGGCGGAGATCCGCCTGCAGGAGAACGTGCCCGACCTTCTGGTGCTCGACTGGATGGTGCCGGCGGTGTCCGGCATCGAACTCTGCCGGCGCCTGCGGATGCGGCCCGAGACCGAGCGGCTGCCGATCATCATGCTGACCGCGCGGGGCGAGGAGAGCGACCGCGTGCGCGGCCTGTCGACCGGCGCCGACGACTATCTGGTCAAGCCGTTCTCGACGCCGGAATTCATGGCACGCGTCAAGGCGCTGCTGCGCCGCGCTAAACCTGAAGTGCTGTCCAGCGTGCTCAAGGTCGGCGATATCGTGCTCGACCGCGAATCGCACCGCGTCTACCGCAAGAAGAGCGAGATCCGGCTCGGACCGACCGAGTTCCGCCTGCTCGAATTCATGATGCGCCATCCCGGCCGCGTGTTCTCGCGCAGCCAGTTGCTCGACAATGTCTGGGGCGAGACGATCTACATCGACGAGCGCACCGTCGACGTGCATGTCGGGCGGCTGCGCAAGGCGGTCAACAATGGCCGCATGCCGGATGTGATCCGCACGATTCGTGGGGCGGGCTACGCGATCCGGGAAGATTAGGGGATATGCTGATATTCAGGTGATGCCGGCCTGCGAATGGCGGCTTCCTGCGCTTCCGGTACTCACGGACCCAAATGTCCGCTCCGTTCCGGTTCTCGGAATCCACCATCCTCGCCTCGGCCTGACCTGAATCTCAGCACGTCCCAGGTCGCGATCCGATATTCGGTTCAGGCCACATTCTTCCCAGCCGCGCCTGCTCTCGCCTGCACGCCCGGCGCGAAAATCTCCTGGTCGACGAAGGTCAGCGCGCGCATGGCGCAGCCTTCGCGGATCAGCGGCAGTTCGTTAGGCTCGGTGTCGAAAGAGATCGATTTCGAGTGCTGGCCGCCGGCGGTCTGGGCAATCGCCTCGCGCAAGGCCGGCTCGATCAGGTCGAAGGCGGCGGCGCTGACGCCGACCATGGCGACGGGGGCGGGATCGATCAGCGCGAACAGGCTGCCGAGGCCATAGCCGAGTGCCTCGCCGGCCTTGCGATAGGCCTGGCGCTCCGGTCCGTCCTTGTCGCGCGCCGAGGCCGCCAGCGCCCGCATGTCGGCGTCGCTGACGTCGACCGGTTCGGTGTCCTCGCCAAGCTGCCTCGCGCTTCGCCAGATGGCGTAGTTGCCGGCGTAGGCCTCGACGCAGCCGCGCCGTCCGCAGCGGCAGAGTGCGCCGCCCGGCCGGTGGATCATGTGGCCGAATTCGCCACCCGACGAGTGGGTGCCGGTGAACAGTTGGCCTTTCAGCACCAGGCCCATGCCGATGCCGTGAGACAGCAGAATGGCGATGAAGTCGTCGCGGTAGCGCTCGGGATCGCGCCAGCGCAGCGCCACCGCCATCATGTTGCAGTCGTTTTCCATGGTGGCGGGGATGCCGAACTCGGCCTCGAATATGTCGGCGAACGCGATGTCGGTCTGCGGCGTGATCGGCGACCACAGCATGGCGCGCGCCTCGGTATCGGTGATGCCCTGGATGGCCAGTGCGATGCGGGCGACGCTGCGGACATCGATGTCGGGATCGTCGATGCGGCGCCGCACGATGGCGACGCATTCGCCGATCAGCGCCTCGCGCGACATAGTCAGCGTGTCCAGCCGGCGCTGTTCCTCCGATATCACCTGGCCGGCATAGTCGATGACGGCGACCGACAGGAAATTCAGCGACAGCACCACGGTCATCACCGCCGCCGCCTCCGGGTTGAGGGTAAGGCCGACCTGCGGCCGGCCGCGTTTCAGCGAGCCGGCCTCGCTCGGCTTGCCCTCGGTCAGGACGCCTTCGCCGATCAGGTCGGAGGAGATCGCCGAAATGGTCGAGTGGCTGAGACCGGTGGTGGCGGCGATCTCGGTGCGCGAAGGCTGACCGGCACGGCGCACGGCCGAGATCACCATGGCGCGGTTGCGCCGGCGCAGATCGTCGTGGCGGATTCCGACCGACATGTTTCCCACATCCTCCCGGTCGCCGCGGCCTTTCGTGCCTCCCGAAGGCCGCCAAGCGACGCCACCAAATACTGGCAGAAGCGCCGCACGCTGTCATTATTTATTCCGGAGCTCGAAAAAAAGTCCGCGGCACCTCAAAATCCATCAGAATCATCGTTGACAGTGTTCCGGCGATGGACCAGTGTTTTTTCGAGGCTCGAAAAAATAGGGCCTTTGTGCCGGCCTTAGGGTCAGTTTGGTCGCGCCGTACGCGGCGCAGGGAGGAATATCATGAAGAAATTCACAGCCGCCATCCTGGCGGGTGTCGCCATGTCGCTGACGCTTGCGTCGGTCGCGCAGGCGAAGGACAAGGTCATCGGCGTTTCCTGGTCCAACTTCCAGGAAGAGCGCTGGAAGACCGACGAGGCCGCGATGAAAAAAGCGATCGAGGCCGCCGGCGACAAGTACATCTCCGCCGACGCGCAGTCCAATCCCGGCAAGCAGCTCACCGATGTCGAAAGCCTGATCTCGCAAGGCGCCAATTCGCTGATCATCCTGGCGCAGGACGCCTCGGCCATCGGCCCGGCGGTGCAGAAGGCATTGGACGAAGGCATTCCGGTCGTCGGCTATGACCGCCTGATCGAGAACAAGGACGTCTTCTACCTGACCTTCGACAACAAGGAAGTCGGTCGCTTGCAGGCCAGCGCGGTGTTCAAGGCCAAGCCGGAAGGCAACTACGTCTTCATCAAGGGCTCGGGTGCCGATCCGAATGCCGACTTCCTGTTCTCGGGCTCGATGGAAGTGCTCAAGGAAGCCATCGACAGCGGCAAGATCAAGAATGTCGGCGAGGCCTATACGGACGGCTGGCTGCCCGCCAACGCCCAGAAGAACATGGAACAGTTCCTGACCGCCAACGACAACAAGGTCGACGCGGTGGTCGCGGCCAATGACGGCACCGCAGGCGGCGTCGTCGCGGCGCTGACGGCGCAAGGCCTTGCCGGCACCGTGCCGGTGTCCGGCCAGGACGGCGACCATGCGGCACTCAACCGCATCGCGCTCGGCACCCAGACCGTGTCGGTGTGGAAGGACGCGCGCGAGCTCGGCAAGAATGCCGCCGAGATCGCCTCGCAGCTGGCCGACGGCAAGAAGATGGCCGACATCGCCGGTGCGAAGGACTTCACGACGCCTGGCGGCAACACCGTCAAGTCGCTGTTCCTGACACCGGTTGCGATCACCAAGGACAATCTCAACGTGGTCATCGACGCCGGCTGGATCAAGAAGGACGAGGTCTGCGCGGGCGTCGCCGCTGGCAGCGTCGCGGCCTGCAACTGATCTCGAAGACGTCAGACAATGAAACGCCGCGGCTGCCAGGCCGCGGCGTTTTTTCAAGAAGATTTGTGTTTCCGCCGCTGGCGGGTAACTTCCAGGCTCTATTCCGGCATCCGCGCCAGACGGCAAGCCGGCGGGAGGATTTCATGACCGACACGACCTCAAATGCACCGGCCGACACCGCGCGGGCATCGGAACTTGGCGCGGTCGCCCGGTTTCTGAAGGCAACCGAACTCGACACACGCATGCTTGGCATGGTCGGTGCGCTGCTGGTCATCTGGATCGGCATTCACATCCTGTCGGGCGGACTGTTCCTGACGCCGCGCAATCTCTGGAACCTGTCGGTGCAGACGTCCTCGGTCGCGATCATGGCGACTGGCATGGTGCTGGTCATCGTCATGCGCAACATCGACCTTTCGGTTGGCTCCGTCGAAGGTGTGATCGGCATGATCATGGGCGTGGCGCAAGCCGAATCCCTCATTCGCGTCATCGGCTTCCAGCTTGGAAATCCCTGGCTCTGGATCATTGCACTGGCCGCCGGCGTGGTGCTCGGTCTCCTGATCGGCGCATTCCAGGGCTTCGTCATCGCCTACCTCGAAGTTCCGGCCTTCATCGTGACACTGGGCGGCCTGCTGGTCTGGCGCGGCATGGCATGGCTCATCACCAACGGGCGCACGGTCGCGCCACTCGACGCCACATTCCAGCTGATGGGGGGCGGACCGAGGGGCTCGATCGGCGCCACCGCCAGCTGGATCATCGGCGCCGTTGCTTGCGCGGCTGTCGCTTTCGCGCTGCTCAACGGTCGGTCGCAGCGCAAACGGTTCAACTTTCCGCTGCGTCCGGTCTGGGCGGAAACCTTTCTCGGCGTAGTCGCCTGCGCCGCCATCCTTTGCGCGGTGTGGATCGCCAATTCCTATCCGTGGCCAATCGGCATCGTACGCCAGTACGCACAGCAGAACGGCATCGCCATTCCTGAAAATGGACTGTTCATCGCCCACGGCATTGCCATACCGGTGCTGATGGCGGTCGCGGTCGGCATCGTCATGACGTTCATCACCAAGCGCACCCGTTTCGGCCGCTACGTGTTTGCCATCGGCGGCAATCCGGAGGCCGCCAATCTCGCCGGCATCAACACCCGATGGGTGACGATGAAGGTGTTCATGATCATGGGTGTGCTGGCCGCGATCAGCGCGGCGATCTCGTCGGCCCGTCTTAACGCGTCGACCAATGCGCTGGGCACGCTGGACGAGCTTTTGGTGATTGCCGCCGCCGTTATCGGCGGCACTTCGCTTGCCGGCGGCTCCGGAACGGTGCTCGGCGCCATGCTCGGCGCGCTGCTGATGCAGTCGTTGCAGTCCGGCATGGTGCTGCTCGGCATCGACTCACCGCTGCAGAGCATCGTTGTCGGCGCCGTGCTCGTCGTCGCGGTCTGGCTCGATACCGTCTACCGCAAGCGGGTCTAGGGAAGGAGAACCATCATGGCCGACAACACCGCTCCGGCATCTGCTCCCGCCGGCACGTCGCTGGTCGATATGCGCAACATCTCGATCGCCTTTGGCGGCATCCGTGCCGTCGACGACGCCTCGATCGATCTTTTCCCCGGCGAGGTCGTGGCGCTGCTCGGCCACAACGGCGCGGGCAAGTCGACCCTGATCAAGATCCTGTCCGGCGCCTACAAGCGCGATGCCGGCCAGATCTTCGTCAATGGCGAGGAAGCGGCGATCTCCAACCCGCGCGACGCCAAGAAATACGGCATCGAGACGATCTACCAGACGCTGGCGCTGGCCGACAATGTCGACGCCGCCGCCAACCTGTTCCTCGGCCGCGAGCTGATGACCGCCTGGGGCACGCTCGACGACGTCGCCATGGAGGCCGAGGCGCGCAAGGTGATGGGGCGGCTCAATCCCCGCTTCCAGCGCTTCAAGGAGCCGGTGATCAAGCTGTCTGGCGGACAGCGGCAATCGGTGGCGATCGCGCGCGCGATCCTGTTCAACGCCCGCATCCTGATCATGGACGAGCCGACCGCCGCACTCGGTCCACAGGAAACGGCGCAGGTCGGCGAACTGGTCAGGCAGCTCAAGTCGGATGGCATCGGCATCTTCCTGATCAGCCACGACATCCATGATGTGTTCGAACTGGCCGACCGGGTCTGCGTGATGAAGAACGGCCAGGTCGTCGGCACCGCGCGTACCACCGACGTGACGCAGGACGAGGTGCTCGGCATGATCATTCTGGGTAAATGTCCTCCGGGGGCCATTCCTGGGCCGGGTGCGCTGAAGATCGCCGCCTGAGGCCTTTTGGCGGTCCCATCGACCCGTCGGGCACGGTTGCCGCTCACGTGATGTATCAGCGATCACGATGGCATGGCATTGCCATTGTGTTGACCCGGCGATTTGCCCATAAAGGCCTGATATCGCTCATGGACCGCATCATCCGTTGAAGAAGCTTTTTCCAATCGTCGCGTTCATCGTGGTCGCGCTGATCAGCATGACCATGGCGGGGTTTGCCTATTTCGCGACGCAGGAAGCCGCCCGCATCAAGTTCGAAGGGGCGGCCGACGATGCGCTCAACCGAATCGAGAGCCGTATCGACCTGCATCTGTCGCTGCTGCGTTCCACGCAGGCTCTGTTCGACGCCCGCAACGGCGACATATCGCAGAATGAGTTCAAGGCATTCTTCAACGCGCTGGATATGAAGGACAATTTCGCCGGCCTGCGCGGCATAGGGTTCCTCCAACTCGTCAAGACGGGCGACGAGGCGGCTGTCGAACGCGATATCCTCCACGATTTCGGCGCCAGCCATCCGGTCTATCCGGATACGACGCAGCCCTGGCGCGCGCCCATCACTCTGTTCGAACCGCTGGATCCCTCCAACCAGGCGAGTATCGGCTACGACATGTTCAGCGAGCCGGTGCGGCGCGCGGCGATCGAAAAGGCAATGGCAGACGACCAGCAGCACGCGAGCGGGCTGGTGCAACTCGGCCAAGGCACCGGCGCCGCGCAGACCTTCACCGGCTTCCTGGTCTTCGTGCGGCTCAACGTCGAAACCGCGCCCGAGGTCATCAACGCATCGCGATCCTCGACCGCGGGCTTTCTCTACGCAGCCTTCCGGGCCCGCGACTTGTTCCAGATCGCGCTCAGCCGCACGCCGCTGCTGCCGGTCAACACCGAGATCTATGACGGCACGGTGAACGGCGACAATCTGTTGTTCCGGTCGGAGACGCCGCCCGCTTCGTCGTTTGGCGACGGGCTGCTGGTTACCCGCAAGATCATGGTGGCCGGCCGCGCATGGACCATATTGTTCAGGCCGACCAGCGCCTTTTTGCAACCGTCGTCGCGCGCCATCCCGGTGATGCTGGGGCTGTTCGGCCTGCTCGCGGCAGGCGCCATCGCGCTGGTGGCGCGCTATCAGGAACGGGCTTACGAGGCGGCATCGCGTCTGCACGAGACGACCGAAAAGAGCCTGCTCGAAAAGGACCTGATGCTGCAGGAGATGAAGCATCGCATCAAGAATTCGATCACCAGGGTGCTGGCGATCGCGCGGCAGACGGCGTCGCGGGCGACCGACGTCAACGAGTTTTCCGCATCCTTCTCGGCCAGGCTGCAGGCGATGGCGGCTTCCCAGGACATGCTGACGCGCTCGCGCTGGCAGAAGGCCGATCTCGCCGATCTGCTGCGCATCGAGCTTGGCCAGGTGTTCGGCAAGGAACTGCCCGAGGGGCTGCTGTCAGGGCCGGAGGTACTGCTCGACGAGACGACGACGCAGTCGCTTGGCCTGACCTTCCACGAACTGGCGACCAACGCGCTGAAATATGGCGATGCCGGCAATTCCGCCAATTCGCTTGGCAGTGACTGGGCGCTCAAGGTGGACTGGTCGCTGGAAGGGCGTGGGCGCGAGCGGACGCTGGCGCTGAACTGGCGGGAGGCCGGAAAAAAGAAAGTCGAGGCGCCGGCCGAAACCGGATTCGGCACCAAGCTGATCGACCTCAACGTCACGCGCGAACTGCGTGGCACGATCAAACGCGATTTCCAGGCCGATGGTCTGAAGGTGGAGATCAGAATTCCCTTGGTCGGCTGAGGTTCAGCCTGTCAGCAAGGATACACAGATTGCCGGTCATAGAAAAATCCGGAGGCCGGACACGGCCTCCGGATTTGCATTCCATTATCGCAGATTAGTTGCAGCGTGCCGTGTAGATACGGCCATGGCGGTCGCGATACTGGCAGTAGCCGTTCTGCAGCTTGCGCACCAGCAGGCCGGAACCGGCACCGACGGCCGCACCAATCAGCGCGCCCTTGCCACCGCCGACCAGGCCGCCGATACCGGCGCCAATCAAGCCGCCGCCAACCACGTCCTGCTCGGTGGAGGTGCAGCCGCTTAGAGCAGCCACCGCAACCATGGCAATAATCATCTTCCGCATTGAGTCACTCCTCACTTTGTGTCCACACTTTGGTAAGCACCAGCAGCCATTTAGCATGAAATAACGGGCTTTGCTGCTCCAATTTATTGTTGGCTAAGGTCGCCTTTTTCTGGGCGCGCCGCGTTCGATGCCACGACGAGGCTGGATATCGCCAGCGAGGCGTCGAGACTGCCATCGGTATGCACATTCCAGACGATCTGATCATAGTCATCCTCGAGTGCGGGATCGACGGCGAGGCACTTGGCGACGACATGTTGCGCCTGCCCCCGCACATCGCCCACGGCGAAGGGACGCTCGGCGGTGCATTCGTCGGCGGTCGCAAAGACGCTGACCGGAACCTGCAGCTCATGACAATCGGCCATCGAGTTGGTGCAACCGATGACCAGCAACAGTGCAGTGATGTGTTCCATGGCGAACCCTCTCGCCACAATAACGGTCCAGATCGGCCAAAAGTTCCTGGTTCCTGGGGGGTGGCTAGCGAATAATGGCTGTCGCGAGCAGCTAACATCACGTCCCCGTTGCCGGCGGGGCAGGATGGATCGCAGTCAGGTCAGCCGGAACACGGTGACCAGGAGAATCGTCGCGGCCGCGGCCAGGACCACCCCCCACAGCAGACCGTGATGAGGCGGGAAAAGTGGTTCCGCGGATGCGTCGGGATCCTGGAATTCGCCCATCGAAACACGAGCCGCCTGTTCCAGTCTGTTCATGTCGGAGACGGTCAAGCATTCCTCCCAATACCTTGTCGCAACCCAAGCAGGTTGCAGCAGTATCTGGGTAAAACAGCATCCGCCCTCATGGTGAACAGCCGGTTAAGAATCGCTGGCCGCCGCGGGCGTTCCCGGCCACCGCGCTCATTATGTCTCGAAATTGCTGTGCGGAACGACAAGGCGGTATTCGAGGTGGCCATCCACGATATCGAGGTTCGCGGTTCCATTCAGGGACGTGGGCACCACCCGCTCCAGCGCGACGCTGCCGAAACGCTTTTGACTGCCTCGGCCGCCATGGGTTCCAATGGCTTCGGCCCAGGTCAGCGACAGGACGACCTCACCGGCGGTTGCGGTGTTGAGATCGGCGCTCACCTCGACGAAACCGTCCGGCCGGGACAGGGCACCATAGCTGACCGAGTTGACGGCGAGCTCATGCATCGCCAGGCCAATATGCAGTGCGGCGTTGGGATTGAGGTAGGGATTGGCGCCCCGGAAGTGAAGGCTGTGCGATGTGCTCGTGCCATAGCGACCGACCTGGCTTGCCACCAGTTCATGGAGGGCCGCACCGCGCCAGTTGGAAGAAGTCACCAGGTCCTGGGAGGACGCCAGCGACTGCAGCCGGCCACGAAAACGGGTCAGGAAATCGCTGATGCCGTCGGAATAGCGGCCGGTCTGGGTCGCTATGCTCTGGATGATCGCCAGCAGGTTCTTCGAGCGGTGGCTGACTTCGCGTAACAGCGTCGTCAATGTCTGTTCGCGGCGCTTCTGCTCGGTCGTCTCGACCATTGTGGTGACCACGCCTTGCACATCGCCGCTGTCGCCATGGTCGGCATCGACCCATACCTGGAACCAACGGATGCCATCTTCGCCCGGGACACTGATCTCAAGCCGCTCCGGATTGCCGGTCGCGACGACATCGCCCTTTGCGGCGCGGATGCGGTCGGCCTGCGCTACCGGCAAGATGCCATTGCCCTCGGCGTTGTCGGAGACCCAGGGCGCACGCATGTTGCGAGCCCATACGGTCTTCATCTCGCGATCCTGATAGAGGACGGAAATGCCGGCATTGTGCAGCGCGTGGAGAAGCGCCCGGCCAAGCTGCATGCCGCTTTCCGCCGGATGCAGCGCGATGACTTCGTCACTCCCCGCGCCTTCCGTCCTATCTGAAGTCTTGGAGCGCATCGGTCAATCTGTCCACCCCTGCTAGGCTGAACGGTTCCCCGGCAAATGGGTTCCCAAGGAAAAACCAGCTTCCAAATAGCGGTCCGCCGGACGGCGTCCGTTTGAGGGACACCGCCCGGCGGTGGCTGGAAACCGTTTGAGGGGTGCGGCTTCCAGTGTTCGCCTGAATGAAGGTCGCCTCATGCCCGCCTGAACAAACCGGCAAGAAGCGAGATGATCAGGAAGGCGAGAAAGACGAAGAACAATATCTGCGCGATGCCAGCAGACGTGCCGGCGATGCCGCCGAAACCAAGCGCGCCGGCTATGATGGCCACGACGAGAAATACGAGCGCCCAGTAAAGCATGGTTCATCTCCTTCCGAATGGTGCGAGCAAAACGTGGGTGGTTGCGGTTTGTTCCACCATTTGCTGAAAAAGACGACGCTTGCAAACGGTTCCGGGGAAATCGCTGATGAGGGAACCCCGGCTTGCAAAGGCCCGCCCGATGCGGCATCGGGCGGCCCTTGCCGGGAAGTCTTGTTGCCAGTCGGATCTTGCGGTTGGACGCCGGGTCTATGCGGCGGCCTTGGCCTGACGGTCGAAGAACAGCGCCTGGCTGATCAGCGCCTTGACCATGTCGGGGTTGAATGGCTTCGTCACCAGGAAAGCCGGCTCGGGGCGCTCGCCGGTCAGGAGGCGCTCGGGAAAGGCGGTGATGAAGATGACCGGCACCGACGTTGATGACAGGATCTCGTTGACCGCTTCGATACCCGAACTGCCGTCGGCGAGCTGAATGTCGGCCAGCACCATCTTCGGCCGCGTCTTGCCGAACAGCGTCACCGCTTCGGCATGGGTGCGCGCCGTTCCCACGACGCGGTGGCCGAGGCTCTCGACCATCTCCTCTATGTCCATGGCGATCAACGGTTCGTCCTCGATGATCAGCACGTCGGTTGCCACCTGGCGAGAGATCTCATTGCTCGCCTGGGCGAGCAGCTCGGAGAATTCCTGGTCGCCGACGTCGAGGATCTCGGCCGCCTCGTCCTCGCTGAAGCCTTCGACGGCGACCAGCAGGAAGGCCTGCCGGGGAAGCGGCGCGATCGCATTGAGATTGGCGGCTGCGCGCTGCTCCCATGCCGATTGTGCCTGCTCCTGCGGAACACGGATGGCGACCGACGTGAACAGTTTGGCGAAAACCTTGTAGAGGGCGATACGGTCGCTCGATGCTTCGGGAAAAATATCGACATCGGCAATGATGGCCTCGAGCATCGCGGCGACCAGCGCATCTCCGCTCTCCTGGGACCCGGAAACGGCGCGCGAGAAGCGGCGCAGGAACGGCAGGTGCGGGGCGATGGTGGCGGATAAACTCATGGTAGGACGTCTCCCTCAGAATGACGCGATTGCCTGGATTTGCAGGTCGAGCTGATTGCAGGCCCAGCTAACATAACGCGGGCTCTCCGAAAAAGTTCCGGCGCAAATGGAACGAATGGGCGCGAACGGCGTTTGGGGTTGGGATGGGCGACCAGACGAGGATGCCGCTTGCCTTGTGTCGAGTTGAATTCAAGCGGCTTCCGTGCTGGGAATATAAGGGCGAAATGAAGGATATGACCAAAGAAATTTTGACTGGCGCCGCGGGCAGGCGCCGGAACGGTTCGGGCGACCCGCTCGGGCCGAACTCCGAAATCGGACGCAAACTCAAGCAGTATTACGACGAGCTGGTCTCCGACGATGTGCCGGATCGCTTTGCCCAGTTGCTCAGGCAACTGGAACGGACCGAACCCGCGCAGAAGAAGGACTGAGGCATGGCAGCGGTCTCCCAAGGCTTCAAGACCGATCTGCTTGGGGCGATCCCAAGCTTGCGGGCCTTTGCCGTGTCGTTGACGCAGAATGCCGACAAGGCCGACGACCTCGTTCAGGAGACGCTGGTCAAGGCGTGGGACAAGCATGAGAGCTTCCAGCCCGGCACCAATCTCAAGGCATGGCTTTTCACCATCCTGCGCAATGAGTTCTATTCGCAAATGCGCAAGCGGGGCCGCGAGGTGCAGGACAGCGACGGCATCATGACGGCCAGGCTTGCGGTGCATCCGGCCCAGCACGGCCAACTCGACCTCAAGGATTTTCGTGGCGCTCTCGAGCAATTGCCGGAAGACCAGCGTGAGGCCATCATCCTCATCGGTGCTTCGGGCTTCTCCTACGAGGAGGCCGCCGAAATCTGCGGTTGCGCGGTCGGAACGATCAAGAGCCGGGTCAGCAGGGCCCGCACGCGCCTGCAGGAAATCCTGAAGATCTCCGGTGAAGATGAATATGGTCCCGATGCGATCTCGACCCAGGTCACAGGGACGGCAGCGCATTGAAGCGTGCCCTGTAGCGGGAACCCGGATGCCGCCGCGTCGGTCTCAATCAAGCGAGCCACGTCCGTAGGCCAGCGCCACCGCTTCGACCAGATCTTCGCCTGAATAGGGTTTGGTGACCAGCCTCACCCCTGGAAACGTTGCCTTAATCTCGTCCGCATCCGAATAGCCGGAGGCAAACACGAAGGGGACGCCTGTTTCACGCAGGCCCGCGGCGAATTCGAGCGTGGAAGTGCCGCCCAGCATCAGATCGACGATGGCCGCGTCGAATTGCGTTGCGACCTTTCGGCCATCGACTTCGGTCAGGTCGCGGGCAATCACCACCTCGCCTGCACCGTGGTCACGGCAAAGCTGCTCGACGTCCATGGCTATGAGGAACTCGTCTTCCAAGACAAGAATGCGCAATCCATCAAGTAACGGGGGCACAGGCAATGGCTCCTTGAAACGGTGGAAGTCATGATGGTTATTTGGGCCGTTGTCATTTAAAAAAGACATGCCGCCGCTCGTCTAACAGAGACATCCCGCCGCTCGTCGGAACTTCGATCCCGGCAAAGCGTTTCAAAATCTTGCCTGCCGCCCGGCGGGCTCTCGAGGAGGGGTCGAAATGCCAAGCCAGAATGGGCGCTTTTCAGCTGATGGATCGCAAGCTGGTCGTCTGGCGCGACGGCGGTTGCGAGGCGCTAAAGCAGCTCGGGAGGGCCGAGCTCTGACGCAATGCATCTTGCCAGATCGGGTGCGCGCGGGCAGCTTTCCAGGTAGTTTGGACCGATGCCGGAACGTTAAGCCGCACGGCGCGTTTGAAATCGAGCAATCACAAGGAGTTAAGCAATGGCAGCTGCCGCAGGAAAGACCGCCAACGAGGCGCGGGCGAATTCGGACCTCGAGGCCGATATCAGGCAGTTGAAGGCCGATATCGACAAGCTTACCAAACAGTTGGCCAAGACCGGTGAACACGGCTACGGCACCGCGCGTCGTGCGGCGGCCGAAAGTGTCGAGCAGTTGCGGGCCCAGGGTGAAGCGGCTTTCGACAGCCTGCGCGGCAACGCCAGGGATATCGAGGCGCAGATGGTGGCGAGCGTACGCGAAAAGCCTGTGACGTCACTGGCAATCGCCGCCGGCGTCGGCTTCCTCTTCGCGCTGCTCGCGCGTCGCTAGTCACGCCGCAGATGGGACTGCTGGCATCGCTGCTCTCGGGTTTCGCTTCAGGTGAAACGATGGCTGCCGTGCGCCGCGCGCGTACGGCGGCCATCGTCTATGCGCTCGCCGCTCTGGCGGCATTGTGCGGTCTCGGCTTTCTGGTGGGGGCCGCCTATATCTGGGCGGCGGCCCGCTATGGATCGCTGGCGGCGGCGCTCGGTTTCGGTGTCGGCTTTCTGGTGGTCGCGAGCCTCGTTCTCCTGATCCATCGGTTGATGTCCGGCGCTCGCGCTCGCCGCGAGGCAAAGCGGCGCAAGACCGACATGAAGGCGATCGGCGTCACGGCCGCACTGGCCCTGCTGCCGACGTTGCTCAAGGGAGGGGGGCTCAAGGGAAAAGGCAGCCTCGGGATCATTCTGGGCCCGGCCGTGGCGCTCGCGGCCTATGCCATTTACCGCGAGAACTCCAAGCCCGGCGCTGACCATCCGGATGATGCCGGCGAGGGGAAATAACGCCGCCGCTTCGGCCCGGATGGGTCCGTCATCTCGACAGGTCTTCCAGGGGCATCGATATTTCGGCGAATACGCCCTCCTGACGGAATTCATGGGTCACTTCGCTTGAAAGGACCTTGGCCAGGCTGCGCCGGATGAGGATCGAGCCAAATCCGTGGCGCTGGGGCGGGGCAACCTGCGGGCCGCCGGTTTCGCGCCAGGTCAGCACCAGGCGACGGTCGCTCTTCCTGCCTTGCGCCTTCCAGCCGAGATCGACCTTGCCCGACGCAACCGACAGTGATCCATATTGCAATGCGTTGCTGGCCAATTCGTGCAGGATAAGGCCGAGACCGACGGCCTGATCGGGCGACAGCAGTAGGTCGGCGCCGGAAATCGTCATGCGCGGCTGGCCGGCTGTGTCAAAGGGTCCGGTCTCGATCTGGACGAGTTCGCGGATGCCGATGCCGCGCCACTCTCGGTCGGACAAGAGATTGTGCGCGATGCCCAGGGCCTGAAGCCGGGCACCGAAGGCTTCCAGGAATTCGCTCGGCTGGCGGGCATGACGCACGGTCTGCGTCGCCAGCGCCTGGACGGTCGCCAGCGTGTTCTTGACGCGATGGTTGAGTTCGCGCAGCAACAGCCGCTGCCGTTCGTCGCCGAGCTTGCGTTCGGAGATGTCGTAGTTGACGCCGAAAATCAGCGTCGGCTTGCCCTCGCCGTCGCGTTCGATGACACGGCCACGCGTCGCGACCCAACGCGGCGGATGGAAGCCCTTCACGCGATATTCACCGAAGTAGTCGTCACTGCCGGTCAAAGCGTCGCGAAAGCGGGTCTCGGTCTGGTAGACGTCGCGCGGATCGATGGCGGTAAGGATGTCTCGTGCCCGCAGCCGGGTCGAGCGCGGCAGGTTGAACAGTTCCGACAGCCGGACATCGCATTCGATGATGTCGGTGCGGATGTCCCATGCCCAACTGGCAAGCGAGGCCGCGTCGAGCGCGATGGCGCGTCGTTTTTCCTCGCGCGCCAGTGCGGCCTCGGCGATAGCGCCGCTGCGGGTTGCATCCTTCAGGGTGAACAGGCTGGCGGCGAGGCCGGCGAGCGTCTTCAACTGGTCGAGCGTGGCGGGGGAAGGATAGGCATGCGGCTTGCGGTCGAGGACGCATAGCGTGCCGATCCTTGCGCCGGCCACCAGCATCGGCGCGCCGGCATAGAAGCGCACATGGTGCTTGCCGGTGACCAGCGGGTTGGTTTTGAAGCGTGGATCCGTCGTTGCGTCCGTCACCACCATGGGTTCGTCGCCGGCGGCGATGGCATGGGCGCAGAATGAGATGTCGGTCGTCGTTTCGGTCTCGTCCAGGCCAAAGCAGGACTTGAACCATTGCCGCTCGATATCGACGAGGGTGACCAGGGCGATCGGCGCTCGCATGACGGTCGCGGCAAGGCTGCTGATGCGGTCGAAGTCCAGGTCCGCGGCCGTATCCAGCATCTCCAGCCCGTGCAGCACGGCCAGACGGCTTTCCTCCCTCACCGCGCGCGCAACCGCGGCCGGCAGAACCGCCACTGTTTCCACCTTGCTATCCACCCAAGTCCCCAAAGCCCAGCCCCGGTCTTTGCCGCTTCGCCGGCCTGCGGCCGATCGGCTCGTCTCGGAACCATCCTAGCAAGGAACCGTTACCGAGAACGTCAACAGGCGCGGAACGAAACAAGGACCGGCCATGATCAAGATCATTCCCGAAAACAAAGCGCGTCAGGGGCGATGGGGCAGGCATGGCTTGCGTATCCTGATCGCCGCACTGCTTCTCGCCTTCGCGGCCTGGGGCATCGCCGAAATCTATGGCGAGGTCGCCAAGACGCCGGCGACAGAGCAAGGAAGCGCGCCGAGCAACTAGAGCCTTGACCGTCATCGTCCGAGATCGCATCAGGCGGCCTTTGCCTCGGCAATGCTGGCCGGCACCAGGACATTGAGCGCGCCAGGCCGGATTTCGAGCGTCGTCTCGCGGTCGAGCCTGACCAGTTCGCCATCCATCACGGCGTGGAACTTCTTACTGCCCGAGTGGATTTTCAGAACCGCCCGGTCGGCTTGGTGGATTTCGACATGCTCGTTGTCGCGCCATTTGCCACGCGCCACGTCGAAGAAGAATTTGACCAGTTCTGCACGCTGCTGCGCCACCGTGACGTAGATACCGAGCACGCCGCCAGCAGGGTTGTCGGCATAGGGCAGGTGGCCTTCGCCAAACAAATTGTTGGTAATACCGATGCCGGTGATGCGCGCCGCGATCTCGGTTTCGCCGATATTTAACGTGACGTTCATCGCCGGCGGATTCTTGATCGTCGCCCACGCCGCCTTAGCCGAAGCCCCGATCTTTCCCAGGCGCGAACCGAATTCCATCCTTTGGCGCAACTGAACCATCCTCGCATGCATGCCGATGGAGAACTGATGGATGAAGGGCTGGCCGTTGGCCGTGGCCATGTCGACGGCGATGATTTCGCCGTCGGCGAAGGATTTCAGCGCGGCATCGAGCGACTGTGGAATGCCCAGGCCGCGTGCGAACAGGTTCATCGTGCCAGCCGGCAATATGGCAAGCGCTTTCTCCTTGCCCATCAGCCTGGCGGCCGCGGCGGAAATGGTTCCGTCACCGCCACCGGCCAACACGATATCGACGGCACGGCGCGAGGCAGCGCTGTCGAGGGTTTCGACCACGTCCTTGCCGGCAACGACATCGATGCTGAGAGAATGGCCCGCGCTTTCCAAGGTCCGACGCATCCGGTCGGAAAAAGCCGCGAGGTCGGTGGTACGCAGGGTGCCACCGTCCCGGTTCAGCACCGCCGCAAATTTCATGCCCGCTCCGCTGTCTAAGACACAGTTTGGCCGGAACTCGCCCAGCCAAAGGCTGAAACGCCGCGAAGCGGGAAAGGTTCCGGCGGCGCCGGAATCCGCCGTTGCATACGGTGGGCTGCCCCGCATTTCGCTTCAGGTTTTCATCACGAACGCCGCGCTTTTTGTCGGAACAACAGCATGCTCACGACGTTGTGAATTGTAGAAATGCCGTGCTCGGCGACGGTCAAAACCCGGCGCGGCGTGTACGCAATGATGCACTCAGGCACGCAGGAGAGATGATCATGATCCGCACCCTTTTAGCTTCGACCGCACTCGCAGCGATGGCCGCGACCGGCGCCTTTGCGCAGACCGAGGCAAGCCCGGGACCGGCCACACCTTCCGTCCAGCAGCCCGCCGCTGGTTCGGCGATACGCGCCGAAGGTAGCATCGTCACCAACATCATCGGCGAATCCGTCTATAACGGCCCCGGTGACGACGCCGAAAACATCGGCAAGGTCACCGATGTCGTCTTCGACAAGGATGGCATGACGAAATCCGTCGTCATCGGCGTCGGCGGCTTTCTTGGTGTCGGAACGAAGAATGTCGCCTTCGACTACGACAAGCTGCAATGGGCCGAGAAGAATGGCGACCGCTGGCTGATTGCCAAGACAACCAAGGACGAGTTGAAGGCCCATCCGGAGTTCGACAGCAAGCCTTATGAACCCGCGCCAGCGCCTGCGGCTTCCAACGCGGCAGCACCCGCGGCAACCGATACGGCACAGGCACCTGCCGCCGCTCCGGCCGAGCCGGTAAAGCGCGCCGATGGCAATCTTGCCACCAACATCATCGGTGAGACCGTCTACAACGGCACCGGAGATGACGCCCAGAACATCGGCGAGGTCAATGACATCGTGCTGTCCAAGGAAGGCAAGGCCGAGTCCCTGGTCATCGGGGTAGGCGGGTTCCTGGGCCTCGGGGCCAAGAACGTGACCTACGACTTCAGCAAGGCAAAGTGGGCCGAGAAGAACGGTGACCGCTGGCTGGTCGCGCAGACCACCAAGGAAGAGCTGCAGGCGCAACCGGATTTCAACCGCAAGGCCTATGATCCTGTGCCGGCGACGACGGCATCCAATGCGCCGGCTGCAACCGCTCCGGCCACGGCGCCCTCCGCCACCACCGCACCTGCCGCCGCTCCCGCAGACAAGACCGCCGAGGCTCCCGCGGCTACGGCTCCCGATCAGACACAGACCGCAGCCATCGACAAGTCGTCGCTGACCCCCATGCCCATCGGTGAGATCAGGGTCGACGACCTTAAGGGCACAACCGTTTACGGCGCCGATGACGCCAAGGTCGGTGAGATCGGCGATGTGGTGCTGACCCCGGACAAGAAACCGGACGCGGTCATCGTCGACGTCGGCGGCTTCCTTGGCATAGGCTCGAAGGAAGTGGCTGTCGGCATGGATAATTTGAAATTCATGACCGACAAGAACGGCAAGAAGTACCTCTACACGACGTTCACCAAGAAACAGCTGGAGGCGCAAACTGCCTATGACAAGGGCAGCTATGCCGAAAAGCGCGACCAGCAGCGGATGGTTGTACGATAGGCAGTAGGGCGGTAGGGCAGTAGGGCAGTAGGGTGCCAAGTCGGCGCCGGCCATGTCGCCCTTACTGCCCTACTCCCTTATTGCCCTCACTCACATACCCCACCACACCATTGTCCGTCAGCTCCGCCAGCGCCAGCGACTGGTCGAGATGTTCGGCACGCCAGGCGAGAAGCCGCTCAGCGAATTCCAGACGAGTGGACAGATGTGCAGGGCTGGTGGCGAGGTTGGTCAGTTCGCCAGGGTCTGCCTCGACGTTGAAGAGCAAGGGTGGCAAGCCGCCGCCAAAATGCACGTATTTGAATTTTTTGGTGCGGATGACAGCCAGATTGCATTGGCGCGAGGCAATGCCGAAATGCTGCTCGGCTTCGCCGTCCGCGATCGAGCGGAAATCGAACTCCCAATGCGCCGCGTCGCGCCAGACAGCAGGGGTTCCGCCGCTCAGGAATGGTCTCAGCGAACATCCGTCGAGATGCGGTTCAGGGGCTTCGCCAAGCAGATCCATGAGCGTGGGCAAGATGTCGACCGCTTCGGTGAAGCGATCGACCGAACTGCCGGCGGCCTTGCGATGTCGTGGATCGCGAATGATCAGCGGGATGTGATAGCTGCCGTCGAAGTAGCCGCCCTTGCCCAGCATGAAATGGTCGCCCATCATCTCGGCGTGGTCCGAGGTCAGCACGATGACGGTGTCGTTCCACGCACCCGCGGCCTTGACTGCTTGCCAGACGCGGCCGAGCTGCGCGTCCATCTCCGCGATCATGCCGTAGTAGATCGCGCGGATCTGGCGGAAATCATCCTCGCTCCAGTCGTGCACTTTGCCTACAGCGCCGGGGCGAAACCTCGCGCGTTTCTGCCCGCCAAGATCATAGGCGAGATAGGGATGGCTCTGCGCTTCAGCCCGCCAGCTCTCCGCGCGGTGAAAGGCCGGGCCTTCGGCCGGATCGTATAGCGTGTTGTACGGCTCCGGCACGATGAAGGGTGGGTGCGGGCTGATGAAGGAGAGATGCGCGAACCAGGGCGCGGCCTGCTCCTGCTCGCCGAGCCAGCGGATGAACTCACCGGTAAGGAAAGCCGTCGGCGTATGGTCTTTCGAATAGGCTGGCGGCGCCTCCGTCACTGCGTCGGCGTGGTCTTCCAGGGGACGATGGATGCCGGGCGATCCGGCGCTGACATCGATGCGCTGCTGCTTCAACCAGGAGAGCCACTGCTTCTGATGCTCGGGCAGCAGCTGGCGCACCGTGAAACCCGGCAGCACGCCTTCGTAGCTCTGCAGCCTTGGGTCGCCTGGCGCCAGCAAGCGCGGATCGAGCGAGACATCGGTGTAGCCGAACAGCGTCGGGTCGTAGCCCAGGCTGCGCGCATGCAGCGCAATGTTGCCGTGGCGAGCGTCGAGCGGCGTGCCGTTGCGGCAGACGCGATTGTTCATCTGGTAGAGGCCGGTGTAGAGGCAGGCGCGGGCCGGCGAGCAAGGTGCGGCGCCGCCATAGTGGCGCTTGAACAGCACGCCTTCGGCGGCCAGCGCATCGGCATTCGGTGTCTTCACCACGGGATGGCCGGCGGCCGAGAGGCTATCGCCACGCCACTGGTCGCAGGTAATCAGGAGAACGTTGGGGCGCCTGCCTGTTCCAGCCACGTGTTATACCTTTCGCTGCATGTTCGAACGCCGCTCATGGAACCGATTTCCGGCAATGGCGCAAGACCGCTTCTGTGAGCCGATTGGTGAACAGATATCGTTCGATTGTTCACTTTTGCAGCACAGTCCATTCTGTGTTTGCCGCCTTTGCCGCAAACGGCGGTGTCCTCATATTGGCGTGGACAGCGGCGAGGGCCGCACAGACACCAAGGAAAGGAGCAAGACAATGCTCGACCAGATCAAGGGGCTGCACCACGTCACCTCGATGGCCAAGGATGCAAGGCAGAACAATGATTTCTTCACCCATAAGCTCGGCCTGCGCCGGGTCAAGAAAACCGTGAATTTCGACGCGCCCGACGTCTACCATCTCTATTATGGCGACGAGGTCGGCACGCCCGGTTCGGTGATGACTTATTTCCCGTTTCCCAACATCGGCAAGGGCCGTCGCGGCGTCGGCGAAGTCGGCACCACGGTTTATTCCGTGCCGCAGGGCACGCTCGCCTATTGGGAAAAGCGCTTTGCCGATGAAGGCGTGACCGGCGTCTCGCGCGAGGAGAGCTTCGGTGAGAAGCGGATCAGGTTTGATGGCCCCGACGGCGACGGTTTCGCGCTGGTCGAGGACAAGGCCGACAGCCGTGCGCCCTGGGCCAAGGGCGGCATTCCCGCGGACGAGGCGATCCGTGGCTTTCACTCGGTTGCGCTCAGGCTGAAGGATGGCGGCGCCACCGAGGAGCTCTTGAAGTTCATGGGCTACGAGGAAGTCGAGAAATCAGGCACGATCAGCCGGCTGGCGCTGAAAAACGGCAACGGCGCCGATGTTGTCGACATCGAATCGCTGCCGACGGCGGCCTTCGCCGATCTTGGCGCCGGCTCCGTCCACCATGTCGCCTTCGCCGTCGAGAACCGCGCCAAGCAGCTCGAAGTGCGCAAAGCGTTGATGGACACCGGCTATGGGGTGACGCCGGTGATCGACCGCGACTATTTCTGGGCGATCTATTTCCGCACACCGGGCGGTGTGCTGTTCGAAGTCGCCACCAACGAACCGGGTTTCGACAGGGATGAGGATACCGCTCATCTCGGGGAGGCGCTGAAGCTGCCGACGCAGCACCAGCATCTCAGACCCTATCTCGAACAGCATCTGCAGAAACTGGAAGGCTGAAGCCATGAGCAAGGACGCCTACATTCACAAGGTGCTGCCCGGTTCGCCCGGCGGTCCGCTGCTCTTCGTCTTCCATGGCACGGGAGGCGATGAGAGCCAGCTTGTCTCACTGGGGCGCGATCTCGCGCCCCAGGCCGCCATCATCTCGCCGCGTGGCGATGTGTCCGAACAAGGTGCGGCGCGCTTCTTCCGCCGTACCGGCGAGGGCGTCTACGACATGGACGATTTGGCGCGGGCGACGGGCAAGATGGCCGGCTTCGTCAAGGCGCATGTCGAGGCTGCGAAGCCCTCGGCGGTGTTTGGCCTCGGCTATTCCAACGGCGCCAACATCCTGGCCTCGGTGATGTTTGCCGCACCAGAGCAGTTCGATGCCACCGTGCTGATGCATCCGCTGATCCCGTTCGAACCACAGGTCAACGGCAGCCTCGCCGGCCGTCACATCTTGGTGACCGCCGGCAAGCGCGATCCGATCTGCCCGCCGAACCTGACGACGCGGCTCGAAGCCTATTTGCGTGCCGACGGCGCCGATGTCACAGTGGAGTGGCACGATGGCGGGCACGAGGTGCGGCCGAACGAAATCGAGGCGGCCCGGCGGTTTTTTGCCGGCGCCGCGCAAGGAGCTTAGAGATGCCCGACCAACTGCCTGAGATCGAACTGGAGGATCGCGGCTCCAAGGGTCGCTATGTCTTGCGCGGCCCCGGCGGAGCCGAGGCTGAGATGACCTTCACCAAGATCGGCGAGCACCAGATCATCATCGATCACACAGAAGTGCCGGACGCGTTTCGCGGCCAGGGTGCCGGTCTTCGGCTCGTAACCCGCGCCGTCGAGGATGCGCGAGCGGCGGGCAAGAAGATCATCCCGCTTTGTCCGTTCGCCAATGCCCAATTCCGCCGGCATAAGGAATGGGCCGACGTGCTGAAGCAATAGGACCGAACAGGCGGGTGATCAGCTGCGCGGGGACAACAGGTCAGCCGCCGGCACGGCTTTGTAATTTGCGCGGGTAGCACATCGTGCCTAAGTGGGTATGATAATCGCTCCCGCGCCGACAAACGAACCGAATGATCCCCCAATGACCGCATCCGATCTCGTCCCCGTCTTCGACGGCCATAACGACACGCTGCTCAGGCTGTATCAGTCCAAGGACCCTGACGTCGAAAAGCTGTTTAGCGAGGGGAAATCGGGCGGCCACATCGATCTGCCGCGCGCCAAGGCCGGCGGCTTTGCCGGCGGCATGTTCGCCATCTTCCCGCCGCCGGTCGAGAAAGCCAGGCGCAGCGCCGTACCCTCGGCACCGAGCGACAGCGAGCCTTTGCCTCCCGAAGTCCCGCGCACCGATGCGCTCAACTCGACGATCGCGATGGCCTCGATCCTGTTTCGGCTGGAACGGGCCGGAGCGCTTGCCGTTTGCCGCAGCGCCGCCGATGTCCGCGACGCCATGGCGCGCGAGACGATCGCGGCGGTGTTCCACATCGAAGGCGTCGAGGCGATCGATCCCGAACTCACCATGCTCGACGTGCTGCATGCCGCGGGCCTGCGTTCGCTCGGTATCGTCTGGAGCCGGCCGAATGCCTTTGGCCATGGCGTACCGTTCCGCTTTCCCTCTTCGCCCGACACCGGGCCCGGGCTGACCGACGCCGGCAAGGCGCTGGTCAAGGCCTGCAACGAGCTGAAGATCATGATCGACCTCTCGCATCTCAACGAGAAAGGCTTTCGCGACGTGGTTGGGCTTAGTGATGCACCGCTGGTTGCCACGCACTCCAACGTGCATGCGATCTGCGGCCATTCGCGCAACCTCACCGACTGGCAGCTCGGCGCGATCCGCGAGTCCGGTGGCATGGTCGGGCTGAACTTTGCCACCGGGTTCCTGCGCGAGGACGGCCGCATGAATGCCGACACCAGCCTCGATATCATGGTGCGCCATGTCGATTCCCTGCTGCAGGCCTTGGGCGAGGATGGCGTCGGTCTCGGCTCGGATTTCGATGGCGCCATGATCCCGGCAGTCATCGGAGATGTGGCCGGCCTGCCGAAGCTGATCGACGCGCTGGCCGCGCGCGGCTTCGGGCGGGCGCTGATCGAGAAGATCGCTTACCGCAACTGGCTGAGCATGCTTGAAAAAACGATAGGCTGAACGACCTATTCGAAGCCGATGCGCTTCAGCCAGTCCTTGCCGACGCCACGATCCCTGATGATCGGCAGCGGGTTTTCCGAATCGAGCCTTGCGCAGATGCGATAGACTTCGAGCGTCTCGGCGCTCATCTCGCCGCGTTTGTAGAAGTACATGGCGGCGGCATAGCGCGTGCGGCCGGACCATTTCTCGCCGAGCGGCGTGTTGACCAGCTCCCACTGCTCGGCGGCTTCCGCATCTTCTTCCTGCTTGTCTGTCTCGTCGGCCATGGTCAGAAATCCGCCGGCGGATTTGCGGTGCGGCGGTCGAGTTTTATGAAGGGCCGCGCCACCACCTTGGCCCGCTTCATCAGCTTTTGGTATTGCAGCTCGCGCATGGCGTAGATCTCGACCCACAGGTCCTCCACGACAGTATCACCGTAGGGCCGCGCCAGCGATGCGATGGCGATGTTGCGCTTGGCCATCGGCGACCACATGGCGGCGCTGACCAGACCGACCTCCTGGCTTTTCTTGTGGTAGACAATGGCGTGTTCGGCCGGGACGTTGCCTTCGATCTCCAGTCCGACCAGCACATGGCGGAGCCTGCGTTTCGCGCGGGCCTCGAGAATAGCGCTGCGGCCGTTGAAATGGCCTTTTTCGGGATCGATCATGAAGCCGAGCCCGATCTCGTCCGGCATGCGCAGGCGGTCGGCGCGAATGGCGTGCTCGGCTGTGGTGAAGTCCGCATTGGCGACGATCAGCCCGGCCTCGAGCCGCGCACGATTGAGTGCGGTGTAGCCGATGGCGCGGATACCACGCGGTTCGCCCGACGCCATCAGCCGGTCCCAGAGGCTTAGCGCTCTGTCGGCCGGCACGAACAGTTCGTAGCCGAGATCGCCGGTGAAGCCGGTGCGCGAAATGCTGACGGTACCGCCGTCATGGGGAAAATCGGCGAGGTCAAACACCTTGAGTTTCTCGACGCCGACGAACCCGGCATCGCGCAGGACAGCAAAGGAGGTCGGCCCTTGCAGCGCAAGGCCGGCGACGGCCTCGGTTTCTTCCTCGACCGTAACGCTGAAGCCAATGGCGCTGTCGAGAAGCCAGGGCAGATGCCGCTCCTGCGAACACAGCCGGAAATGGGTCGGCGACAGCCGGAACAGCGTGCCGTCGTCGAGGACGAAACCTGCGTCGTCGCACCACGCCGTATAGTGGACGCGGCCGGGCTTGAGTTTCGCCACATCGCGCAAGGTGACGCGGTCGAGGAAGGCTTCGGCGTCCGGCCCTTCGATCCGGTATTTGGTCATCGGCGAAATGTCGAACAGCGCCGCCTGGCTGCGGATGGCGAAATATTCGAGCTCCTCGTCCCACAGTGAATGCGGCGCGCGATAGCCGGCCCAATTGTACCAGTCCTGGGTCTTGGCCAGCGCATCGAGGCGCGGCTGGAACGGCGTGCCGAGGCGCAGCGTGCGGAAATGGGATTGCGCCGCGATACGGGTTTTCAGTTGCACCTTGTTGAGCTGGCTGGTCATGATGGCATTCCTTCGCGCCCCCCTCTGTCCTGCCGGACATCTCCCCCTCTTGGGGGGAGATTGGACGTCGTCGGCGATTTCGCCAATTCTCGACGTTGCAAGGAAAGCGCCGACCGAGCGGACTGCCAATCTCCCCCCAAGAGGGGGAGATGTCCGGCAGGACAGAGGGGGGCGCCGTAGGGCTGGACTTCCGTGAATAGAAAAACCATGCTCACCCCTTCATCGCAATAATACGCCGCGCGGCATTGAGCCCGGGTGCCCCGGAGACACCGCCGCCAGGATGCGAGCCGGCGCCGGCCAGGAACAGTCCGTCGAGCGGGGTGTCGTAGCCCGACCAGCCGGAAACGGGGCGTGAGATCAGCATCTGGTCGGCTTGCAGTTCGCCGTGGTGCCAATGGCCGCCGGGCATGCGGTAGCGCGCCTCGATGTCGGCCGGTGTCAGGAGCTCGGCATGGACGACGCTCTTGCCGATGCCGGGTGCGTAAGCCTCGAGCTGCATCATGATAGCCTTGAGGAAGTTCGGCTTGCCGGCAGCCCAGCCTTCTTTCAACGCGTAGGGGGCATATTGCACCACCGCCGACAGCACACAGGCGCCATCAGGCGCAAGCGACGGATCGGCAAGGCTGGGCAGAGTGATTTCCATCACCGGTTCGGGCGAGAACGCGCCATATTTGGATGGGTTGAAGGCGCGCTCGACGTGATCGGGCGAGGGAGCGATGACCAGGCGGCCCTTGTGACCGGCGGCATCGACGCCGGCGAATTGCGGCGGCCGGTCGAGCGCCAGATTGAGCTTTGCGGCATCACCCTTCATGCGAATGTTCTTCACCTTGCGCACGAAGCCGGTGTCGATCTGGCGCGGGCCGACAAGATCGAGGAAGGTGGTTGCCGGGTTGATGGCGGAGACGATTGTTCTGGCGCGCAGCTCCTCGCCATTGTCGAGCGCGACACCGACGGCGCGGCCGTTCTCGACAATGATTTTTGCGACCGGAACCGATGTGCGGATTGTCACGCCGGACTTCTCCGCCGAAGCGCGAATGGCGGTGACGACCGCACCCATGCCGCCTTGCGGCAGCATCTGCGCACCAGCCGCCCCGCCGGTCTCGCCGGCCAAGCGATAGTAGAGGCCAAGCAGCGAAGTCGGCGAGCGTGGACCGAGATGGCTGCCGAGCGTCGCGTCGAAGGCGAGCAGGCCTTTCAGCCTGATATCGGTAAGCTGTTCGTCGAGCAGGTCGGCCACGTTCATCAGCAGCACGCGCAGGAAATCGCGCATGTCTTCCTTGCCGAGCTTCTTCAGCGCCAGCGCGGCCTGGCCGAGGGCAGCCGTCTCAAGCAGCGACATACCGGCAAGATCGAGCGGCCGGCGGGAGAGGAACGGTTTCAATATGCCGGCGTAACGCAGCAGCTGCGCGCGCAATTCCTTCCAGGCCGATTGTTCGGAGGAACTGGCGCCGGTCAGCACCTCGCCATAGGCGCCATGCAGGACAAGCGGCGGACCATCCGTGGACAGAGCAACCGAGGGCATGAAGTCGGCGCGCGCGATCTTTAGCCCGTGCTTCTCCAGTTCCAGCCTTTTAACCACATCGGGATGCAGCCGGTTCAGCAGATGAGCGACGGACGAGACGCGAAAGCCGGGCGCGAATTCCTCGGTGCGCGCGGCGCCGCCGATTTCGGTTCCGGCTTCCAGAACCAGCGCCTTGCGGCCGGCTTTGGCCAGCGTGGCGGCGGCGATCATGCCGTTGTGGCCGCCGCCGATGACGATTGCATCAAATGACGTCATGGGCCGGGCTCACATGCGAGGTGGATTTGGCGAGATCGCGCAGGATTTCCGCCGCCGCGTTGCGGCCGGGCGCACCCATGACGCCGCCGCCTGGATGGGTCGAGGAGCCGCACATATAGAGGCCACCGAGCGGCGAACGGTATTGCGCGTAGCCGGGCACCGGGCGGTTGAACAGAAGCTGGTCGAAGGTCAGTTCGCCCTGGAAAATGTTGCCTTCGGTGAGGCCGACCTCGGCCTCGATCTCGCGCGGCGTGCGCACCTCCATATGGATGATGCGGTCGCGGAAACCCGGCGAGTACTCGGCGATCTGCGCGATCACGCTTTCGGCGAAGCCGTCGCGATCGGCGTCGGTCCAGTCGCGGCCGTTCACCTTGGGCGGCGCATACTGCACGAAGCAGCTCATGAAGTGCTTGCCCGGCGGCGCCATCGTCGGGTCGAGCGTTGTCGGGATCACCATGTCGAGGAACGGGTCGGCCGACCAGCGACCGGCCTTCCAGTCGTCGTAGGCGCGCTCCATGCGCTCCATCGAATCGGTGAAATGCATGTCGCCGCGATAGACTGGTGAATCCTTCGGCAGCGCCGGAAATTCCGGCAGCGAATCGAGCGCGATGTTGACCTTGCCGGAGGAGCCGCGGATCTTGAAGTTCCTGACCCGGCGCAGGAAAATGTCGGGCAGCTCCTTTTCCTCGACCAGCTTGAGGAAAGTGCGCTTCACATCGGCGTTGGAGACGACGAGCTTGCCGTAAATCTCCTCGCCGCCGGCCAGCACCACGCCCTTGGCCTTGCCTCGGTTCACCAGCACATGGTCGACCTCGGCGCCGGTGCGGATGGTGCCGCCCGAGGCCTTGAACGAAGCGGCCAGCGCTTTGGTCACCGCGCCCATGCCGCCGCGCGCATAGCCCCAGGCGCCGACCGAGCCGTCGACCTCGCCCATATAGTGGTGCAGCAGCACGTAAGCCGTACCCGGCGACATCGGCCCCAGCGCGGTGCCGATGATGCCGGACAAAGCGAAGTTCGCCTTGATGACATCGGTCTCGAAATATTCGTCGAGGAACTCCGAGATCGACATGGTCCAGAAGCGCAGCGTCAGCGCCATTTCTTCCGCCGACAGACCGGCGAATTTCTTGCCGAGATAGAGCAGCTCGCCGAGGTCGCGCGGCTTGAGGCTGGTCGGGTCGGGCGCGGTGCGCATCAACAGCGGCTGGATGAAGCGGCACTGCCGCGTCACATCGCGGGCGTAGCGGTCATAGGCCTCGGCGTCGCGTTTGGAGAAGCGGGCGAATTCGCGCCGATGGGCATCGTGGTCGCGGTAATTGGCGAGATAGTCGCCGTCGCGGGTGAACACCGCTCCACCTTCGTAGGAGATGACTTGCAGGCCGAAGCGCGGCAGTTCCAGGTCCCGCATGATCTCGGGACGGAACAGCGAGCAGACATAGGAGCAGTTGGAATAGAGGAAGCCCGGGGTCAACTCGCGGCTGGTGGCGGCGCCGCCGACCCAGTCGTTCTTCTCGACCAACAACACGTCGAGCCCGGCGCGCTGCAGATAGCAGGCGTTGACCAGCCCGTTGTGTCCGCCGCCGATGATGATCGCATCCCAAGCTTTCATTTTGGCCCAATTCTCACGTGCGACCCGCTGTTCATTTTTGCGTGATCTGTTCCCGATTGCGCGGAATTTGGCATGGCATCCGCCATTCTGTCCAGCCATACTGAATGAATGTTCAACAAATGATGTTGCGTTTTCCTTCGCATGCGCTACGCTTTGCCGACGTTCGAAACGGGCATTCATCGATTGGGGATCGTATGATCGAAACGGCAGATGCCGAGCCGGAGTATGACGACACCGCCATCCGCTTCCTCGAGGCGCTGTGGGGCGATGGTTACCTGTCGCCAGGTGGACCCGAGGAGGTCGACCGGGTGGTCCAAGGTCTTTCGCTTGAGGGCAGGACGATCCTCGATATCGGCTGCGGCTCGGGCGGCGTCACGCTGCATCTGGTCGAGCGCCATGGCGCCGTCCATGCAATCGGTTTCGATGTCGAACAGCCGGTGATCGAGGCGGCCCGACGGCGAGCCGCCGCGCGGGGGCTCACGGAGCGCGCCAGCTTCATCCAGGCGCCACCGGGACCGCTGCCTTTCGCCGATCGCTCCTTCGATGTCGTTTTTTCCAAGGACGCGCTGCTGCATGTGGCTGACAAGGACGCCTTGTTCGCCGAGATATTCCGCGTGCTGAAGCCCGGCGGTGTTTTCGCGGCCTCCAACTGGATGATTGGGCATGACGGCGAACCGTCACCCGAGATGAAGGCGTATGTCGACGCCGAAGGGCTGTCCTTCGCCATGGCATCGCCGGCGCGCTATGCGCAGGCGATGCGCGGTGCGGGCTTTGCCGATGTCACCATCAGGGACCGCAATCCCTGGTATCAGGAGGTGGCGCGCGGCGAGCTGGAAAGGCTGAAAGGACTACTCTATGCGCCGGTCGCAGCCGTGGTCGGCGCGGCCTATGTCGACAAGAATATCAGGACCTGGGAAGCCATGCAGAAGGTGCTTGACAGTGGCGAGCACCGTCCCACTCATCTGCGCGGTTGGAAGCCGGTTGGATAGCCGGCAATGCTGGAGACCGTCACATCCATGAAGACTTCCGAAGCCAGGGACATTCTCGCTGAAACGGCGCCAAAGGGCGATGCCGAAAAGCGCGGCCGCAAGGCCTCGAAGGAGGTCCGGCGGCTGCAGCTGATCGAGGCGACGATCGATTCACTGGCCAAGCGCGGCTATGCCGAGACGACGATGGCCGATGTCGCCGATGGCGCGGGCCTCTCGCGCGGCATCGTCAACTTCCATTTCGAGAGCAAGGAAAAGCTGCTGATCGCCACGCTGCAGCATATGTATGACGAGTATTCGGTGCATTGGCGCGCCTCCCTGCAGAAGGCAGGCGACGATCCGGCGCGGCAGCTGCAGCAACTGGTGTGGGCCGACTTCGACCGCTCGATCTGCAACAAGCGCAAGCTCGCCGCCTGGCTGGCCTTTTGGGGCGAGGCCAAGTCGCGGCCGACCTATCAGGCGCTGAGCAGTTCGCGCGACAACTATTACCAGCAGGTCTTCATCGACCTTTGCACGACGCTCAAGCACAGCGGCTCCTATGCCTATGAACCGCAGGCCATGGCGCTGGCGCTGTCGGCCATGCTGGAAGGCCTGTGGCTGCGGCTGATGATGGGAACAGAGGACACTACCCGCGAAACCGCCCTGCTGGCGGCCAACGAATTCCTGTCGGCGGCTTTCCCGAAGCACTACCCGCTGAAAGGCGCGACCAAAGCATAAGAAGACCACAGAGGATGGAACAGCAATGAAGACATTGACGAGACGCCTGACACTGACGCTCGCGCTGGCGGGAACGCTGGCGGCCTCGGCCGCCGCATTGGCGATCGCCGCCGACAAGGATCTGGTCGTGTTCGACTGGTCTGGTTATGAAGACCCCAGCTTCCACCCGAAATATGTCGAGAAGAACGGCGATTCGCCGACCTTCGCCTTCTTCGGCGACGAGGATGAGGCCTTCGAGAAGGTGCGCTCCGGCTTCAAGGCCGACCTCGGCCACCCCTGCTCTCAGAGCGTGACGAAATGGCGTGAGGCCGGCCTGCTGCAGCCGCTCGACACGTCGAAGATCACCGGCTGGAAAGACCTCAATCCCGGCATCATGGCGATGAAGAACCTTGCCACGACCGATGACGGCAAGGCGTGGTTCATGCCCTGGGACTGGGGCAACACGCAGCTGACCTACAATTCCTCCAAGATCGACGAGAAGGACGTCCAGTCGCTGAAGGCGTTTGCCGATCCGAAGTTCAAGGGACGGGTGTCGATCGGTGACAATGTCGACGATGCCTATGCGCTGGCGAGCCTTGCCATCGGTGTCAAGGACTGGACCAAGATGACAGACGACCAGTTCAAGCAGGCGTCCGACTTCCTGCGCCAGGTGCACAAGAACGTGCGCTCCTACTGGACCGACACCACCGACGTCGTTCAACTGCTGAGCGGCGGCGAGGTCGACCTTGCCTGGGCCTGGAACGATGCGACGGTGCAGTCGGTCGCGGCCGGCGTGCCGATCAAGTCGAAGAAGGACACCAATGAGGGTATCTCAACCTGGGTCTGCGGCTATGTGCTGTTCAAGGATGCGCCTGGCAATATCGACAAGGCCTATGACTATCTGAACGCCGTCAACGATCCGGAGACCGCCAAGGTGCTGGTCAAGGACTGGGGCTACGGCCAGGCCAACGCCAAGGGGATGGCGGGCGTCGATCAGGCGATCCTGAAGGAAAAGGGCTATGACGACGTGCAGAAATTCATCGACAAGACCCTGTTCCAGTCGCCGGTTCCCTCGGATCTCAAGCTCAAGATGATCGCTGAGTTCGAGAAGATCAAAGCCGGCTACTGAGCCGGTTTCGACTATCCGTCCACTCGCCGGGATGGCGGGTGGACGGGCTCGCCAAGAGAGCCGAATTCTCCTAACCTCGCAGCAGCTTTTTTCGCGATGGGGGAGTTTGCCATGACGTCAGTGCTACGCCGCCTTGCCCTTGCCACTGTCTGCATGATCGGCACCGGCGCGGTCCATGCCCTCGCCGAAGGCGGTGGCGATCTCGTGGTGTTCGACTGGTCGGGCTATGAGGATCCGTTGCTGCACCCGACCTACACGATCAAATATGGCGCCGAGCCTACCTTCGCCTTCTTCGGCGACGAGGACGAGGCCTTCGAGAAGATGCGGGCGGGCTTCAAGGCCGACATCGCCCATCCCTGCTCGCAAAGCGTGGTCAAGTGGCGCGAGGCCGGCATGCTACAGCCGCTCGACACCTCCCGGATCGCGGGCTGGAAGGATCTCAATCCCGGCATCATGGCGATGAAGGACCTTGCAGTCACCGCCGATGGCAAGGCCTGGTTCATGCCCTTCGACTGGGGCAACACGTCGTTGCTCTACCGCACCGACAAGGTAACGGCCGACGAGGCGCAGTCGCTCAGGATCTTCGCCGACCCGAAATATAGCGGCCGCGTCACCATCGGCGACAATGTCGATGACGCCTATGCACTGGCAAGCCTGGTCATCGGGCTGAAGGACTGGACCAAGATGACGGACGAGCAGTTCAGCCAAGCTTCCGCCTTCCTGCGCGACGTGCACAAGAATGTCCGCTTCTACTGGACCGACGACACCGATCTCAACCAGGCCTTCACCGGCAACGAGGTCGACCTGGTCTGGGGCTGGAACGAGACCTATGTGACGCTGAAGGGGCAAGGCCTGCCGATCGCCATGAACCGCGACAGCAAGGAAGGCATTTCGACCTGGGTGTGCGGCTATGTGGTGATGAAGGATGCGCCGGGCAAGCTTGATGAGGCTTATGACTTCCTAAACGCGGTCAATGCTCCCGCGGTTTCGGACTATCTGGTCAAGACCTTCGGCTATGGCCACGGCAACGGCGCCGGCATGGCCGCGATCGACCACAAGGTGCTGGCCGACCGCGGCTTCGACAATCTCGACAAGTTTCTCGACAAGACGCTGTTCCAGCAGCCGGTGGCGCCGGAACTGAAGCAACGCATGGTCGCCGAGTTCGAGAAGATCAAGGCCGGCTATTGACGAGCGAATTGGAAAGCACCGATGTCATCATCGTCGGCGCCGGTTTCACCGGCCTGTCGGCAGCGCTCGAGCTGAAGAAGGCCGGCATCGATTTCCTGCTGCTGGAAGCACGCGCCCGCGTCGGCGGCAGGGTCGAAGCTGTTCGCAACGGGCTTGGCGAACGGATCGACAGTGGCGGACAGTTTTTCTGCGAAGACATGCCGGAAGTGACGACGCTGGCCGCGGCGCGCGGCAAGGCCTTCGTCGAAACCTATGTGAATGGCGATTTCATCAGCCATCCGTCGATGTCGATCGAAGAGGCCGAGCGAACCTACCATGGTGCGATGGCGATCCGCGAGCGGATGAACAGGATCGATCCCGACGATGCCTCGATTGCCGGACTGACCGTCGCCGACTGGCTTGCCCGCCAGCACGATCCGGCCGATGCCAAGGCGGCCTTCCGTTCGATGATCGAAGGCCTGTGGTGCCTGGCGCTGGACCAGGTGCCGCTCTGGCATCTGATCGACAATGACCGGCGCATCACCAACGAGGTGCCGGAGCTGCAATATTTCCTGCGCGACACCATGCAATCGCTGGCCGACGATCTGGCGGGCGATCTGGGCCGCCAGGTGCGGCTCGGTGAACCGGTCACGCGCATCGAGCACGGCCCGCAAGGGGTTCGTATCGTCTCGGCCAGCGGCGCCATAGAGGCGCGAGAAGTGCTGGTCGCGCTGCCGCCGGCGACGGCCGCGAAGCTCGATTTCGCGCCTGCTTTGCCGGCGGTCCTCAACAAGGCGCTTGGCGTGTGGGAAAGCGGCGCGGTGATCAAGATCCTGGTGCGCTATGCCAGGCCGTTCTGGCGTGATCGCGACTTGTGCGGCATGGTGATGTGGCGCGACCTGCCGGGACTGTTTGCCTGCGACGCCAGCAAGGATGTCGACCATGCCGCGCTCGTCGTGTTCATTGGCGGCCCGCTGGCGCTGCGCTGGCGTGATCTTGGCGAGCCTAGGCTGCGCGCGGAAGTCACCGCCCGCCTGGAGGCAGCCCTCGGCCCGGATGCCGGCGCCGTCATCGATTTCAGTTGGCGAGACTGGACACATGACCGCTGGAGCGGCGGCGCCTATAGCGATCTCGTCGTCGACGTGACGGCGAGGGACGCCGAGCGAACGATCCTTGCCGGCGCGCCGCCCGTGCATTTCGCCGCGTCGGAACTGTCGCCGTCATTTCCGGGCTATGTCGAGGGCGCGATCGTGGCGGGGCGCATCGCTGCCAGGAAGATCGCGGCCGCGCTTCAGTCCGACATCGCCACCAAGGCCTCGGGGTCGTAGGCGAGGCGGATCGGGGTGCCGACCGGAATGTCGTCGGCACCGAAATCGTTGGTCTCGGTCACCGACAGCGGCTTTTCCAGGCCCGGTACCTCGACGATCAGATGGGTGATCTCGCCGAAATAGTGGCGCTCGACCACCTTGCCGGCGACCTCGAATTTCGCGGTTGCATTGTCCCACAGCACGCGCAGGCGCTCCGGCCTGATACCCAGCGTAGCGCCACCGCCATTGCGCACGAAAGCCTTCGGCTTGTCGGTCTTGACGCGGCCGAAGCCCAGCGTGTCGACGACCAGCGAGGCACCGTTCTCCTCGACGATCTCGGCCTTGACGAAGTTCATGCCGCCGAGGAAATCGGCGACCTGGCGATTGACCGGGCGCTGGTAGATCTCCTTCGGCGAGGCGACCTGCGCGATGCGGCCGCCGAACATCACGGCGATGCGGTCCGACATGGCGAGCGCCTCATACTGGTCGTGGGTGACCAGCACGAAGGTGATGCCGACCGCCTGCTGCAGGCGGCGCAGTTCGACTTGCATCTGCTCGCGCAGCTTCTTGTCGAGCGCCGACAGCGGCTCGTCAAGCAAGAGTACCTTGGGCCGCATCACCAGCGCGCGGGCGAGCGCCACGCGCTGCCGCTGGCCGCCGGAGAGTTCGGTGGCAAGCCGCTTGCCGAGCCCGGTCAGCGACACCTGCGCCAGCGCTTCCTCGACGCGGCGCTTCTCCTCGCCGCCTTGCAGCCTCAGCCGCTTCAGCCCGTAGGCGACGTTCTGCTCGACATTGAGATGCGGGAAGATCGNCTCGCCGCCTTGCAGCCTCAGCCGCTTCAGCCCGTAGGCGACGTTCTGCTCGACATTGAGATGCGGGAAGATCGCGTAGCTCTGGAACACCATGTTGGTCGGCCGGCGGTTGGCCGGGATGCCTTCCATCGGCTGGCCGCCGACCGCGATCGAACCGCTGGTCGGATTGTCGAAGCCGGCGATCATGCGCAGCAGCGTGGTCTTGCCGCAGCCGGACGGGCCGAGCAGCGAGAAGAACTCGCCTTCCCTGATGGTCAGCGAAGCATCGTCCAGCGCCTTGAATGCTCCATAGCTGCGGGTGACGTTGCGGATCTCGATCATGGATCGCTGCGCCTGCTCAGGCATAAAGGCCTCCCTCGTTCTGGGTGCGTCTGGCCGCGCGCCGACGCAGGATTTCGGCGATTGTCATCAGCAGGAAGGAGGCAACCAGAAGCAGCGTGCCCAATGCCAGCACGCCCGGCAGCTTCGCCGCGAAGCGCAACTGGCCCCAGATGTAGATCGGCAGCGTCGCTTCGGTGCCGGTCAGGAAGAAAGCGATGATGAATTCGTCGAGCGAGATGGTGAAGCAGACCAGCAGGCTGGAGATGATGGCCGGCGCCACCATCGGCAGCGTCACCCGCCGGAAGGTGCCGAAGGCGCTTTCGCCGAGATCGGCGGAGGCTTCCTCCAGGCTGCGGTCGAAGCCTTCGAAGCCGGAGGTCAGCACCGTCATCGAATAGGGAATGCAGATCAACACGTGGCCGAGCACCACGGTGAACAGCGAGAGGCTCAAACTGAGTTGCAGCATCACCAGCAGCATCGAGATGGCGACGATCACTTCGGGCAGCACCAGCGGTGCCATGATCAGGCCGTTGATGGTGCGGCGGCCGGGATAGCGGTAGCGGGTGATCGAGCGGGCGGCGAGGATNATCAGGCCGTTGATGGTGCGGCGGCCGGGATAGCGGTAGCGGGTGATCGAGCGGGCGGCGAGGATGCCGAGCACCGTGGCGAGAACCGAGGCGCAGACGCCGACCTTCAGGCTGTTCCAGGCGGCGTCGAGCAGGGCCGGGGTGTTGGGCAGATCCTCATACCATTTCAGCGTAAAGCCGGAGAGCGGAAACTTCGGCGTCGCTGCCGTGTTGATCGAGAAGATCGGCAGGAAGATTACGGGCAGATAGAGGAAGGCGACATAGAGGAAGGCATAGGCGGACAGCCAGCCGCTGGACAGGAAGCGCCGCACCGCCGTCATCGTGCCAGCCTCTGCAGCGCCCGAATGACCAGCACCGTGGCCCCGGCCATCAGCGTCACGATCACCATGGTGGTAACGGAAAGGGCGGCGCCCAGCGGCCAGTTGGAAGCCTTGCCGAACTGCGCCTGGATGGCGTTGGCGATCATGACGCCGTCCTTGCCGCCGACGAGCTTGGGCGTGACATAGTCGCCGACGGTCGGGATCATGACGATCAGGGCCGCCGAGATGACGCCCGGCGCCGACAGCGGCAAGGTCACGCGCAGGAACGAACGCAGCGGACCGTCGCCGAGGTCGGTCGCCGCCTCGACCAGCGTGCGGTCGACCTTTTCCAGCGAGACGAAGATCGGCAGGATGGCGAAGGCCGCCCAGGCATGGGTCAGCGTGATGATGACGGCGCTCGAATTGTAGAGCAGCGCGGTCGACGGCTCGTCGATGATGCCGAGGCCCATCAGGCCGGAATTCAAGACGCCGTTGTAGCCGAGAATGACCTTCCACGACATCACGCGCAGGAGATAGCTGGTCCAGAACGGGATGGTGATCAGGAACAGCCAGAGGCTCTTGTGACGGCCGCCATGGAAGGAAATGAAATAGGCGATCGGGTAGGCCAGGACGACGGTGAACAGGCTGACCGTCAGCGAGATGTAGAGCGAGCGCCACAACAGATCGCGATAGATCGGCTCGGTCAGCGCGACGCGGTAGTTCTCCAGCGTGAAGGTGCGGTCGATGGTCAGGTAGTGCTGCGTCCAGAAGGAGTGGGCGATGACCACCAGGATCGGCAGGACCAGCAGGATAAGCGCGTAGAGAAAGGTTGGGCTGATCAGGGCAAAGCCCTGTACGGGTTCGGATTGCAGAAGGGCATTCCGTCTGGCCCGCGTCATGCGCAACGGAGGCGACCCTTCCGCGGCCGCCGTCATTGCCAGACTCCGCAAGGCCAGACTTCGGGGGGCCAGACTCCGGGGAACAAGACTCCAGAGGGCACGGCTCCGGGTGTGATCTCGGTTGCTGGCCTGGACTGTCCCGCCATGCGGCATCCCATTGTGCTGGCGCCGGCTGTGTTCCCATTTTGGTTTCGGAGCGCGATCGGACGCAAAACCGGTGACCACTTTTGCTGATCGCGTTCCTAGCTTGCCGGCTTTCTTTCATCATGCGCGCATCCGCCGATTGAAATCAAGCGCTATTTCTGAGATATTGATTGAATGGACATTCAAAATAAGGTGAAGAAAGCCGCCATTTCCGGCATTTCCGCCGATTTCCAGTCCGAGAAAAGATTGACAGGCGGTATGGAGGCGACGATGGCGGCGGTGAGAGACCTGAAGGCGACTGAAATGGCAGCGCATGGCCGCGACGATGCGATCGAACTGGGAAAGCGCCACCTCATCCAGCCTTGGCCGTATGCCGGTTCCGTCGGTGCCGAAGCGCGCGCGCTGATCGGCGAGGGCGACGGGATCTACATTACCGACAGCACAGGCAAGCGGCTGATCGATGGGCCTGCCGGCATGTGGTGCGTCAATGTCGGCCACCGCCGCGAGGAGCTGGCCCGAGTGATGTACGACCAGGCGATGGCGCTGTCCTACAACACGCCGTGGTACACGATGAACGCGCCGTCGGCGGAGCTGGCGATGCGCATCGCCGGCCATGCGCCCGGCGATCTCAGCCACGTCTTCTACACCACTGGCGGCTCTTCGGCCGTCGAGACGGCGCTGCGCTTCATGCAGTTCTACAACAATGTGCGCGGCCGGCCGGAAAAGAAGCTGATCCTGAGCCGGGGCGGCGCCTATCACGGCTCGACCTATCTGTCGGCCTCGCTCAACGGCCGCCCGCGCGACCGCGACTGGATGGACGGCGCCGACGAACTGGTGATCAAGCTGTCTTCGCCCGATCCGTTCCGCCGCCCGCACGGCATGAGCCTTGCCGCCTTCACCGATTTCCTTGTCGACCAGTTCCGCGACACCATCGCCCGCGTCGGCGCCGACAAGATCGGCGCTTTCGTCGGCGAGCCGGTGCAGGCCTCCGGCGGCGTCGTCGTGCCGCCCGACGGCTATCTCAAGCGCATCCGCCAGATCTGCCGCGACAACGACATCCTCTATGTCTCCGACGAGGTGGTGACGGGCTTCGGCCGGCTTGGCCATGTCTTTGCCTCGGGTGACGTGTTCGGCATCGATCCCGACATGATCACCTTCGCCAAGGGCGTCACCTCGGGCTATTTCCCGCTCGGCGGCGTCATCATTTCGGAGCGGCTGCTGGAGGAACTGCGCCGCTCGAACCATCCCGACGCCTTGTTCGGCCATGGCTTGACCTACACCAGCCATCCCGTCGGCTGCGCCGTGGCGCAGAAAAACCTCGACCTGCTGGAACAGGGCGTGCTTGCGCATACGCAGGCGGTCGCGCCCTATTTCCAGGCGCAGTTGAAGACGCTGGAACAACTGCCGCTGGTCGGCGAGGTTCGTGGCATCGGGCTGATGGGCTGCGTCGAATGCGTCGCCGACCGCGAAAGCAAGGATCCGCTGCAGCTCGACAAGGACGTCGGCAAACGCATCGACGCGCATTGCCACGAGCTCGGCCTGCTGGTGCGGCCGCTGATCAATATGTGCGTGATGTCGCCACCGCTGATCATTTCGCGAGAGCAGATCGACGACATGGTCGCCATCCTGCGCGAAGGCATTTCGCGCACCATGGACGATCTCAGGAAAGAGGGCGTGTGGCGGGGGTGAGGCTTGTCCCTTCTCCCCGTTTCACGGGGCGAGGGTGCCGGCAGGCGGATGAGAGCCGGCGCCGGCGTTGGCGATTGTTCGCATTCGCATCTCGTTGCCTGCCCGATGCAATTCCGCAAGGCTGCCCTTCACCTGCCTGCCGGCACCCCCTCCCGTAGACCGGGCGAGAGGGACGCTCGCTTCGCGGTCAGCATCTTACGAACGCGACCTGAGCGCGTCGTTCAAGTTCCACATGTCCTTCTCCTCCGGCGCTGTCTCCAGGCCCAGCACCGGCAGCATCTTGCGCAGGTGGTCGTGGTGGGTGCGCACGCCATATTCGAGGTCGGAGAGGTAAAACCCCTCGAAGGCTTCGGACAGCATGGATTCGTTCGACCACACCGAGAGCTGCACGTCTTCCGACATCGTGTCGCGGTCGATGCGGAAGGAGAGGTAGCGGGCGGCGGCCTGCTCGCGGCTCTCGTCGCGGTAGCGGTATATGGCGCCGCGCAGCAGCGTCTGCCCGGTCGACAGCGGAAACTCCTGGTAGAACTGCACCGATTCCGGCATCACCGAAATGACCGCATTGGGGAAGATGCCGTAATAGACCCAGGCTTTCTTCAGATAGTCCGGCAGATGCGTGGGCTCGGGCGCGATCTTGACGTAGTTCCGCACGCTCCAGCGGCGGCCCGCATGCGGGTTGTAGGTGGCGAAGGAGCGCGACACGCCGTTGATGAAAGGCTCGTCGAAATAGGTCGCGCCATAAAGATCCTGCAAGGCAGGATGGGCCATGGCGACATGATAGCCTTCATTGTCGACATCGCGCACCGACTTCCAGTTGACCGGCGTCTTCTGGGTCCAGATGCCCCAGGAGGGCACCATGTCGGCGGCCTTGTAATGCGCGAATTCGGGCTCGATCGGCTTCATCAGTTCGGCGACCGAAGGCTGCGGCCCGCCATTGCGGAAACGGATGAAGATGAAACCCATCCAGATTTCGAGATCGAGCTGCATCAGTCCGAACTCGGTCTTGTCGAGATCGGGGAAAGAGCGCGGGCGCGCGGCGCCGCGCAGCGTGCCGTCGAGATTGTAGACCCAGCCATGGAACGGGCACACCAGCGCGTTCTTGCAATTGCCCTGGCTGTCGGCGACGACGCGGCTGCCGCGATGGCGGCACATGTTGTTGAAGCCGCGCACCACGCCATCCTTGCCGCGCACGATCAAGGCACGCTCGCCGACCACGTCCATGGTCAGATAGTCGCCGGCGTCGGGTACGTCGGAGACATGTCCGACGATCTGCCAGTGGTTGCGAAAGACATGTTCCTTCTCAAGCTCGAGAAGGGCATCGGAATGGTAACTCCAGCCCGGTAGTCCCCGCCGGTCCCAATCGTTGGGGATCACCACGTCACGGAGGTGCGGGTTCATAAAAGTCTCTTCTTTTTATTGAATAATCATTCAATAAAAGCATATTTTGCATTGAAATGCAATGGCTTGCGAATATCATCACGATTCATCGATGAAATCCGAGCTACGTTTCCGGTTGAATTTGATTGGGCTGTTGGCCGGGAAATCCCGGAGAATCCGGGTGTTAGTGATGGTTTCCAGGGTGCTGTCCCGGCTCGATTCCGCATGGCGTGCCGACGGACGGACAAGGCTTGTTGCGAGGGATCAAAATGGCGTGGCCGGCTCTGTTCCGCGCTGCTGCGGCGCCCGGGATCGGGTCCGAAACCGGCGGCGCGAACCTTTGTTCGACGAGCGTGCGGGCTGCGTATTGACCTTTTTGCCCGATTTTGCCCGGAACCATGTTTCGTTTCGGTTACATTGGCAGGCTCGCGTCACCTTTGCGCCGTTACAAAGTGCGGGTAGGTTCGTTTCATCACCAAAAAGAAACTCAGCGAAGGGGAAGGCAATGTATGCGAAAGTCGAGATCATCAGCAGCGAGCACCGCCTTGAGGCTCCAGAGCGCGCTGACATCCGCCCGAAACTGGCGTTACGCCAACGCGCCAGCGACCACCCGATGGCCATGTTCATGGGGCTGGCTGCTTGCGCCTTCCTCGGCATGGCGCTTACGCCGACGGTCGGGCCGGCTTTCGCTTCGCTGAACCCGCCGGCCAACGCCATCGATGGCGCGCCGACAACCATCAAGACCGCGCGCCTGCCGATGCGCGCAATCGACTTCGCCTGCAAGGGCCAGTCCTGGGGCGCCGAGAGCGTGGATTGCCTGCGCGCCATTGCCGAGCAGTCCGGTACGCACAAGAACCGCGCCATCCGCATGATCGCCAACGCCGCACCGTTGACCGACACGCCGAACGTTTTCTGATTTCCGTCGAGGCATGATCCCGAACCGGTTCCCTCTCGGGATCGTGTCCTGACCTCCCCGAGCGCTCCTCCAGCGCTCCATTCGGCTCCCGCGGCGCAATCCGCCGGGGGCCACTTTTTTATCCTTTGACCGTCGCCTGTTCGGCAATGGCGGACAGCACGCTACGCACATCGAGCGTGCTGAACGGCTTTTCGAGGATCTGTGGCCGCTGCTGCGCCGGCAAGGCTTCGATCTCCGCTTTCGCACCGATCAGGTCGCCGGTGACCAGCACGAAACGCCGCGCCAGATCAGGCCTTTCGGCCAGCAGTTCGCGATAGATAGCGATGCCGCTGATGCCAGGCATGCGCAGGTCCGAAAACACGATGTCCGGCGGCATGTAGCCGCTCAAGGTGGCGGCGCCCGATCCCCAGACGAGCGCGACCCGCGACTTGATCCCCATCAATTCGAGAATGTCGGACAGCGAGCCGGCGACGTCAGGCTCGTCGTCGATGATCAGGGCATGGCGCAGGCCACTCGAGCGCGGCTGGTTCTCTCCGGCGGCAGCGATGCCGGCTTCAATGGCCGGCAGCTGGACGACGAAACGCGCGCCTCTCGGCAACACTTCCTCGAACCAGACATTGCCATTGTGCCGCTCGATGATCGACTTCGAGATCGACAGGCCGATGCCGGTGCCGACCCCAACCGGCTTGGTGGTGAAATAGGATTCGAAGATGCGGGAGCGGATCGCTTCGGGCACACCGGGCCCGTTGTCCTCGACCGAAAAGCCGGGTTTGCCCAGGTCGCCGCGGAACGTCCGTACCTTGATCAGCCGATCGCCGGCGACGCCGGCCAGCGCATGCTGGCTGTTGATGAGGAAATTCGCCGCCACCTGCGTCACGTGGTCGGCATCGGCCATGGCCAGCAGCGGGCCGGCGGCGAAATCCGTGTCGATGATGATGCCGCTCGATCGTGCGCCATAGGCGGTGACCTCGAGAGCGGCGCGGATCACCTGGTTGAGGTCGGTTTCGGCCTGTGCCGCCGGATGAAGGCGGACCATCGACAGGAAGCTCTTGACGATGCGCCCGCAGCGCTCGGCGGCGGCGCGGACTTTCTCGGCACGAACCTTGGTCTGGGGGTCGGAAGCGAATTCGTGCAGCAGCGTCGATTGCGCGACCACCACCGCCAGCGGGTTGTTGAGCTCGTGCGAGACGCCGGCCAGCAGCGAACCCATCGCCGCCATCTTCTCGTTCTGGTGCAGCTTCTCGCGCTGCCGGTTGATTTCCTCCTCGGCGCGCAGCCTGTCGCGCAGGTCGCGGATCGAGCCGAAGATCAGGCGACGGTCGCCGACGCGCATCTCGGTCGCCGTCAGCTCGATCGGAAACACCTCGCCGGCGGCATTCTGCGTCACCGTTTCCAGCCGCTGGCCGACCATCGGCGCGCCGCGCCCCGACATGTAGTCGGCGCCCGACGTATAGCCCTTGCGGTAGTATTCCGGCACGACGGTGTCGAGCAGATCCTTGCCGAGGATGTCGCTGCGCTGGAAGCCGAACATCTTTTCGGCGGCTGGATTGAATTCGATGATCGATCCGGCCTCGTCGATGACGATGATGGCGTCCAGCGAGGCCTGCAGCATCGTGCGGCGGATGACCTCGCTGGCATGGGCGTCGGAGAGCGAATGTTCGATGGCGTCGCCGATGGCGAGCGCGATGATATGCAGGGTCGCCTCTTCCTCGTCGGTCCACTCGCGCTCGTCGACGCAGTCATTGACCGCCAGCGTGCCCCACAGATGGCCATGCGCGAAGACGGACACGGACAGGAACGACTTGATGTTCTGCTTTTCGAAGTCGGTCCTCAGGAAACCCTCGAGATCGCGCGTGTGTCCGGCGAAGATCTTGCCCTGGCGTTCGTCCTCGGCCACCCGCTCCAGCAGCGGATCCGAATTGACGATCGACTGCATGATGACGGTCGGCGCCGCCAGCTCTCCGCCGAAGTCGGGATCGATCCAATAGGCGGCGACCGACTGGGCAAAACCCTGGCCGGGCAGTTCGCGCAAGCGGAACAGGATACCGCGCTGGCATTCGATGGCGCGGCACAGCGTTTCCAGTATGCCGTCCATTTCGCGCTGCCAGTCGCCGGCCTCGCGCAGCCGGCGAACCACGCGCACGGCCGCCATCGCCGCGCCCTGCCTGAGCCCTTGCATATCCGTGCTTGCTGTTTCAGCGGTCATCGTCAGCCGTTATTCCCAAGTCCTGCCAATTCGCTCGGCCCAATTCGCTCGGCGAGCCACGGCTGAGAACCTGAAACTGTAGGCCTGGCTTTCAGTTGCCGTCGCCGGTCGGCAGCGAGAAGATATAGCCTTCGCCGCGCACCGTCCGCAGGAATTTCGGGTTGGCAGGGTCGGTCTCGATCTTCTTGCGCAGGCGCATGATGCGAATGTCGACTGCGCGCGATGATTCCGGATCCTCGGTGAAGCCGATCGCCTCGGAAATCGCGGCGCGGGTCAGCAGCCGGTTGGCACGCGTCAGGAAAACCTCGAGCACGTCGAATTCGCTCTTTGCCATGTCGATCACCGCGCCGTTGACGCCGGTCACCAACCTGCCGTCGAGATCGGCCTGGAAGGGGCCGAAGGCAACGGAGCGGCGATCCGTCCTGGCTTTCCTGTCCAGCAGTTCCGACGGCTGCGGAACACGGCGCAGCACGCTGCGCACCCGCGCCAGCACTTCGCGCAGCTCGTATGGCTTGACGATATAGTCGTCGGCGCCGAGCTCCAGCCCGACGATGCGGTCGAGCGCGGTGCCGGCGGCGGTCGCATAGATGATGCCTATCGGCATTCTCGAGCGCAGCCAGCGGCCGAGCGACAGTCCGTCCTCGCCCGGCATGGCGATGTCGAGGATGGCCAGATGGAAGGGCTGCGTCTCGATCAGGATGCGGGCCGCGGCGGCGGTTTCCGCGGTCGCAACGTCATAGCCGGCGGCGTCGAGATATTCGGCGACCGCGTCCCTCAGGTCGGGCTCGTCCTCGACGATGACAATTCTTGCCCGCACGATGCTCTCGCTCCCACTTTCAGTGGAAAGTAGATTGGGTATAAACATGATGTCCAGCACTCATATCGGGTTGCCAGGGAACGGTTGAAGAATATGGCCCCACGAGCCGTCATTGCGCTTGTTTCCGTCGCCGACGTGATTGCGACGGAACTTGCCGATCATCTCGAGCGGCGTGGCCATGACGTGCGTCAGGCGCGGCAGCCCTGGGAAGCCGAATCGTTGCTGTCTGGGAAGGGCGTCGATGTCGTCGTCGTCGGCGACAGCCTCAGCCAGGCGGATGGCCGGGATCTGCTGCGGCGTTACGGCGGTCAGGGGAATGGCGGCGAGGACGGACCGGATTTCATCCTGATCTGCCGGCCGGCCGACCTCGTCGACAAGGTGCTGGCGCTCGAGCTTGGCGCTGCCGATGTCGTCGAAAGCCCGCTCAATGTCAGGGAACTCGCCGCCCGTGTCGGCGGCCTGCTTTCGCGACGCGGCAGGGGCAACCAGGAACTGATCGTGCTGGAGAACGCGACCGTCGACTTGAGGTCGGCGATGGTCATGCATCGCTCCGGCACCGAAGAGCAGCTGTCGCCCGGCCAGGTGGCGCTGCTCAGGCTGTTCCTGGCCAGTCCGCGCAAGGTGCTGACGCGCGACGACATCATCGCGGCGGCGCCGGCCGAAAACGCCGACGCCTTCGACCGTTCGATCGATTCGCGCATCGTGCGGCTGCGCCGCAAGCTCGACACCGAAACCATCACCACCATCCGTGGCGCCGGCTACCGGTTCGATCCGCCGCGTCAATTCGCCGACTGACTGCTGGGCACTCTCGGTGACGGTTTGGCCGAGCATCGGATTTTCCTACTCGCCAATGCTCCCGGAGTTCAGCGTACCACCAGCAGCGACGGACCCGATGGCATGTCTTTGCTCATGACGAGTTCGTTTGCCTGGGCGCGCTCCTTGAGGAGCACCGTGGCAAGGGCGGCAAAGCCAAGCAGGCCCTGCGCATAAAGCAGTGCGGAAAGCACCGAGGCCGCGAATTTCGTTTTCATCGTCCGACTCCCAGAATGTGAATTCTTCAAAAAATGAATGTTTCGCGGGTCGCCTCGGGAAACTCCCGAAGTGCCCGCGCCGCCCACGGAGCCCCCCGCAGCGGCGCGGGCCTTCGGTCCTCTCGGCAGCAAGTTGCCGGAGGGGCCGCGCAATGCCAGCAGCCGAAGGCCAACCCGCCAGAGGGCCTTCAATCGGGCGATGCGCACGCTGGTGGTAATCCAGACCGAGGCAGAAAACAGAGCGACGTGCAGGGTAGAGATCTCGCTCGAACTCATCGCCAGCCTTGTCACGGGGGCGCCGGCAAGAATGCCGACACTACCTATGGCCGCTGCCGTGATGCTGATCCTGAAGAACCAGAACTGCGTGTTCGCTTTCGTTCCCGTGGCCGTTGCCGTCTGCTTTCGTTACGTCAACCTTGCCGGCCAGCTGTATCGGCTTCATGCCGCTTGATGCCGCGCTTTGTTGCAGATTGGTTTCGGGAAATCGGCTCTATCCTTTCATTAAGGGAAGTTCGAACTTTCGTTTCGGACTGAATACCTATGTGCGGTATTTGCACGCTCGTTCGGCGACAGCGATCGCGCCACCCGATGACTTAGGCCGTTAACCAGAGGAAACAGATTCGAAACACAAACGAGCATTTCGCGAAATCTCTCCGAAACATGCGGAGCCGATAAGCCCCCCATCGAATTGGAGCCGGCCAGACCGGCAGAGAGAGGGGACGTCATGCACACCACCATCACCGCGAAGCTCATCAACATCACCGCCGCCACGCTCACCGGCGCCGCGCTTCTGTTCGGCGCCAACGCCGCTCACGCCGCCAACAAGATCGTGGCGCGGGTCTCGCTTTCGCAGCAGGTCATGGAGATCTCGGTCGATGGCCGGCCGACTTTCGCCTGGAAGGTCTCCACCGGTGACAGGGCGCATGTGACTCCGACCGGCTCGTTCAAGCCGACCCGCATGCATGAGATGTGGTATTCGAAGAAATACGACAACGCGCCGATGCCGCACTCGGTCTTCTTCAGCGGCGGCTATGCGGTCCACGCCACCTATGCCATCAAGCGTCTCGGGCAGCCGGCCTCGCATGGCTGCGTGCGGCTACACCCGGACAATGCCGCCGATTTCTACCAGCTGGTCGAGACCTTCGGGGCCGCCAACACCAGCATCGTCATCGTCAAGTAGCAGGCTGAAGAAGCGGGCCGGTTTACCGCCGTGCCCGTGTTCAGGCTCCCGCCGGAAATGTCCGCGGTATCGAGCTCGCTCAAACCGGTGATATTGAGCCCGCTCAAACCGGCGGTTTGAGCACAGCCAAAAAAAGAGGCCGGGGATTTTTCCGGCCTCTTTTTTGTTCTTCGGCTTTTCTATCAGTCCGGCAGGGCCGGCATCAGCTTCGGATCCGGCTTTTCCGCCAGATGCGGCAGGTCCTTGCTGGCGATGAAGGTGTAGAACATGGGCACCACGAAGAGCGTGAACATGGTACCGACCAGGATGCCGGTGAAGATGACGAGGCCCATCGAATAGCGGGCCGCGGCACCGGCACCGCTGGACGTGATCAGCGGCACGACGCCGAGCGCCATCGCCGCCGTCGTCATCAGGATCGGCCGCAGGCGCACCTTGGCCGAGGCGATGATGGCATCACGCCGTCGCATGCCGTGGAGTTCGCGCTGCTGATTGGCGAACTCGACCAGCAGGATGCCGTGCTTGGTGATCAGGCCGATCAGCGTGATCAGGCCGACTTGCGTGTAGATGTTGAGGGTGCCGAGGCCCAGATTGAGCGGCACGATGGCGCCGAAGATCGACAGCGGCACCGCCATCATGATGATCAACGGGTCGCGGAAGCTCTCAAACTGCGCCGCCAGCACCAGATAGATGACGATGACGGCAGCCCCGAAAGCGATCAGGATCGTGTTGCCCTGCTCCTTCTCCTGCCGGGACTGGCCGGAGTAGTCGATGAAGAAGGTGTCGGGCAGGCTCTCCCTGGCGATGTCCTCGAGCACTTTCAAACCATCGCCGGTGGTAACGCCGGGCAATGGCAGCGCGGAAATCGTCGATGAATTCAGCTGGTTGAACTGCTCGATCGCGGCCGGCGAGGCATTGTTCGAAATTTTCACGACGGCCGACAGCGGCACCATCTCGCCCGTCACGCTGCGCACGAAGTATTGCCCGAGTTTTTCGGGGTTGTCGCGGAATTCCTGCGGCACCTGCGGAATGATGTCGTAGCTGTTGGAGTCGCGGTCGAATTGCGCCACTTCGGCGCCGCCGACCAGCAGCGTCAGCGTCCGGCCAATATCGGCGATAGGCAGGTTGAGGGCCGCGGCGCGATCGCGGTCGATGGTGACCGTCACCTGCGGCGAATCATAAGACATCGAGTTCTGCACGACGATGAAGCGGCCCGAGGCCTGTGCCTTGTTCTTGATCTGCTCGGCTTGCTGGTACACTTCCGAGGAATCGCCGGTCGAGCGCACCACCATGGCGATCGGCAGGCCGCCGCCGGACCCCGGCAGCGTCGGCGGGGCGAAGACGAAGGCCTGGACGCCCGCGACCTTGTTGATACGGGCCGTAATGTCGGCCTGCAGCTCCTTGGAATTGCGCTTGCGCTCAGCCCAATCCTTGAAGGCAAAGCCGACGAACGCGCTGTTTGTCGTGCCACCGAAGGCCACGGCGGAGAACTGCGCCCGTGTTTCGGGAATGTCCCTCACCAGGCCGAGAATCTGGTTGACGTAGGTCTCGGTGTAATCGGATGTCGCATAGGCCGGCGCGGTCACGAGCGAGAGCAGAAAGCCCTGGTCTTCTTCCGGCGCCAGTTCGCTCGAGGTCTTGGTAAACATGAAGCCGGTCACGCCGACCAGCGCCAGCACGATGAGCAACGTCAGCGGGCGATAGTTCAGCGAACCGGTGACGGCACGCTCGTAGACATGCTCGACCCGCGAGAAAACGCCGTCAACGATGCGCTGGAAACGGCCGGCGTTGCCGGGCTTCAAGAGACGCGCCGACATCATCGGCGTGATGGTGATGGCGATGACGCCCGACAGCACCACCGAGCCGGCGAGCGTCACGGCGAATTCGCGGAACAGCGCACCGGTCAAGCCACCCGTGAAAGCCAGCGGCGCGAACACGGCGGCCAGCGTCATGGTCATGGCGACGATAGCGGAGGCGATTTCGCGCATGCCGCTGAACGCCGCTTGCATGGGCGTCATGTGGTCTTCTTCCATGTGGCGGTGGATGTTTTCCACCACCACGATGGCGTCGTCCACGACAAGGCCGATTGCCAGCACCATGGCCAGCAGCGACAGAAGATTGATCGAATAGCCGACCGCGAACAGAAGGAAACAGACGCCGACCAGCGACAGCGGGATGGTGATGATCGGCATCATCACCGAACGGAAAGAGCCAAGGAACAGAAGGATGACGACGACTACGATGGCGACCGCCTCGGCGATGGTCTTGAACACCTCGTCAATCGAGGCGCTGATCTGCCCGGTGGCGTCGTAGACGACCTCGATCGTCATGCCTTTCGGCAGCGTTTCCTGGATCTGCGGCACAAGCTTGGTGAGCGCGGCCGCTGTGGTCAGCGGGTTGGCCGCCGGGGTCGGGAAGATGGCGAGGAAGGTGCCGGGCTTGCCGTTGAAGGAGACCCTGGTGTCGGTGTTCTCGGCGCCGAGTTCGACGCGGGCCACGTCACGCAGCCGCACGACATTGCCGTCGGTCGAGCGCAGCGGCAGTTCGGCGAAGGCTTCCGGCGTCTGCAGCGTCGAGCGCACGGTAATGGAGGAAACGACATATTCGTTCTGGGTGTTTCCGGGCGCAGACAGGAAGTTGGAGTTGTTGATCGCTGCCAGCACTTCCGCTGCCGTCACCCCGCGCGCGGCAAGCCGGACCGGGTCGATCCAAACGCGCATCGAATATTCCTGGGCGCCGAAGATCTGCACGTCGGCGACACCTTCGACCGTCGACATGCGGGGCCTGATGACGCGCTCGATATATTCGGTCAGCTGCTCCTTCGTCATGTTCGGATTCTGCATCGAGATGTACATCATCGCGAACTGCTGGCCGGTGCCCTTGACGATGACCGGGTCCTTGGACGCGTCCGGCAAGGTGCCGCGCACGCCCTGGACCTTGGACAGCACTTCGGTCAGCGCCACGTCGGGGTTGGAGCCGAGCTTCATCTGCACCGTCACGGTGCTGGACGACGGACGGCTGGACGAGGTGACGTAGTCGATGTTTTCGGTCGAGGCGACGGCGCGCGCGATCGGGGCGGAAATGAAGCCCTGGATCAGGTCGGCGCTGGCACCCGGATAGGCGGTCGTGATGGTGATCGCCGTTTCATCAACCTTCGGATACTGCCGGATCGACAGGTTGAAGATGCCCTGGAACCCGAGCAGCAGGATCATGCAGGCAAGGACCGTCGAAAGGACGGGCCGGCGAATAAAGAGATCGGAAAAGCTCATTGCTGGTCGGCCTGCTTGTTCGCCGATTTGGTCGGGTCGATGGTGTTGTCGACGTTGACGGACATGCCGTTGAAGAGGCGGTTTTGGCCCGCGGTGACGACCTCGTCGCCTGCCTTCAGCCCTTCGACGATCTCGACCATGCCCTGGTTGCGGCGACCGGGCTTGACGAAGACCTGCGACAACACCAGCGCTGGCTTGTCGCCTTCCGCCGCCGGCTTGGCCGCATCGGTAGCGGGCTTGTCGGCAGGTTTAGCCGCATCGGCCGCGGGCTTGGCCGCTTCAGCGGACGGCTTCATGGCATCGGTTGCCGGCTTCATCGCGTCCGCCGGCTTGGCATCCGCAGGCTTGGCATCCGCCGCCTTGTCGGTAGCCGCAGCGGGTTTTTCTTCCGGCTTGGCCGGCGCCGCCGCAGCCGGTTTGGCCGGTTGCACGACGAAGACGTAGTCGCCGTAGAGGCTGGTGGTCAGCGCCGTCTGTGGCAGTATCAGCACGTTCTGCTCCTCGGGCAGTTCGACACGCACCTGCACGAACTGGCCGGGGGTCAGCTTGCCGTCGGGGTTGGCGACCTCCGCCCGGATGTTCACCAGTCGGCTGGACGGGTCGATCTTGGGGTCGATGCCGCGAATGGCGCCGGCAAACGGCTTGTCGTCGCCACCAAGTCCCAAGCGAACCGTCTGGCCGATCTTGAGCAGCGGGAGCTCCTGTTCGGGAACCGTGAAGTCGGCCCGCATCGTGTCGAGATCCTGCAGTGTCACAACGGAAGTGCCGGGCGACAGATACTGGCCGAGGTCGATCTTCGGGATGCCGACCGTACCGGCGAAGGGAGCCGTCAGTTGCTTCTGCTCGAGCACGGCCTGGAGCCTGGTGACCTGGGACGCCGAAGCGGACGCCGCCGCCCGCGCGCTGTCCAGTGTCGAGTCGGAGCCGACGCCGCGTTTTGTCAGTTCGAGGGCGCGGTTCAGCGACACCTGATCGAGCGCGGCCTGCGCTTTCTGCGCGTCGAGATCGGCGCGCTCGACGGCGTCGTCGAGTTGCAGCAGCACCGCGTTGGCCGCGACTTTCTCGTTGGCATGAAAGGGGATTTCCTTGACGATGCCGGCGGTCTCGACCGTTAGGTCGACACCACGCACGGCTCGCACGGTGCCGATCGCCTCGACGCCGGGCGTCCAGCTCGATGGCTTGACGATGGTCGTCGACACGGTCGCCGCGGGCGGCTTCATGGTGGCGAAATACTGCTTGATGCCGTTGTCGCGCAGGAAGTTGAAGCCGACGATGCCGCCGACCACGATGACGAGCACGGCCAGGACCGCAATGATGATAATGATACGGAGTAAGCGCTTGAACAAGGAAGTCCCCTCAGTCGAAATCCGGCGCAAAGCGCGGACATCGGGACACATATCGACTGCAGGCCCCGATTTCAAATAGCGGCGGTCTTACTGTACCGTCTGGACGGTCTTGTCAATTGGGCCTAAGCTTGCCAAGGGAGGCGCCATGAGAGCCCAACGACCGAATTCGCGCGAGAAGATTCTCGCCGCGGCGGCAGATGTTGCCCGGGAAACCGGGCCCGGCAGCCTCTCGCTGGAGGCCGTCGCCAGCCGCGCCGGCGTGTCGAAAGGCGGGCTGCTCTACAATTTTCCGACCAAGGCCAAATTGATGCAGGGGCTGGTCGAGGACTATCTGCGCGAATTCGAGCGGGCGTTGGAAGTCGCCAATCGCAATGGCGAGGGTAAAAACCCGCTCGCCGTCTACATCAGGCTGTCGGCCAATGACTGCGAGGAAAAGCAGCCCTCGGCCTCCTGGATCTTTTCGGCGATCGCCGAGGATCCCGATTTCATGACGCCGATCAAGACGTTCAAGCGCCAGCTTTTCGAACGGCTGAAGGGCGAAACATCAGACCTCAAATCGCTGCTGGTCTGCTATCTCGCCATCGAGGGGTTGCGCAGCATGAACCTCTTCGATTCCGATGTGCTGTCGAAAGACGAGCGGGAGCTGTTGGTCTCCTCCCTGCTGGAGATCGCCAAATAGTCGGGGCGGTGCGAGCCGACAGCGCTGCCCCGTGCGCGGCTTGTCTCAGGCCGTTGGCAGGGCCTTGCCTGTCGAAGGGTCGAATAGGCGAAGCGCAGCTTCGTCGAAGGTGAGGCTGTGGTTTTCGCCCTTGGCGACCCGGGCTCGCGGCGGCAGGCAAGCGGTTAGCCTTTGCGTGCCGATCCGTGCCGTCGTGACCAGTTCGGGGCCGGTCAATTCGACAACCTCGATCTCCACGGGCAATGACAGTTCCGTCGCGGCGTCGCTCGCCACGCGAAGCGCTTCGGGTCTGATACCGACGATCACCGGAGCGCCTTCGCGAGCCGCGTTCGCATAGCGCGCGGGCAGAGGCATCCGCACATCGGACTCGGCAACGGCCAGCTTGCCGCCGGTGATGATGGCCTGAAGCATGTTCATCGACGGTGCGCCGACAAAGCCCGCGACATAGAGCGTTGCCGGCTCGTTGTAGATCTCTTCCGGCGTACCGAGCTGCTCGATCCTGCCGTCGCGCATGACCGCGATGCGCGTCGCCAGCGTCATCGCCTCGATCTGGTCATGGGTGACGTAGACGACGGTGGTCTGCAGCATCTGGTGCAACCGCTTCAGCTCGGTGCGCATTTCCAGGCGCAGCTTGGCGTCGAGGTTGGACAGCGGCTCGTCGAACAGGAAGACCTGCGGCTTGCGCACCAGCGCCCTGCCGATGGCGACGCGCTGGCGCTGGCCGCCGGAAAGCTGGCTCGGCTTGCGGTCGAGCAAGGTCTCGATCTGCAGGAGTTTCGCCGCCTCGCTCACGGCCGTCTCGCGCTCATCGGCCGCAACCCCGCGCATCTCGAGCCCGAAGCCGATATTGCGGCGCACGGTCAGGTTCGGATAAAGCGCATAGGACTGGAAGACCATGGCGATGTCGCGGTTCTTGGGGTGAACGCCGAGGATCGAGCGGCCGCCGATCAGCACATCGCCGCTTGTCGCTTCGGCGAGCCCGGCGATGATGTTGAGCAGCGTCGACTTTCCGCAGCCGGACGAGCCGAGCAGCACCAGAAATTCGCCGCTCTGCAGTGCGATGTCGATGCCCTTCAACGTCTCGACGCTGCCATAGCTCTTGCGGATGCCGCGGATTTCAAGCGCGCTCATGCATAGGCTCCTCGAGATGCATCGGCCCGCCATAGTTGCGGGGCAGAGTGGAAATGGCGCGCGAAGCGACACGCGTCGCGGCGAGAAGGCAGGCGGACAGCGGCCGTTCCTGGGCGAGGGCCGCCAGGAAGGCGGCGTTGAAGACATCGCCGGCGCCGATCGTGTCGACAACGCGGACATCGGGTGCCGTGGCTTCAACGAGGTTCTCGTCCGGACCGATGGCGATGGCGCCTTGCGGCCCGCGCTTGACGACGAAGGTCGCACCCTGCCGCATGCTGGAGCGGATCGCGCGCGCGGCTTCCACCGGGCTTGGGGTTGCCGCCAGCGTCACCGTCTCGACCTCGTTGAAAAGGGCGAGGTGGCAGCGCGAGAGCCATGCCCTTGTCGCGGCGCAGTTGGCTTCGGTCCAGCCGTCGATCGGCCAGCCGCTGTCGAGCGCGACGGCAATGCCGTGGCGGTCCGCCCAGTCGAAAAACGCCTCGTAGTCGCGCGTCAGGTCTTCGGTCAGGAAGGAGCCGCACAACAGCGCGTAGCCGCCAGAAAGCGCGTTGCCATCCAGAACGGACAGCACGTCGGCAAGGCTGAAGCGCGGCAGGTGGCCCCGGGTGGTGAAGAAGGTCCGTTCGCCGTCTGGATGGGTCATGCCGACCGACAGCGTCGTGCCTTCGGGACGCACCGGCCATTTTTCGGCGCGGCTTGCGAAAGCCTCGCGAAGCCAGCGGCCGAACTGGTCGTCGCCGACATTGGCGGCAATAGCGAAGTCGACGCCCAGCGCCTGCCAGGCCAGTGCGCTGTTGCCGGCCTGGCCGCCCACGCGCAATTCGTCATGGTCGACGACGGTCTCGGTTCCCGCCTTCGGCCACGGCGCGACCGGGCCGAGGATCAGGTCGACATTGACGTTGCCGATCACCGCGAGTGGACGCATCACTCGCTCCTGGTGATCTTGGTGGTGCGGACAGGGGTGCCGGCATTGTCGACACGGGCATCGGCGAAAGCGATCATGAGGCGCTGGGCGACCGGCAGCATGGCAAAGATGGCGGCCATGCCGGAGGCCGGCTTGAACGGAAGCGTGACGGCACCCGCCACGGGTGGTTGCCCCGACGAATCGAAGATGACGAGTGGCGCGCCGGCCTCGACCACGGAGGTGGCCATGGCGGTCACCAGCTCCGCTGTCGGCTCGTTGCCGCGAAACAGGATGACGCCGATCCGCGGGCCGAGCATCTCCATCGGCCCATGCCGCAACTGGCCGCCTTCGAGTGAAAAGCACGGCAACCGCGACAGTTCGGTGAGGCCGAGCGCCAGGGCCTCGGCGACGCCCTGCAGACGGCGACCGGAGGTGACGATGGTCGTCACCTTCTCCAGTGCCGCGAGCGCCTGCTTGATGTCCGTGTCGTGCGGCTGGTCCAGCGCGCCGAGCGCGGCATCCGGGTCGTCGCCGAGGGCTGCAAGGATGGCCAGGTGCAAGGCGAAGCTCACGGTCAGGCTGCGGGTCGCGGCAAAGGCCAGTTCGGTGCCGCCGGCGCCGACCAGGCAAGGCACCGTGCGCGCCAGGAAGGAGGTGCTTTCCAGCGTCAGGCCGAAAACATCGACAGTACTGCCGGCCTCTGCAAACCACCTGACGACCTCAGCGCTCTCGCCCGATTGCGAGGTGACAAGCACCGTCCGTCCCGCCAGCGGCAGGGGCTGGCCGAGCTGTTCGGAAAGCGGCAGCGCCAGGGCATCTATGCCGAGCGCGCGATAGAGCGGCTCGACAGCGCGTCCAACCGCATGCGAACCACCCATGCCGAGCAGAAGCAGGCGTCCGGTCTTCCCGATCGCGGCGGCGACCTGTTGCGCCACGGCGGCGTTCTGTTCGAACGAAGTGCGCGCGTCGGCATGCTGTCGCGCCATTTCGCGGTCGATCGCGGCCAGTCCGGCCGGCCGGGTTTTTGTCGCAGTCATCATCATCCTTTCACACCGCCGCTGGTCAGGCCCGAAATCAGCGCCCGCTGCATGACCAGGCCGATCAGCACCGGCGGCAGAGCGGCGAGTACGCCGGCGGTGGCGATCAGCCCATAATCGGAAACACGGCCGCCGGCCAAATCGGCGATGGCGACGGTCAGGGTCTTGGCGCGCTGGTCGGAGGTGAACAGCAGCGCATAGAAGAATTCATCCCAGGCGAGCAGCACGGCAAACAGCGCGGAGGTCGCCATCACCGGTGCGGCGAGCGGCAGCGTGATGATGCGCAGGGTCTGGAACAGGCCGGCGCCGTCGATCATCGCCGCCGCCTCGATTTCGCGCGGGATGGAATCGAAGCCCGATTTCATCAGCCAGGTGGTGAAGGGCGCCAGTATGGTCAGGTAAACCAACGCCAGGCCGAAGACATTGTTGAGCAGGCCGAGATGCGACAGGCCCATATAGAGCGGCACGGCCAAAGCCACCGGCGGCAGCATGTAGGTGGCGATGACCATCGACAGCGACCAGCCGATCGTGGGCGTGCGCGAGACCGCCCAGCCGGCGGGGATGGCGAGGGCCAATGCCGCCAGCGTCGCCATGCCGGCGATCTCCAGGCTGTTGCGCAGCGACGAGGTGAAGGCGGCGCCGGCGCTGTTTTCAGCGGTCGACAGCAATTGCCGGTAGCGCGAGAAGTCGGCGGCCTGCGGCCACCAGCGCAGCGGCTTGGCGGCAAGGTCGACGGCCGGCGATATGCTCATGATGAACAGCCAGGCGATGGGCGCCAGGATGATTGCGGCGAGCAGCAATGCGCAGGCGTGGATGAAGATGGTGAAGCCGAGGCTCTTGCGTTCCATCAGGCGGCACTCCCGGCGGTCTTTCGCACCAGGGTCGCATAGGCGACGGCGAGCACCGTCACGAGCAGCGTGACGATCAGCGCCAGCGACGCGCCGGAGCCGGCGCGCTGGAAGGAGAAGGCCTCCTGGTAGACGAGGATCGACAGCGTGCGCGTGCTGTTGGCCGGGCCGCCGCGGGTCATCACCCAGATAATGTCGAAGACCTTGAACGCCTCGATGGTGCGCAGCACCAGCGCCACCATTAGCGGGCCGACGAGATAGGGCAGGATGACGAAGCGGAAGCGGTTGAAGGGCCCGGCGCCGTCGACCAGCGAGGCTGCGGTGATGTCGCGCGGCACCGCCTGCAGGGCGGCCAGCGCAATCAGCGCCACCAGCGGAAAATTCTTCCAGCAGTCGGCGACGATCAGGGCCGCCAGCGCCGTGCCGGGCTCACCGAGCCAGGAGCGATAGGCGTCGATCAGATGGAGTTGCGTGAGAGCCGCGTTCAGCGCGCCATATTCAGGATTGTAGATCAGCCGCCACAGGGTGGCGTTGACCACCGTCGGCAACGCCCAGGGCAAGATCATCAGGGCACGCAGGACGGCGCGGCCGTGGAACTCCTGATTGAGCAAAAGGGCCGCGAGAACGCCGATCACCATCTCGGCGGCAACCGAAATGACCGCGAACAGCGCCGTGGTGACCAGCGTGCGCGAGAAATTCGTGCTCGACAGCATCTTCGTGTAATTGTCGAAGCCGACGAAATCGCCACCCGTGCCGACCAGCTTGGCATCGGTGAAGGAAAGGCTGACCGTATCGACCAGCGGCCAGCCGATGACGGCGATCATGACCACGAGCAGCGGCAGCATCAGCAACCACGCACGGGTGGTCATCCAGGTGCCCGACATCAGAGCAGCCTCTCTTCATTCATCGTGATTTCAGACATAGCACGGGCGGCACTAGGCCGCCCGCAACCGGAGAAAGGTGCTCAGAGACCGCTGTTCTGCGCGGCGGTCTTCAGGGCGTCTTCCGGCGAGGACTGGCCGAGCAGCGATTCCTGGATCGCCTGCTGCAGCGCGGTCGACAGCTCCTGGTATTTCGGCGTGGTCGGACGCGGATACATCGCGGCCAGGCCGAGCTTGGCGGCGGCGATCAGCTCTTCCTGACCCTTGGTGACGGCCGGGTCGTCATAGGATGAGGCCCAGATCGGCAGCGAGAGCTTGGCATACTGGTTCTGCGTCGCCTGCGAGGTCATGAACTCGATGTATTTCCAGGCCTCGTCCGGATGCTTCGAGACAGCCGTGACGCCAAGGCCCATCGAGCCATTGACGGCCGAAACCTCGCTGGTGCCGGCAACGCCCGGCGCCGGCACAACGCCGACCTTGCCGACGACCTTCGAATCCTTCGGATCGTTGGCCATGTTGTACATGTAGGTCCAGTTCAAGGCGAAAGCGGCATCGCCGTTTTCGAAAACCTTGCGCACGTCCTCCTCCAGGAACTCCTTGGAGTTCGGGTTGGTGAGGCCGGACTTGTAGCTGTCGACCATGTATCTCAGCGCCTCGAGGCCGCCGCCGTTCTGGAAGTCCGGCTTGCCGTCCTTGAGGAAGTCGCCGCCATAGGCGCTGACCAGCGTGGTGTAGTCGCAGATCGCGGCTTCGGCTTGCGACCAGCTCCAGGCGATCGGCGTCTTCAGCAGACCTTTGTCCTTGATGATCTTTGCCTGTTCGCCAAGCTCTTCCCAAGTCTTCGGCGGCGTCTTGATGCCGGCTTTTTCCAGGATTTCCTTGTTGTAGAACAGGTATTTGGTGTCGAGGATCCAGGGCATGCCATAATATTTGCCGTCGTAGCGGACGGTGGTCCAGGCGCCGGGCAGCACGCCTTTCTTCATGTCGTCGGTGATTTTGGACGACACATCGACCAGCACCTTGTTGGTGGCGTATTCGGCTGGCCAGATGACGTCGAACAGCACGACGTCGTAGCCGCCGCCCGAGCCTTGGGCGAGCACGGTCTTGTCGTGCAGGCCTTCATAGGGGACGAATTCGAGATTGACCTTGAGGTCCGGATTGGCCTTGGTGAAGGCATCCGTCATGGCGCGCACATCGGCCTCGCTGTAGGCGGCCTGGGCCATGAAAAGCGCGTTGAGCGTGGTTTCGGCGAAAGCGTGCGGAACGAACAGTCCGCCAGCGAAGACCGCGCCGACCAGTGTTTTGGTGATTGTCTTAAGCATCTTCTTCTCCCATTTCCGGCGTTGAGGGGCCGGCGGTGCGGATGTTTCGCATCGTCTTCCCGGATCCATGTCGCGTGACCTGATGATCACCCGGCTGCCCAGTGGCGACGGGCCGAGGCCCTGGCCATCTTGTTTTGCGGCATTCGGTTCGCATTAAGTCAACTCGCTTGACTTAATTAGTCGATCAATATTCTAATGGAGTCAAGAGGGGAAACGCCGATGGATGACATCAGCCCGATCCGCGCCAAAAGCGGCACCAATCAGGAAGGCACCAGCGCGCACAACCGCCGTGTGATGATCGAGGCGTTGCGTCTCAATGGTGCCCTGTCGCGCGCCGACCTGGCGCGGGCGACGCAGCTAACCAAGCAGGCGGTTTCCAACATCATCGAGGATCTCGAAAGCGACGGCCTAGTCGTGGCGCTCGATGCGGTGCGCAAGGGCAGGGGGCAGCCCTCGACACCCTACAGGCTGGTTCCCGAAGGCGCCTTCGCCATCGGCCTGCAGATCGATCGCTACCTGACGCGGGCGGTCGCGGTCGATCTGATGGGCAGTGTGCTGGCGCGCGCCGAGGCGAACCTGCCGTTCGATGAGCCGTCGAAGGGCGTCGAGGTGATCCTCGGCCTGATCAACGGCGTCCGGCGCGACCTGGCCGGGATTTCCTCGCAGTCGGAGAAACGGCTGGTCGGTCTCGGCGTGGCCATGCCCGGCCCTTTCGGGCTGAAGGATTCGGACGACAAATGGATGATGCCGGCCTGGCAGAAGTTTCCGCTGCTGGAGACGCTGGCCAAAGGCACGGGGCTGAATGTCGGCCTGCAGAACGACGCCGCCGCTTGTGCGACGGCGGAACGCATCGTCGGCGCGGCGCATGGCGTCGATCACGCGGTCTGCCTCTATGTCGGCTACGGCATCGGTACCGGACTGATCCTCAATGGCGAACTCTACAGCGGCGGCCACGGCAATGCCGGCGAAATCGGCATGGCCTTGCTGTCGCCGGCCGGCCCCGGCTCGACGCCGCTCGAACATCGCGCATCGCTGGCCTCGCTCTACCAGCATCTCGGCCTCAACCCGGCGGACAGCGATATCTACGAGCAGATGAACGCCCTGGTCCTGGCCGGGACCCCCGGGATGATGGCCTGGATCGACGGCGCGGCGCATGATTTGCGCTGGAGTGTGCATCTGATCGAGACGATCTTCGATCCGCAGACCGTCATCCTGACCAGCGGCGCGCCGGAAGCGCTGGCCCGCCGGCTGGTCGAGGCGATGCATCCGCTGCTGCCGTCGATCGCCGACCGGCCGGGCCGGACCTTGCCGCGCCTGCAGCTCGGCACCACCGACCCTTGGTCGATCGCGCTCGGCGCCGCCGCGGCGCCGATCAGCCGCGCCTTCGACCCGCTGTTTTCGGCAATCCTGAAGACAAGCTCCGGCCCGGCCTAGGAGCTTCAGGGGTCCACCCCGGCGTCACACAGGGTTCATCGTCCGGACATAGCGTCGTTCCCAGTTCTTTGCTGCAATGCAAAAGGAGTGGGACATGGTGGACATAGTTTCTAGCGAGGCGGGCATTCCGAGACCGGAGCATCCGCTGGATCATTCAGGTGGCGCGAAGTGGTTCCTGCCCGCCTTCGGTGTGCTGGTGCTGGTCGGCATCGTCTATGTCGGCTACGCGCTCAGCCAGGATCTGGCGGTGGCCAAGACCGTGCCGTGGATACTGCTCGGCATTGCCTTGCTGATCGCGCTCGGCTTCGAATTCGTCAACGGCTTCCACGACACCGCCAATGCGGTGGCGACCGTCATCTACACGCGCTCCCTGCCGGCCGAATTCGCCGTCATGTGGTCGGGCGTCTTCAATTTCCTCGGGGTCCTCACGTCCAGCGGCGCGGTCGCCTTCGGCATCCTGTCGTTGCTGCCGGTCGAGCTGATCCTGCAGGTCGGCTCCTCTTCGGGCTTTGCCATGGTGTTCGCGCTGCTGGTTGCCGCCATCCTGTGGAACCTCGGCACCTGGTTCCTCGGCCTGCCGGCCTCGAGTTCGCACACCATGGTCGGCTCGATCATCGGCGTCGGCCTTGCCAATCAGTTCATGGCGCCGGCCGGCAGCGCCACCAGCGGTGTCGACTGGTCGCAGGCGACCAATGTCGGCACCACCTTGCTGGTGTCGCCGATCGTCGGCTTCTTCGCCGCCGCCATCCTGCTCTATTTGATGAAGCTTCTGGTGCGCAATCCGGCGCTCTACGAGGCGCCGAAGGGCAATGCCCCGCCGCCCTGGTGGATCCGTGCTCTGCTGATCTTCACCTGCACCGGCGTCAGCTTCGCGCACGGCTCCAATGACGGCCAGAAGGGCATGGGCCTGATCATGCTGATCCTGATCGGCGTGGTGCCGACGGCCTATGCGCTGAACAGGACGCCCGACATCAACTACCTCGAAGCCTACAAGTCGGCCTCCGTCAATGTCGAGACGGCGCTCGGCAAATATGCAAAGCCCGGCATCACCGTCGCCGACGCCAAGGCCGCTGTCCAGGATGCCGTTCGCACCCGGACGTGGAGCGACCAGACCACCGTGGCGCTGCAGACCTATGTCCACAACACGACCGCCGGGCTGCAGCCCTATGCCTCGGTCGACAACGTGCCGACCGATCTGGTCAGCAACGCCCGTAACGACATCTATCTGATCGGCGAGGCGCTCAAGCTGATCGACAAGAAAAAGCTGCTGCCGATGGAAGCGGCCGACCTCAAGGCGGTCACCGACTACCACAAGGCGGTCGACAACGCGACGAAGTTCATCCCGCTATGGGTGAAGATCGCCGTCGCCCTGGCGCTTGGCCTCGGCACGATGGTTGGCTGGAAGCGCATCGTCGTCACCGTCGGCGAGAAGATCGGCAAGAGCCACCTGACCTACGGCCAGGGTGCGGCCGCCGAACTGGTGGCGATGGTGACCATCGGCATGGCCGACAGGCTCGGCCTGCCGGTGTCGACAACCCATGTGCTGTCGTCGGGCGTCGCCGGAACGATGGCCGCCAACGGCTCGGGCCTGCAGTGGTCGACGGTGCGCAACCTGCTGCTGGCCTGGGTGCTGACCCTGCCGTGCTCGATCGCGCTCGCCTTCGTGCTGTTCATCATCTTCCGCCAGGTGTTCTGAAGAGGCGTATAAGCTTCCAAGCAAAGGCAGCGCCGGTCGCCGGCGCTGCCTTTTTCATTCCGATGTGTCGGCGGGACAGCACCCCGCTCTGGCCTGCCGGCCATCTCCCCCGCAAGGAGGGAGATTAGCAGTTCATACGCCCCGCCAGTTTTGAGAGCTATTGGAGATTGACGAAGGCGCAGCCCTCATCGACCTCCCCCCATGCGGGGGAGATGTCCGGCAGGACAGAGGGGGGTGTGAAGGAACTCGACGGCGGATTGTCGCGGGTACCGCCCCTGCCCGACTCTAAGTCGGGTCCTCGCGGTGCAGGTCGTGGATGGCAACGCCATCGACATTGGTCGGCAGGGTCAGCCATTTGCGATGGCGCAAGGTGCGCTGGGTGTCCTCAAGGCCTGTCTCCCAATGCTCGCGCATCGAGGTGCCGGAGAACTCATAGTCCTTGGCGTGACCTTCATAGCCCTTGTGCTGGTAGATCAGGTGCACGATGTTGACGATGCCGGCGTCGGAATAGTCCGCGATCAGCACTTCCTCATCCGGCGTCAGCTGCTCCTTGGGCACCCGCTTCAGCGCGTCGAGCAGGCGCATCTTCAGGCCGTGGATGCGCTTGAAATTGTCGGTGTTCTGGCGCGTGCGGCTGGAATACATGATGTCCTTGTGACGCGACAGCACGTCGGGCATGCTGCGCGGCAGGACACCGCGGGCGCTGAACAGGTCGACCTGGAAGACGAGCGAAGAACGGTCCTCTTCCTGGTCGAGCAGATATTGCAGCGGCGTGTTGGAGACGATGCCGCCGTCCCAGTAATACTCGCCCTCGATGCGGATCGCTGGGAAAGCAGGCGGCAGCGCGCCGCTGGCCATGATGTGCTCCGGTCCGATGCGGACCTTGTCGGTGTCGAAATAGACGAAGTTGCCGGTACGGACATTGACCGCGCCGACGCTCAGCCGCTTCTTGCCGTCGTTCAGCACGTCGAAGTCGATCAGGCTCTCCAGCGTGTCCTTCAACTCGGCGGTGTCGTAGAAGCTGGTGGCGCCCTCGGCGCCCTGCTGCTCGAACCAGGGATTAGGGCTGCGCGGCTTGAAGAAGCCGGGCTGGCCCATGGTCATCGTCATCCAAGAGGAGGTGCGGTTGCGGATATCGCGATAGATATCGCCCTCGGGCGTATAGGACCAGATCTTGCGGCCCGAGATCGTCTGCCAGAACTGCTCCAGACGCTGGAGGCGGCGGCTTGACTCATTGCCGGCGATGATCGCCGCATTGATGGCGCCGATCGAGACGCCGGACAGCCATGTCGGCTCGCAGCCGGCGTCGGCCAGCGCCTGGTAGACCCCGGCCTGGTAGGCGCCGAGCGCGCCGCCTCCCTGAAACACCAGCGCGATACGGTCGTATTGCGCCGAGATTTCCTCGATGGTGGCGGTGGCCTCCTTCTTGCGGTTGCGTTCAAGCATGGGCTTTCTCCAACTGGTTGGCGGCGCACAGGCCGTGATCGCCGAGATAGTCGTGGACCACCTCGCCCAGTCCCAGCGTCAGGTCGGCTTTGAAATGAACGGCGGATACGATGTCGAGCACCGGCAGCTTCGCCACGTCGGCCATGACGTGTGGCCTGAGATCGAGCGCCGCCGGCGCAGTCCAGGCCTCCTTCAGCGTGATATCGGTGAGGTAGTAGCGCACCAGCTCGCAGATGCGCGGGCTTCCGTCGACATGCGGGATGATCTTGATCAGGAAATTGGGCGCGGCGAGCGCTGCGAGCACGGAATCGTGGTCGGCCTCGCGGTGCTTGTAGCCCATGGTGCCGGTGGCGCACAGAACGCTGCCATAGTGCAGCGTGCCGACGATCACCTCGCCCTCATGGACGATCTTGGGGTTGGCCAGCTTCTTCGGGAAACCCCACAGCTCGCGGCCGCCGGCGATCGGCGCGTCGTCGTCGAGATACATCGAATGGACGTAGCCGCCATGCTGGCCCTTGTAGCGCACGGGGATGACCTGGCCGGTCTCGGTATAGTCGCCGAAGCCGGTCGAGTCGGGCATGCGGATGAACTCGTACTTGACCAGCGGCTCGTCGATCTCCAGCGGCGCCGGCACGACCGCCTCGAGCGCTTCGCGCGTCGTGCGGTAGGTGATGATGATGTATTCGCGGTCGAAGAAACGGTAGGGGCCGGGCGGGAAGGACGGGTTGGTCAGCGGCATCGCATAGGCGCGCCTCACGACATCGGCGATTTCCAAGCTGCACCCCCAAGGTTTGTCAGACGAAGTTCTTTTCGGGCAATATTTTCGTCAGGAATGACCGCGCGAATGCGCAAGCGATTATGTTGCACGGCACCATGACAGGGCCGTGTCAGGCTCACGACCATGGTTCCGAACGGGGCGAGGGGCCGTGCCGACGCTGTCGTCTGGCTGTAATCGCATCGACACATGGCTCTGTCATTGTCATGTTGCGACGCACAATTATATCGTCATGTTCCCTCCCACTTCGCGCGAGATCACCATGGGTTCCCTGTCTTCGAAGAACGCCCTCGTCACCGGCTCGACCAGCGGTATCGGCCTGGCCATCGCCCGCGCCTTCGCCGCCGAAGGCGCCAACGTCACCATCAATGGCCTTGGCGATGCCGCCGCGATCGAGCAGGAACGCGCCGGCATCGAGAAGGATTTCGGCGTCAAGTGCCGCTACTCCGACGCCAACATGATGGACGGGGCGGCCGTGAGCGCCATGGTGCACGACGCTGAGGCCGCGTTCGGCAGCCTCGACATCCTGGTCAACAATGCCGGCATCCAGCACGTCGCACCGATCGAGGAATTCCCCGACGACAAGTGGGAGGCGATCATCCGCATTAACCTCCTGGCGGCGTTCTATGCGATCAAGGCGGCACTGCCGGGCATGAAGAGCCGCAAATGGGGCCGCATCGTCAACACGGCTTCCGCGCATGCGCTGGTCGCCTCGCCGTTCAAGTCGGCCTATGTTTCGGCCAAGCACGGCATTGCAGGCCTGACCAAGACGGTGGCGCTGGAAGTGGCGCAGGACGGCATCACCGTCAACGCGATCGCGCCGGGCTATGTCTGGACGCCGCTGGTCGAAAAGCAGATCCCCGACACGATGAAGGCGCGCGGCATGACCGAGGAACAGGTCAAGCACGACGTGCTGCTCGCCGCACAGCCGACGAAGGAATTCGTCACCGTCGAGGAGCTTGCGGCGCTGACGCTTTTCCTGTGCTCGGACGCGGCCAGGCAGATCACCGGCACGACCTTGCCGATGGATGGCGGCTGGACGGCGCAGTAGAGGGTAGCCAGCGCGTTCCGTTTGCCGGCTGATGCCGACGGCGTCGGCAGGCAAGCCTTCGGTCAGGACCATGAAAATCATCCAGCTCTCCGATCCGCATCTGATAGCACCTGGCGGTCGCCTGTACGGCAGCGATCCGCTGGCGCGGCTGGATGCCTGCCTTGCCGATATCGTCAAAAACCACGCCGACGCCGAGCTCGTGGTGATTTCGGGCGATCTCACCAATGACGGCGAGCGCGCCGCCTATGCGGCGTTGAAGGAAAGACTGGCGGCATTCGTTCCGCCTTGCCGGCTGATGCTCGGCAACCATGACGACCGGGCGCTGTTTTTCGAGATGCTTCCGCAGGCGGCCGCCGAAGGGGGCTTCGTCCAGAGCGTTTTCGATGGCAGCCAAGGCCGCCTGATCCTGCTCGACACGCTGGACAGCGGACATGTCGAGGGCAGGCTATGTCAAGCGCGTCTCGACTGGCTGGACCAACGGCTGCAAGAGGCGCGAGACCGGTCGGTCCTCCTGTTCATGCACCACCCGCCGTTCCGGATACACATTCCGGTGCTCGACGAGGCCAGGCTCGCCGGCGCCGATATCTTCCATGACGTCCTGTCGCGCCACGGCAATGTCCGCCACATCTTCGCCGGCCACGTTCACCGGCTGATCGCCGGCAGCTGGCGCGGCATCCCGGTCAGCACGCTGCGCAGCACCAACCACCAGACGGCGCTCGATTTTTCGGAAAGCTGGAGCCTGGGTCACGAACCTCCCGCCTATGCCGTGGTCTTCATCGACGCCGATGGGGTGGTCGTGCATTTCCACGATTTTCCCGTTGCCGGCGGCATCTGATCGAGCTCCGTAGGGCTCTCCACACTGAAGACGGTCCGCTTTCATAGCGGTCGTTATGGCCATGGACCGGCCTGCTTGTTCCCGGCGTCGGGAGGCCCCGCCGCCGCGCCCGCCTGTCGATATGTGTCCGGCGTGCGGCCGCCATTGCCTGGGGTCGACGCGGCCTCCGCGAAGGCGCGTCAAAAAGCACCGAATTTGGACATTAGTCTTGACAGGAATACATATGTTCAATACCCGTCAAGCACTTGAACATGGCCTGCACTACGGGAGGAATGAGCGGTATGGCTTCCAATGTTTCATTGACGGGCCTTGCCCGCGATCTCGAGGAACGCGGCAAGTCGGGCAAGCCCATTCGTATCGGCCTGATCGGCTCCGGCGAGATGGGAACCGATATCGTTACCCGCGTCGCGCATATGTCCGGCATCGAGATCGGCGCGATTTCCGAACTGAACCTGCCCGCCGCCAGCAAGGCGGTGGACATTGCTTTCCAGGAAACCGGTCACGCGCGCGAGGTGTCGAACGCTTCGGCGATGACGGCCGCCATGGAGGCCGGCAAGGTGGCGGTCACCAACGACGCCGACCTGGTCATCAACAATGACCTCATCGACGTCGTCATCGACGCCACCGGCGTTCCCGCTGTCGGCGCCGAGATTGGGCTGCGGGCCATGGAGCACGGCAAGCACCTGGTGATGATGAATGTCGAGGCCGACGTCACCATCGGCGCCTATCTGAAGAGCGAGGCCGACAGGCTCGGCGTCACATATTCGCTTGGCGCCGGGGACGAGCCGTCCTCCTGCATGGAACTGATCGAGTTCGTCTCGGCCATGGGCCATCCGATCGTCGCAGCCGGCAAGGGCAAGAACAACCCGCTCAATATCGACGCCACGCCGCCGGCCTATGAGGAAGAGGCCACGCGCCGGCACATGAATGTGCGCATGCTGGTCGAATTCGTCGACGGCTCCAAGACCATGGTCGAGATGGCGGCGATCGCCAACGCCACCGGGCTGGTGCCCGACAAGGCCGGCATGCATGGCCCGGCCGCGACGCTCGGCGAACTCTCGAAAGTGCTGGTGCCGCAGAAGGATGGCGGTGTGCTGTCCAGGGTCGGCGTCGTCGACTACTCGATCGGCAAGGGTGTCGCACCCGGCGTCTTCGTCGTCGCCGACATGTCGCATCCTCGCATTTCGGAGCGCATGGAAGATCTGAAGATGGGCAAGGGCCCGTACTTCACCTTCCACCGCCCCTATCACCTCACCTCGCTCGAAGTGCCGCTGACCTGCGCCCGCGTCGTGCTCTACGGCAAGGCCGATATGGTGCCGCTGGCCAAGCCCGTGGCGGAAGTCGCCGCCGTGGCCAAGAAGGACATGCAGCCGGGCGAAAAACTCGATGCGATCGGCGAATATTGCTACCGCGCCTGGATCATGACGGCGCCGGAAGCGCATGCCGCCAAGGCCATTCCCTGCGGCCTGCTGCAGGGCGGTTCGGTGACGGCGCCGATCAAGAAGGGCGAGCTCATCACCTATGCCAATGCGACCCCGGCTCCGGGCTCCAAGATCGCCGAACTGCGCGCGCGCCAGGACAAGCTCGTCTATGGAACCGTTGGAGCCTGACCATGGCTGGATTGAGCAAAGCCGTGGCGGACAGCCGCGCCAACCTGCCCTTCGTCTATCGCCAGTACAGCGCCGAGCAGCTCAAGCAGGTGCTCTACAAAATGTACCTCATCCGCCGCTTCGAAGAGGGCGCGGAGGAGTGCTACACGCGCGGCCTCATCCACGGCACGATGCATTTGTCGATCGGCCAGGAGGCCAGCGCCATGGGCATCTGCATGCCGCTTGGCGAGGATGACCAGATCACCTCGACCCATCGCGGCCACGGCCACTGCATCGCCAAGGGCGCCGAGGTCAAGCGTATGTTCGCCGAGTTCTTCGGCAAGACCACGGGCTACTGCAAGGGCCGCGGCGGCTCGATGCACATTGCCGATGTCGGCAAGGGCAATCTCGGCGCCAACGGCATCGTCGGCGGCGGCATTCCGATCGCGGTGGGGGCAGCGCTCTCCTCCAAGAGGATGAAGACCGGCAAGGTCGTGGTCTCCTTCTTCGGCGACGGCGCCAACAATGAGGGCGCCTTCCACGAGGCGCTCAACATGGCCGCGATCTGGAAGCTGCCTGTCATTTTCGTCTGCGAGAACAACGGTTACGGCATGTCGACGTCGACGGCCCGTTCCACTGCGGTGAAGAACATCGCGGAGCGCGCCGCCGCCTATTCGATGCCGGGCGTCGTCGTCAACGGCAACATCTTCTCCGAGGTCGCCGAGGCGTCCTACAGGGCCGTCGAGCGTGCCCGTGCAGGCGAGGGGCCGACGCTGATCGAATCCAAGACGTACCGTCATCGCGGCCACTCCAAGAGCGACCGCAACCGCTATCGCACCAAGGAAGAGATCGAGGACTGGATGTCGAACCGCGACCCGATCGCGCTGTTCGAAAACGAGCTGCGCGAATTCGGCTTCATCGACGACAAGGGCATCGAGGCCATCCGCGATGCGGTGGCGCGGGAAATCGCCGACGGCATCGAATTCGCCAAGGCAAGCCCGGCGCCGGACATCAGCGAGACCGGAAATTATGTCTATACGGAGCAGGCGTGATGGACGCGATGGTGCGTGAACTGAGCTACGCCCAGGCGATCCAGGAAGCCATGGCGATCGCCATGGACATGGACGAACGCGTCTTCCTGATGGGCGAGGATATCGGCGTCTATGGCGGCGCCTTCCAGGTGACCGGCGATCTGGTCGAGCGCTATGGCGCGGACCGCGTGATGGACACGCCGATTTCGGAACTGGGCGGCGCCGGCGTCGCGGTCGGCGCGGCCCTCACCGGCATGCGGCCGATATTCGAATTCCAGTTTTCCGATTTCGCGACGCTCGCCATGGAGCAGATCGTCAACCAGGCGGCCAAGATGCGCTTCATGCTGGGCGGCGAGGTTTCGGTTCCCGTGGTGATGCGCTTTCCCGCCGGCTCCGGCACCGGCGCCGCCGCGCAGCACAGCCAGAGCCTCGAAGCCTGGCTCGGTCATGTGCCGGGTCTCAAGGTCATCCAGCCGGCGACGCCCTACGATGCCAAGGGCATGCTTTTGGCGGCGGTCGCCGATCCCGATCCGGTGATGATCTTCGAGCACAAGCTGCTCTACAAGATGAAGGGCCCGGTGCCCGAAGGTTACTACACGGTGCCGATCGGCAAGGCGGACATCCGCCGCGAGGGCCGCGACCTCACCATCGTCGCCACCTCGATCATGGTGCAGAAGGCGCTCGACGCCGCGGCCACCCTGGAAGCCGAAGGCATCGACGTCGAGGTCGTCGACCTCAGGACCATCCGGCCGATGGACAAGCGGACCGTCATCGACAGCGTCAAGAAGACGTCGCGGCTGATGTGCGTCTACGAAGCGGTCAAGACGCTGGGCATCGGCGCCGAGGTCAGCGCCATGATCGCCGAGAGCGAGGCGTTCGACTATCTCGACGCGCCGATCGTGCGGCTGGGCGGCGCCGAGACGCCGATCCCCTACAATCCGGAGCTGGAAAAGGCCACCGTGCCGCAGGTTCCCGACATCATCAGCGCCGCGCGCGACCTCGTGAAAGGGGTTCGCTGAGAGATGCCGACCGAAGTCATTCTTCCCAAGGTCGACATGGACATGGCGACCGGACAGATTTCGCGCTGGTTCGCCGAGGAAGGCGCCCACGTCAACAAGGGCGACGTCCTGTTCGAGATCGAGACCGACAAGGCGGCGATGGAGATCGACGCACCGGCCAGCGGCGTGCTGCGCGACGTCACCGGCAAGGAAGGCGTCGATATCGCGGTGGGCGCGGCTGTTGCCTGGATCTATGCTGATGGGGAGGCGTATGGGGACAAGGCGCCAATCTCCCCCCTCGAGGGGGAGATGTCGGCGACGCCGACAGAGGGGGTCGTCTCAGGAGGCACCGCTCCTGCGTTGAGCCCGGTCGAACCGACCCCACCCGACCGGCCTGCGGCCGGCCACCCTCCCCTCGAGGGGGAGGGGAAAACCCGCGCGACGCCTTTGGCTCGGCGCTTGGCTCGTGAAGCAGGCATTGCACTTTCCAATATCGCAGGCACGGGTCCATGCGGCCGTGTTGTAAAAGCCGACATAGACGCCGCGCTTTCCCCCCCCCTCGAGGGGGAGGTGTCCGCGAAGCGGACGGAGGGGGTCGCCTCAGAAGGCACCTCCTTCGCGCCGAGCCTCGTCGAGCCGAGCCCAGTCGAGCCGACCCCACCCGACCGGCCCGCGGCCGGCCACCCTTCCCTCAAGGGGGAGGGGGACGTGCTGCGCCTGTTCGAACTCGGCTCCTACGAACTCGTCCCGCACGACAATATGCGCAAGACCATTGCGCGGCGCCTGGTCGAGGCCAAGACCACCATCCCGCATTTCTACTTGACGCTCGACTGCGAGCTCGATGCGCTCTTGGCGTTGCGTACGCAGATCAATGCGGCGGCGCCGGTGAAGAAGACCGACAAGGGCGAGGCACCCGCCTACAAGCTGTCGGTCAACGACATGGTGATCAAGGCAATGGCGCTGGCCTTGAAGGCGGTGCCGGATGCCAATGCCTCGTGGACCGAAAGCGCCATGGTCAAGCACAAGCATGCCGATGTCGGCGTTGCCGTCTCGATCCCCGGCGGCCTGATCACGCCGATCATCCGCAAAGCGGACGAAAAGACGCTGTCCACCATCTCCAACGAGATGAAGGACCTGGCGAGCCGCGCCCGCAGCCGCAAGCTGAAGCCGGAAGAGTATCAGGGCGGTACGACGGCGGTTTCGAATCTGGGCATGTTCGGCATCAAGGACTTTGCCGCCGTCATCAACCCGCCGCATGCGACGATCCTGGCGGTTGGTGCCGGCGAGGAGCGGGCGGTGGTCAAGAATGGCGAGATCAAAATCGCCACCGTGATGTCGGTGACGCTGTCGACCGATCATCGCGCCGTCGACGGAGCGCTCGGCGCCGAACTGCTGGTCGCCTTCAAGCGGCTGATCGAAAATCCGATGGGCATGCTGGTCTAGGCCCTCTGTTGCAAGCCGGTGCCGATTGGTGCGCCGGCTTACGACGGAAATGACTTGTCAGGCGCCGACCCTTGCCCCATCTTTTCTGTGGACCGCGATCCAGGGAGGCCAGCATGCCCGCATTCGACCCATCTGATGTCAAAACCCTGTTTGGCAAGGTCATGGGCGCCTCGCCATCCGACATCAAGCTGGTGGCGCAGCGCCTGCACGACCATGCCTTCGAACCGCGCATGTCGGCGGAAGAGACGAAGCAGCTTGTCGCAAGCCTCGGCTACGACAGCTTGGATGCATTCTGTGCCGATATCGGCCTGCCCATGCATATCGCCGAGCGGTGGAGCCGTTTTGGCGTTTCCGGCGAGATGAAGCAGGTGTTCACGCTGCTGGCCGCCCAGCGCAAGCGGGTGGCCGAGGCGATCGCCGAGTTCGAATCCATGACCCATGTCGGCGTCGAGGATTTTTTGCGCGAACGCGGACTTATCTAGTTCGAACAGGAATCGAAGCTCTCCTAACCGCTTTTCGCCAGCAGCGCGGTCGCCGTGTCGCTGTCGGTGATCAGCACATTGGTGCTGACGGCCTTCAGCGCGGCGAGGATCGCGGCCACCTTGCGTTTTCCGCCGGCGGCCAGCACGACATTCGGCACCTGGCCGACCATTTCGAGATCGATGGCCATGACGCGCCCATTGACCTCGTGGTCGACCAGCCTGCCCGCGGCATCGACGAAGTAGCACAGCATGTTGGCGACCGCGCCTTTCGCCTTCAGCGACGCGATCAGCGACGACGGCACGATGCCGTGCCGGAAGATGGTGGCGTCCGGCGACATGTCCCCGACGGTGAGCAACGCGATGTCGGCGGCGGCCGCACGCCGGCGCACATCCTGCAGGGTTGGCTGCGCCCACAGGAGACCGCGAAGCGAGGGATCGTCGACCGTCACCGGCGCGGTGATCTGGTAGCTGTCGACCTCGAAGACATCGGCGACCTTGGCGGCGACGATCGACGGGTTGATCCATTGCGAATGCGGCAGGCTGCCGACCAGCGCCACCACCGAGGCGCGCTTCAACTGCCGGCGGGCGAGAAAGCCCAGGCTGGCATGCAGCGTCGCGCCGCCGCCGATGGCGAGCGTCATGCCGTCTTGCATCTGCTCGCCGAGAAAGGCGGCGACGGCGTGGCCGATCGCCTTTTCCAGATGGTCCTGGGCCGAGGGCGTCGGAATGACGACCGCGGCATTGAGGCTCCAGCGCTTCTCAAGCGCCCGTTCGAGCGCCACCTGCTCGGCGGTCGGCGCGTTGATCATGGTGACGACGATGCCTTCGGCGGTGCAGGCGGCCAGCGTGCGCATGACCTTCACCCGGGAGACGTCGAGCTTCTCGGCGATCTGCTCCTGCGTGAAGCCCTCGACATAATAGAGCCAGGCCGTCTTGACGTTGAGATCGGACGACACCATCGGCAAAAGGGCCGGTGTGGATTTCTGCGTGGGCATGTCTTCTCGTCCCTCATCAGCCATGGCCGGGCCGCGTTCTCCTCATCGGAGAAACGCCGGCCGGATGTCAATCGGATGCCGGGTTGCGGCCTGCCGATAGTTGCACATCTCTGTTCATTTGTAATTGACATTGTACATATGAACATATTTTGTGGGTTTCACGCGCTGTGTCATCCACCAGTCATATGCGCCGTGCAGGGAGGAAGAGACGGGGAGCCGGCCTGGGCCGGACCGGTCATGCACAGACAAGACAGGAGGTCTCATGAAGACGCATTTCATCAAGCGGCTGGCCAGCCAGCTGGCGCTCGCGGCAACTTTGTTTGCCGGCGTGGCAAACGCCGAGACACTGACGCTCTACACATCGCAGCCCGAGGCCGACGCGGCCAAGACCGTGGACGCCTTCAAGAAGACGCAGCCCGGCATCGACGTGACCATCTATCGCTCCGGAACCAGCGACATCCTGACCAAGATGGCGGCCGAGTTCGCCGCCGGCAGCCCGCAGCCCGACGTGCTTCTGATCGCCGACGCGGTCTCGATGGAGCTGTTGAAGAAGGACGGCCGGCTGATGCCTTATCCCGAGGCAAAGCTCGACGGCATCGAGGCCGATGCCTATGATTCCGACAAGACCTATTTCGGAAGCAAGCTGATCACCACCGGCATCGTCTACAACACCGCGGCCGCCGAAAAGCCGGAGCATTGGGCCGATCTCGCCAAGCCCGCCTATGCCGATGGCCTGGTCATGCCGAGCCCGCTCTATTCGGGAGCAGCCGCCTACCTGCTCTCGGGCTTCGTCGGCGACGCCAATTATGGCTGGGATTTCTTCCAGAAGCTGAAGACCAACAACACCGTCAGCGTGCGCGGCAATGGCGCGGTGCTGAAGTCGGTGGCATCGGGCGAGAAGCCCTATGGCATCCTGGTCGACTTCATGGCGATGAATGCCAAGAAGAAGGGCTCGCCGGTCGAGTTCGTGTTCCCCAGCGAGGGCGTGCCCGCCGTGACCGAACCGGTCGCCATCATGAAGACCGCCAAGAATGTGGAAGGCGCCAAGAAGTTCGTCGACTTCATTCTTTCCGATGACGGCCAGAAGCTGGCGCTGTCCATGGGCTACCTGCCGGCGCGCGCCTCGATTGGCCGTCCCGACTGGATGCCGGAAGGCGTCAAGGTCAAGGTGATGTCGTTCGACACCAAGGCGATCGTCGCCAAGACCGACGCCGACAAGGCGAAGTTCTCCGAGCTGTTCGGCGGCTGAGCCGGCAATCGCTTCGGGGTGCCGCCTCGACGGCATCCCGAAGCGCTACGAACAAAGCCGTTCGCGGATCGATCTCAGGAAAATCAATCATGTCCACACGGATAAGGGAAAGTCGGGGCCAGGAAACGGCCCTGACGGCGGCGGTGGCCGTCGTCATCGTGCTGCTTTCCCTGCTGCCGATGCTGCGGCTCCTCAAGGAGATCGTGGCGCCTGGCGGCACGATGTCGACCGTGGCCATCGAGGCCGGGCTGAGAAGCCCGGCGACCTGGATCGCCACCTGGCACACGCTGGTCATCGGCATCGGCGGCACCCTGCTTGCGGTGCTGTCGGGAACGCTGGTGGCAGTTCTCGTCTCGCTGACGGACATTCGCGGCCGTAGCGCGCTGGTGCTTTGCTATGTCATGCCGCTGATGATCGCGCCGCAGGTGACGGCGCTGGCCTGGCTGCAACTGTTCGGCCCGGCCAGTCCGTTTCTCAAGCTGTTCGGCGCAGCACCGCCGCTAGGCACCAAAAACCCGCTCTATTCGACCTCGGGCATCATCCTGCTGCTCGGCGTGCAGTATGGCCCGCTGGTCTTCCTGCTGGTGCGTGCCGGCCTGCGCAAGCTGCCGCGCGAACTGGTCGAGGCGGCCCGCGCCGGCGGCGCCGGCTGGTTCACCGTGCTGGTCACCATCGTGCTGCCCTTGATGACGCCGTCGATCATGGCCGCGGCGGCACTCGCCTTCGTCTCCTGCGTCGGCAATTTCGGCATCCCGGCCTTCCTCGGCATTCCCGCCAACTATCTCGTGCTGCCGACGCTCATCTACCAGAAGCTGGCCGGCGGAGGCCCCGCCGTGCTTGGCGAAACGGCCTTCCTGTCGGTGCTGATCGGCGTCATCGCCATGGCGGGCATTCTCGCCCAAGAGCTCATGAGCCGCCGCCGCGACTACCGCATCAGTTCCACCTCGCTGTCGGCCGAGCCCTACGAGCTTGGCCGCTGGCGCCCCGCCGTCCAGGCCGGCATGTGGCTGCTAATCGTGCTGGTGCTGTTCCTGCCCTTGTTCGGGCTGGTGCTGACCTCACTGGTGCCCGGCTACGGCATTGCGCTCACCGCCAAGACGGCGACGCTCGACAATTATCGCTTCGTGCTGTTCGAGCACGATGCGGCGAGCCGCGCCTTCTTCAACAGTTTCTGGCTGTCGATCGCGGCGGCCTTCTTCGCGGTCCTCGTCGCAGTGCCGATCGGCTATCTGATCGCCTGGGGCAAGCAGCGCTGGGTGCGGCTGCTCAATCTGTCGGTGGAGCTGCCCTATGCCTTGCCCGGCGTGGTGCTGGCGATCGCTTCGCTGCTGCTCTTCCTGCGGCCGATCCCGCTGACCGGCATCCAGCTCTACAATACCGTCTGGATCATCCTCTACGCTTATCTCGCCCGTTTCCTGGTGCTGGCGCTGCGGCCGACCATCAGCGGCTATCACCAGATCGACCGGGCGCTGGAAGAGGCGGCGCAGGTGGCGGGCGCCGGGCTGTTCACGCGCATGCGCACCATCATCTTTCCACTGGTGGCACCGGCGGCGATCGCGGGCGGACTGCTGATCTTCATGACGGCGCTCAGCGAACTCACCGTCTCGGCGCTGCTGTGGTCGTCCGGGTCGGAGACGATCGGCGTCGTGATGTTTTCCTTCGAGCAGGGCGGCGATTCCAACTACGCGGCGGCGATGTCGGTCATCACGGTCGCGGTCACCTTCGTGCTGATGCTGGTGACCAATCTGCTTGCCCCTCATCTTCCGAGTGGAGTTCTGCCATGGCGCGACTGACCCTGGACCATGTGACCAAGAGCTTCGCCGATTTCGACGCCGTGAAGGACGTATCGATCGACGTCGCCGACGGCGAGTTCCTGGCGGTGCTCGGGCCGTCCGGCTGCGGCAAGACCACGCTGCTCAGGCTCGTCGCCGGATTCGAGAAGGTGACGTCAGGCGAGATCCGCATCGGCAGCGAAATCGTGTCGGCCAAGGGCGGCAGCGTCGCGCCGGAAAAGCGGCGCGTCGGCATCGTCTTCCAGAACTACGCGCTGTGGCCGCATATGACGGTCGCCGAAAACATCGGCTATTCGCTGAAAGTGGCGAAGCTCGACAAAGCGGTGGCGCGCCGGAAGGTCGAAGATGCACTCACCCTGGTCAATCTGCAGGGCTTGGGCGATCGCAGGCCCGCCAATCTCTCCGGCGGCCAGCGTCAACGCGTTGCCTTGGCGCGCTGTCTGGTCGCCGCCCCCTCGCTGGTGCTGTTCGACGAGCCGCTCGCCAATCTCGACGTGCATTTGAGAGCCTCGATGGAAGACGAGTTCGCCGCCTTCCACAAGCGCACGGGCACGACCATCGTCTATATCACCCACGACCAGGCCGAGGCGATGGCGCTGGCCGACCGCATCGCGGTGATGGATCACGGGCGCCTTGCGCAGCTGGCGACGCCACGCGAACTCTATCATGAGCCGGCAAATGAGATGGTGGCTTCCTTCATCTCGCAAGGAATTTTGCTCCCTGCCGATGTGCTGAGTGCCGAAAATGCCGGTCATTGCAAGGTCAGGGTTCTCGGAACCGAGTTGGTGGTGCGCTGCCGGGCCGGTGAGCAGCCACGCGCCGGCGCAAAGATATGCTGCCGCTCCGCCGATCTCGACGTTTCGCCTGACGGACCCGGCTTTGACGGCCTCGTCAAGCGGGTGATCTACCAGGGAGGTGCCGCGCGCATCGAATTCACGCCTTCCGCCGGTCCCGATCTCACCTTGCATTTCGAACAGCCCGATCCCGTGGTGCTGGAGAGCGGAGCCCAGGCACGGCTGCGCATAAAGTCCGGTTGGCTGATCCCGGGGACCCAACCGTGATGATGCTGGATTTGCTCGGCGGCTTTGGCGAAAAGGGCCGCACCAGCCTCGCAGTCAGCAGCGGCAGCGATCGCATCCTGCTCGATGTCGGCATCAAGGTTGGCGCGACGGGGGCGGAATACTATCCGGCGCTCGACGGTTCGGTTGCCGGCATCGACGCGGTCTTCGTCTCGCATGCCCATGAGGATCATGTCGGTGCGCTGAGCTGGCTGCTGTCGCGCGGCTATGCCGGCCCGATCTTCATGACGGCCGAGACCCGCGAAGAGGCGCCGGCGACGCTTGCCGCCTATGCCGATCCCGCGGACTTCAAGCGTTTTCCAATTCCTGACGATCGTATCGAAATCTTCGAACCCGGCGACACGCTGAAAAGCGGCAATCTGGCGATCAGGACGGGACGGTCGGGGCATGTCGTGGGCGGCGTCTGGTTCGCCATCGATGACGGGAAAAGCCGTGTCGCCTATTCGGCCGATGTCGTACCGGACAGCAATGTCTTCGTCATGGATACGATCCCGCACTGCGATCTCCTGGTCTTCGATGCCTCCTACGGCGCGGACCCTGTGCCGGGCGCGGCGCGGGCACGCGAAATTTCGCAGTGGGTGGCAAGGCATTCAGATGGGTGCCTGCTGCCGACGCCGCTGTCGGGACGATCGCTGGAACTGATCGCGGCCTTGCCGGGGCCGTTTGCCGTCCACGCCGGCATGCGAACGTCGCTGGAAACGCAGATCGGCGCCACGGCGGCCTTGCTGCCCGGCGTTTGCGAACTGCTGCGTGCTCGCTTGGCAAGTGCCGCCGACTGGACAGATGCGGATCCGTTGCCGCTTCTGCCGCTGCTCGCGGATGACGGCATGGGCGCCGCCGGTCCGTCGTCGCGCCTTCTGCCGCGCGCCGACCAGGCCGGGTTGCCGGTGCTTCTTACCGGACATCTGCCTGCCGGTTCACCGGGCGATCTCCTGCACAAGGCCGGCCGTGCCGACTGGGTGCGCATGCCCACCCATCCGACGCTTTCCGGCAATGTCGGTATCTGGGAGAAAGCGGGACGGCCCGACGCGCTCGGTCATTCCTGCACCACCGATCTCCTGGATGACCTGAAAAGCCACATCCCGTCGCTGCGCACCCAACGCCGTACCGGCCAACGCATCGCGGTGCCGGCTCTAAATCGAGGAGATCGAGCATGATGTCGTCCGAAAAACCGCTTCACACTTTTCGGCATCATGCTCTGGGGAGCGAACAATGAGAATCCTGATCTGCAACGATGACGGTATCGAAGCGCCGGGACTTGCCCGTCTCGTCAACGCGGTCACTGGTCTGAGCGACGATGTCTGGGTGGTCGCGCCCGATGGCAAGCGCACCGCCGCCGGGTCGTCGCTGACGATCGCGAGAGCCTTTACGATGCGGCGCGTCAAGCCGAACTGGTACTCCTGCTCCGGCACGCCGGCCGATTGCGTGGTGAGCGCGATGACATGGCTCTTCGCCGATGAGAAGAAGCCGGACCTCGTGCTGTCGGGCGTCAATGACGGCCGCAACGTCGCCGAGGATCTCGCCTATTCCGGCACGCTCGGCATTGCGCGAGAAGCGACCTTCTGGGGCGTCCCGGCGATCGGCTTTTCGCGTGTGAAGAATCCTGATTTTACTGATGGCGACGACCACTGGCTCGGCACGTTGATTGCTTCATTGTGGCAATCGCGCGGGGATTGGACGAGCGAGGGACATTGGCTCAGCGTCAACCTGCCGACTTCGCTGCCGGCCGAAATCCGGCAGCCGCGCATCGGCCGTGACAAGATTGGCCGCACCGCCGAAATCCTTGAAAGCGATGGCGATCGCACCGTCATCGCCGTGCCGCGCGGTCGTTCCCATGCAAGCAAGCCGGGCGACGAGAACGCGGCGATCGATGCCGGCTTCGTCAGCATCAACCGGCTGAACTGGTTTGGCGAAACGCGGCTGGACGAACGGTTTCTGGACGGGATTCTGGGCTGATCTTCTGCGCGTGATCATCCAGATCACCAAGCTGTCAGCGGCCAAATTGCGCCAATCCTGTGCTTATGCTTGAAGCCGCCGCTATTTCATTCCACATCGGTCAGGATGAAGGACGAGGCACGAGAACGGCGTCGGAATCTGCTGTGGGGCATTCCCGCATCGCTGATCCTGCACGCGCTTATCGCGGCGCTGCTGGTTTATGGCCTGCGCGTGCCTCCCCCACAGCCGCTGGAGGAGCAGCCGGTCAATGTCGCGATCGTGCCGCCGCCCGAGACGCCTAAGCCGAAACCTGAACCAAAGCCGCCGGAGCCGACACCTGAGAAGAAGGCTGAAAAGCCGCCTGAACAAAAGCCGCCTCCGGAACCGCCGAAACCACCAAACGACCAGGTTCTGAAGCGCGTTTTCCAGTACGGCCAGAAAGATACCGGGCCGGAGAAATCGCTCGACGGTGGCAGCGCCAAGCCCAACACGCCGTCGCCGGCCAAGGATCAGGCGGCGAAGCCGCCTGTAGCACCGACACCCACGCCGACCGAGCTTGCCCCGGCTGCAACGCCACAACAGAAGGCAGAGCCCAGCAAGCCGGACGAAAAGCCAGCCACCGTTGCGCCGGACGAAAAGCCCGCGCAAAGCGAGGAGAAGCAGGCGGCCGAGGACACTGACAAACAGCCGCCGGAGGTCGCACCGCAACCCGCCGAAAAGCAAGCGGCCGTGACGCCAGAGCCATTGCCGCCTGAGACGGGTGGCAAGCCGGCGCCTCCGGCCTCGGCCGAAAAGGCAAAGCCCAAACCTTCAAAGCCTATGAAGTTCAAATCCGCAAGAGCCTTGAAGGCCCCAGGCGGGAATGCAGGGAAGCCAGGTTCGACGAACAACGAGGTTGCGGGATCGCCGATCTATTCCGGCCTTCCGGGCGTCAGAAAGCTTTACTCGCAGGGGGCAACCGGCAATGCGTTCGCCACAAGCTCCATGGAGAACGTGCCGCGCGATCAGCGCATTGCCAACCTTTGCGCCAACGTACTGAATCAGGAATTGCAGCAGGCCGACTATTCTCCCAAATGGCTGCCAACCATTCCGCTCAAGGCAGGCAACGTTCTCAGCCGACCGGAGGCCGCCTTCAGCACGATGACCACTTGGTACCAGCTGAGCTTCCGGTGCGAGGTCGATACCGAGGCGACGAGGGTCTTGTCGTTCAACTTCCGTGTCGGCGCCGTGATCCCACGGAGCCAATGGCCGCGGCCTCTCTAGAATTGCTCCAACGCCTAGCCTAGGCGGGCACGCCGAGCCCAGACAATTGCCGGCTAACTTCATGCCAGTCGGCGCAGACGAAATCGGCGCCGGCCGCCGTCAACCGCGCGCCATGCTCGGAATAGGTGTGGCCGCCGCCGGTGTAGCCGATCGCCGTCATGCCGGCGGCGACCGCGCCCTGGATGCCGAAGGGGGAATCCTCGATGACGATGCAATCGGCTGGATTGGCGCCCATCCTGGCGGCGGCGAACAGGAAAATATCCGGCGCGGGCTTGCCGTTCTTGACCATCGAGGAACTGTAGATCGCGTCGCCGAAGAAATGCGCCAGGCCGGTGACGGCAAGGCTGTGGTTGATGCGCTCGACCGACGATGACGAGGCAACGCAGCGGTCGCCCTCGAGCGTTTCCAGGAACGCCGCGATCCCCGGCGTCGGGTTCAGCTCTTCGGAGAACAGGATCTTGGTCTCGGCCCAGATGTCGCCGTCCGCCGAAGCGGGAAACTGGTGACCGGTTAACTCTTTGATTCGGATGATGATGTCGGACTGCTTCATGCCGACGCACTGGGCGATGATGCCGCCATGGACGCCGGGCATGCCGTGCTTTTCATAGACGCGTTCATAGGCCTTGGCGGCAAGTGGCTCGCTGTCGACGAGGACGCCGTCGCAATCGAAAATGATGGGCCTTGGTCGCGCCACGCGCTTCTCTCCGGACTCGATTTCGCACATCGCTATCGGCAAAAAGTCAAATGTTCAATAGCGCGATGTTTTTAGCGGGGTCAAAGCTGGCGCAGTGCGTCGCTGGCGCGGGCGGATCCGAGCGCCCGTTGCATGGCTTGCCGGGACTGCGCGCGGTCGGGCGTGATCCAGTTCGGTTCGGCGCCGAGGAAGCGGTCGAGGAAAGCCACCGCGTAGGCCGGCATCTCGGTGACGTTCTCGCGATAGGACCACCAGGTACGCAGATCGTCGGCACATTTGTCGATGCTGGGTGCCGTGCCGAATTCCTGCTCGTAGATCGCCGAAATGACCGAGACGCAGTAGTTGGTGTAGAGGAAGCCTTCCGGCCAGAAGCGGATGATTTCCAGCGTGCCGGCATTCTGGTCCGTCTCGATGAGCTGCGCGAGGCCCGAGATTTCCCTGGCCGGCGCCTGCTTGATCAATTCGCGCAGCACGAGGCCGGCGGCGAAGACGATGAAGTCGGCGCGGTCGACCGCGGCGAAGCGCTTCTGCTCTTCCATGATCTCGACCCAGTCGAGAAAAGCCCGGGTCAGCTTCGCCTCGTCGATCTCGAAACGCACGCCGAACGTGTCCGAGACCACCTTGGCGCTGCCGCGGAAGGTGGCGCGGAACCAGCGCAGCTGCCGCAACCGGTGGCGCAGGTCGGGCATGAGGGCCAGTTCGTCCCTGAAGGGCAGTTCCATTTCACGCATCCCGTTTCGTCACAGGCTAGCACAGCCGTGCCGCCGCCGAAATCGGCCGACGGCCCGGTGGATGACCGTGACCAGGGTCAATATCATACATATTGACATTCGTGGAAACAAATGTTCTCACTTTGCTGTTGTCGCGCGCCGGTCCAAGGTGCGCTTCAACTGAGACTTCGGGAGGAGAACCGAATGGCGATTTGGCAGTGGGGACTGCTTCTGCTGGTTATTGTGTGGGCGCTGCAGTCGCTCGGCGTCTGGCTGCAGATGCGGCACTATTCGGATGTCTTCCGCGGTGTCACCGACCAGTACAAGGATGGCTTTGTCGGAGCCGGCAATTTTCGCGGCCGGCTGGCCAAGGGCACCATCGCGCTGGTCGTGGTGACGCCTGACCTGGTCGTGCGCCGCGTGATGGTGATGAGCGGCCGTTCCGTCTTCACCAAATTCAAGAGATTTCAAGAATTCGAGGGCGTTGCCCTCGATCGACTCCGGTCCAACCCTGCAATCATGGGGGAGGGGGAACCCGGTGTGGCCGAGGCCGTGAAGCGCGCGATCGAGCAGATCGACAAAGCACGGTCGGAGCCGGGGAAGAAGCCGGGCCTATCCGGTTTGAACGTAGCAAGGGCCTAAAGCACGCCGCGCACCGACTGGGATAAACCGGCGGGCGGCATAAGGAGGAGAAATGTCTGTATTTTCGTTGTTGGCGCAGCATGCCGACATGGCCGTGCACAATCTGCATGTCGCAGGTGCCATGGTCTCGGATGCTGCTTTGCATGGCAAGCTCGCCGTCGAGCATGCCTCCGACCATCTCGTTGTCCTCGCACAGGCGGACAGCGGACCGATCACCGTCGATCAGTTCAAGGAAAAGCTGAAAGAGGTCCAGCAGGAAGAGCAGCTCGGCTGGCTGACCGCCATCGGCAAATACTTCATCGGCATCTTCCAGAAGGGCGGCGAAGTGTTCGCCGGCTTCGTCACCGGCATCATCCCGACGCTGGTGGTGCTGATGACCGCCTTCTATGCCGTCACCGAGCTGGTCGGCGAAGAGCGCGTGCATGGCCTGGCGCGCGGTGCCGGCCGTATCGCGCTAACGCGCTACACGCTGCTGCCGCTGCTGGCGGTGTTCTTCCTCACCAATCCGATGGCCTATACGTTCGGATCGTTCCTGGAAGAAAAGCACAAGCCGGCCTTCTATGACGCGGCCGTGTCCTACGTGCACCCGCCGCTTGGCCTGTTCCCGCACATCAATCCCGGCGAATATTTCGTCTGGGGCGGCATTCTCGTCGCGTTGCTGGAGCTGGAAAAGAAGGGTGCGGTCGTTGCCGGTTACCACGTCAAGGTGGCGATCTGGTACGCCATCGTCGGCCTCGTCGTCATCCTGCTCAAGGGCATGCTGACCGAGCGCATCACCGCCATCATGGCACGCCGCCAGGGCGTCGAGCTGTAAGGGCGGGGAGGACAACATGGCCAAGACATACAAAGCCGTACGCATTTCCAGGGGCAACACAGGCTGGGGCGGCCCGCTCGTCATCGAGCCAACCGCGCAGCGCGACAAGATCGTCTCCGTTACGGGAGGCGGCATCCATCCCGTGGCACAGCTCATCGCCGACATGACCGGCGCCACGGCTGTCGACGGCTTCAAGGCGCCGCCGGTCGAAGGCGAGATGGCGGTCGTCGTCGTCGATTGCGGCGGTACCGCCCGCTGCGGCGTCTACCCGCGCAAGCGCATCCCGACCGTCAACCTGACGCCGGTCGGCCAGGCTGGGCCGCTCGCCCAGTTCATCACGGAAGACATCTACGTTTCGGGCGTGAAGCCGGCCAACGTCACAATGGCGGACGGATCCGAAACGGTCACCACTGCGGGGGGAGCAGCATCGATGAGTTCAAACAATAGCAATGCAGCCGCGGCACCACAGCCGCTGCCGAGCGAAGGCGGGCTTATCGGCCTGATCAGCTCGATCGGCCGCGTCATGGGTCGTGTGGTCGGCATCTTCTTCAATTCCGGCCGCCGCACCATCGACCAGGTCGTGCGCAACGTGCTGCCGTTCATGGCCTTCGTGACCATGCTCATCGGCCTGATCCTGTACACCGGCATCGGCGACGTGCTGGCCCAGCCGATGGGACCGCTGGCCAACAACATCGTCGGCCTGCTGATCATCTCGGCGATCTGCGGCCTGCCGTTCCTGTCGCCCATCCTCGGGCCAGGCGCGGTCATCGCGCAGGTCATCGGCGTCGCCATCATCGGTCCGCAGATCGCCAACGGCACGATTTCGCCGGCGATGGCCCTGCCGGCGCTGTTTGCCTACAACACCCAGGTCGGCTGCGACTTCGTTCCGGTCGGCCTGGCGCTGGGCGAAGCCAAGCCGAAGACGATCGAAATCGGTGTGCCGGCGGTGCTCATCAGCCGCCAGATCATGGGTCCGGTCTCGGTGCTGATCGCCTGGGTCGTCAGCCTGATCGTGTTCTAAGAAGCAATTCCAGGAAAAGTGTTCCACGGTTTTCCGTCCGGAATTGCTTCAAAACAAAAGAGATAGAGTGGCTCGCCGTTTCCATAAAACGATGAGCCACTCTATCTCAGGAGAGTTGGAAAATGAGGTTCGCCATATGACCGTTCTGTTGAGAACACGGGTCACAGCCATCGGACCCGAAGTGGCGGACCTTGCCGAAGGGGGCGTGGTCATCCTGTTCGCGGATGGCTCGCCGCCCGAGCTCGCCGAGGTTTCCGTGCTCCACAAGATGGAGCACGGACCTAGCGACGGCGCGCCCCAGAAGGGCGCGTCGATTACCCTTGGCGATGTTTCCGCGACCATAACCGCGGTCGGCTCCAGCGCATGGAGCAAGGTCCTCGAGATGGGCCACGTCGTCATCTCCTTCAACGGCGCCAGCGAGGCCGAGAGGCCGGGCGAAATCTGTGCATCGCAGGTCGATACACAAGCGCTCGTGGCCGCCCTGAAGACAGAGGCGATCATCACCATCGCCGCCTGAAAGCATCGCGCCGCGACCCATCTGGTTTTGGCGCTCAAAAAAGCAGAGTATTTGCCATGGAACGCTCGACCATCGTCAGAGTGCATGAAGGTCTGCACGCCCGTCCCGCCACGCGGTTCGTCAAGCTCGCCAAGGGTTTCGAATCCGATGTCGAGCTGGTCAAGGACGGCAAGGCGGTCAGCGCCAAGAGTTCCGTCAAGCTGATGCTGCTGTCGGTCAAGGAAAACCAGGAAGTCACGGTGCGGGCGAATGGCGCCGACGCCATCGAGGCCATCGAGGCGCTGATCGGCTATCTGGAAAACCCCAAGGCCGGTCTCGACGATGAAGAACCGCAGAGCCCGGCGAATGATGCCGCACCTGCACCGGCGCCCCAACCGGCGCCGGCCGCATCCAGCGAAGCAAACAGCTTGCGCGGTGTCGCCGCAAGCGAAGGCGTCGCCATCGGTCCGGCCTTCGCACATTTCCCGCCTGACATTGCCGGGCAGGGCCGCCTGTTGCAGGCCGATGAGATCGCCGGCGAGATCGACAGGTTTCGCGCCGCCATTGCCGCGGTCCAGGCGCGCATGGACCGGGCGTTGGCGCAGGACAGCCTGTCGGCCGGAGATCGCGGCATCGTCGCCGCACTCAGGGATATCGCCGCCGACGACAGCCTGACCGGCGAGGCCGAAAAAGCCATCAGGGGCGGCAATGATGCTGTTTCGGCCGTCATCACCGCCGCCTCTACCATCGCCGCCGATTTCAGCGCCGTTGACGATCATTATCTCAATGCCCGGGCCGACGATGTCCATGCCGTCGGGCGGCAGATATGCCTGGTGCTGCTGGGCCAAGACGACGTCAGCCTGGAAAATATCCCGGAAGGGGCCATTCTCATCGCCGACGACATCGGCGCCTGGGATCTGGCGCGCGCGCCGCTGAAACGCATCGGCGGGGTGGTTTGCGGCCATGGCGGCGCTACCTCGCACATCGCCATCATCGCCCGCTCGCATGGCATTCCGGCGGTGCTGGGCCTCGGCAACAAGGTCAATGCCCTGCGTGCCGCTCAAGAGGTGGCGCTCGACGGCAATAGCGGCCATGTGATCGTCGACCCCGATGCGGCGACGCGCGCCGATTTCGCGGGCCGCGTCGAGGCGGCGGCAAAGGAGCGTGCCGGGCTTAGCGTCTTCAAGACGGTGACGCCGAAGCGCGCCGACGGCAGGGTTATCGAGGTCGCCGCCAATATCGGCTCGCTGGAAGAGATCGAGGCGGCGCAGGAAGCCGGCGCCATGGGCGTCGGCCTGTTCCGCACCGAGCTTCTGTTCATGCGCCATATGCATCTCCCCTCGGAGGACATGCAGGCGGAGACCTATGCGGCGCTGGCCAAGGCCTTCGCACCCTACCCGGTCATCGTGCGCACGCTCGATATCGGCGGCGACAAGCCGATTGCCGGCATCGAATTCCCCGACGAGGAGAATCCTTTCCTCGGCTGGCGCGGCATCCGCATGTGCCTCGACCGGCCCGACATCTTCAAGCGCCAGCTCAGGGCGCTGCTCCGGGCAGCCGTGCACGGCAACATCAAGGTGATGCTGCCGATGGTGTCCGATATTTCCGAAGTCACGCGCACCCGCGCACTGGTCGATGAATGTGCCGCCGAGCTGAAGGCCGAAGGCGCGCCTTACGCAACGTTCGACCTCGGCGTGATGATCGAGACCCCGGCCGCCGTGCTGATCGCGCCGGCGCTGGCAAAAGAAGTGGCCTTCTTCTCGATCGGCACCAACGATCTCACCCAGTACATCATGGCCGCCGACAGGCTGAACCCTACGGTGGCCAAGCTCAACGACGTCAGCAATCCGGCCGTCATGTCGGCGATCGAGCTCACGGCCAAGGCCGGCGTCGCGGCCGGCATCATGGTCGGCATGTGCGGTGAGGCGGCCGGGCGGCCGGATCTCATCCCCACCTTCCTCGAGATGGGGCTGACCGAACTTTCGATGAGCCCGGCCTCGATCCAGCGCGCCAAGAAAACGATCATGGCCATCGCCGGGGACTAAATCCCTGAGCTACGGCAAATGCGCAAGCAGGGTGGCGAAGACAGGCGTCAGTTCATTGACCGGGCTCGCCCTGCCGCAGGCCTGAGCGATGCGGTCGTGACGTATATCGGCCGCCAGGATCGCGATCTCCAGCATGTCGGGCTCCGGCGCGCCGTCGCGGCCGGTCGTCGCCAGGCCGCAAGCCAAGACGACCGGTGCCAGACAGCTTATGTCGAGTGCCCGGTCACCCGCCGCCGTCGTTTCCGGGGCGGTTTCGCCAAAGCGGACCGGACGCTGGGCGAGGCACTCAACCAGCAGCGCCGAACAGGTGGCCGCGATCGCCTGCAGGCCGGCACCGGGCGCGGTCAGCGCGGCCAGCAGATCGCCATGCCGCTTGCGCATCGTGGCATGAACGGCGGCGAAATCGGCTTCATGGATACGGGCATTGTCGATCTTCAGCCCGGCAAGCACCGCCTTGGTCAGATAGTACATGTCGCGCCGGAACAGGCGCTCCGCGCTCAACTGCCGGTCCTCGTTTCCGGCCGGGAAATAGGTGCCGAGGCCCTTTACGGTCGTTCCGTCGACCTTGATCGGGCGCTCGTGCGGGACAAAGGATTCGGCGATCGACAGGGCTTCGTCGACGGCACTCGCGGCGTGGCTGAGCAGGCCTTCGATGCCTTTGCCCGGAAATGGCGGCAGGTGACTGGTGGCTTCGTGCAGCAGGCTGGCGTCGCCGGTGCCGTCATGGCGGCTCTGGCGGATGATGTCGCGGACTTCCCGCAACCGGTCCTTCAGGTTGACGCGGACATCTTCGGAGATTTGTCGGAGCATCGCGGGTCGCCTCGAAAGTGCCGTGGAGGGCCGTCAGCAGCAGCCAGCCACCAACACTACATTGTTCCTATCGATTGGCAGATCAATAGGCGATACTAAAACGGCACGCAGAATCGGCAATGGCGTGCTGGTCCATCGCTGCGGGGGAGGAATGATTTGGGCAGGCGACGACAAACCGGAGAGGGGCGGGTCGACGAGGGGCGGATCGGAGCCGGAGCGACCGAGCAGGTCGCCAGCGAGAGCCGGACGGATCGCCTCAGGATCCGCGCCGCCTGGATGTATTTCGTCGAGCAGATGACGCAGAACGAGATCGCCGACGTGCTCGGCGTCGGCCGCGTCACCATCGTGCGCATGCTGGCGGAGGCCCGCGCGCGCAACGAGGTGAAGATCACCATCGAGAGCGAGCTCCTGGAGATCGTGCGGCTGGAGCGTGCGCTCGAAAGGACCTTCGGCCTGCAGCAGGCGCTGGTGGCGCCGCTGACGGCGGCCAATGCCGATCCGATCCCGGCAATCGCCGCCAAGACCGGCATGTTCCTGTCCGATGCGATGAAATCGGGCATGCGGGTCGGTGTCGGCTGGGGTGTGACGCTGTTCCACACTTTGCCGTTCATCAGCGCCAAGTCGCTGACCGATTTCAGCGTGATATCGCTGCTTGGCGGTGTTGGCGTCGCGCGCCGGGTCAACCCGGCCGAGTTCGCGTGGCGCTTCGCCCAGATCTTCCAGGGTGACGGCTATCTGATGCCGACACCGGCCGTGGTCGACAGCATCGAGACCAAGATCGCGCTGGTCGAGCGCTGCGGCCTGCAGGAGATTTTCGAAATGGCCGACGCGCTCGATGCCGTCCTGCTGAGCGTTGGCGGCATCGCTTCGGCCACCACCTTCTCGCGCGGCGGCTTTCTCAAGGAAGCGGACCGGGAGGCCCTGCTTGCGCGTGGCGCCGTCGGCGACCTTCTGTTCCATTTCTACGACCGCAACGGCGATCTGGTCGACCATCCCGTCAACAGCCATGTGATGTCGGTGGATGTCGATCGCCTGCGCAAGGCGCCGATCCGCATCCTCACTTCCGGCGGCGAGGAGAAGACAGCGGCGCTGCTCGGCGCCATGAACCTGATCGCGCCGACGATCCTGATCACCGACGAGGAAAGCGCAAGGCGCATGCTTGATGCGGTCAGCGGAAGCTGAAGGAAGCAGTGATGTAGTCCGGCCAGGCCTGCTGTTCGTCGAAAACAGGGGCAAGATCCGATGTGTCGGCCAGGATTCCGCTCAGCACCAGCGCCGTGGCGACGCCGGCGCCATTTCCGCCCGCTATGTCGTGCTCGACGCTGTCGCCGACGCAGACCACCCTGCCACGATCCGGCTCGCCGGCCAGCGCAAGCGCGGCGTCGAAGATCGCCGGATAGGGCTTGCCGATGCGGGTGACGCTGCCGCCAAGGCTTTCGTAGAGATCGGCGAGTTCGCCCGCGCCGAAGCGGGGGCCGACCGCCGTCAGCATGATCCTGTCGGGATTGGTGCAGAAGCATGGCACCTGCCGTGCCGCCGCCGGAGCAAACAGCCTGCGATAGTGGTCGAGCTCGTAGCGGTCGCCCTCGCTGGCCGAGATCAGCACCAGTTCGGCCTCTTCGCCTGCCTCGGTCGGCACAAAGGGCAGGCCGTCGATCGCCGTGCGGTCGCCGTCGCGGCTGATCAGCAGGCATTTTGTCCCCGGCCGCAGCTTTCCCGATGCCGCCATGTCATTGAAGGAGCGCCATGCCACCTCGCCGGAGGAGACGAAATGATCCCAGCTTCCGGCGGCGAAGCCGAGCTTGAGCAGGCGCTCCTCGTTGGGCCTGGCGCGCTTGCCGGAATTGGAAATCAGCACCACCGTCTTGCCGGCGTGCTTCAACGCCGACAATGCCGCCACCGCGCCGGGATAAGGAGCCTGGCCGTCATGCAGCACGCCGAACTGGTCGAGCAGGAAAACCTGGTAGCGCTCAGCCAGCGGCGCGATGCCGTCGAGACGTTCGATCCTTTTCGCGATCATGCCAGTCCTGCCTTGGCCGCGCCCTTCAGCGCCAGCCTGGCGGTGCCGGCTGCAGCCTCGTCGGACAGCGTGGGCAGGAAATCGACGCCGAGCTTGCGCTGCCGGATCGCCGTCCATGCCGGATTTGCCGCGCCGCCGCCGACGCTCCTGACCGATGTCAGCGCCGGTGCGCCAAGCTCTGCCAGCCTGCTGTAGCCGAGCGCCTCGATCGCGGCCATGCCCTCGAGCATCGCTTTGAGATAGTCGGCGTCGTCTGCCGGCTTAGGGGTGAGGCGTGGCGGCAGGGCCGGATCGGCGATGGGGAACCGTTCGCCCGCTGTGCTCAGCGGATAATAATCGAGGCCGGTCTCGGTCGTAGGGTCGATCGCCGCACTGAGTTCGATGATCCGCGCTAGCGGAAAATGCTGGGCCAGTACCTTGCCGCCGGAATTCGAAGCGCCGCCCGCCAGCCAGGTGTCGCCGAGCCGATGGCTGTAGATGCCGAAGCGCGGCGCCGAGATCGGCCGGTCGGACAGGATCTTGATGGTCAGCGAGGATCCCAGCGCGGTGACGCCGTCGCCGGTGGCCGTAGCGCCGGTCGCCAGGAACGAGGCGCAGCCATCGGTGGTGCCGGCAACCACGGCCACATCGCGCGGCAGGCCGAACAGATCCGCCATGGCTGGGGTGAGGGTGCCGGTGACATCGCCAGGCTTGACCACGCGCGGCAGCAAGTCCATGCGCATGCCGGCTGCCGCGATCCAGTCCGGCCAGCGCCGGGCCTCGACGTCATAGCCCGTCTTCAGCGCGTTGTTCTCGTCGCTGACATCGAAACGTCCGGACAGGTTTCCCGCGATCCAGTCGGCCTGGTGCAGCACTGCCGCGATGCCGGGCAGATGCTGGAACAGCAAAGCCTTGGCGAGGCCCGACGTCGCCCCGTGTGCGGCGCTTGCCTCCGGCGCCTCGCGCGCGATCGCGGCCAGGATTCCGCCGTCGGCGACCTTGTCGTTGTACATCAGCGGTTCCGCCAGCGGCCGCCCGGCGGCGTCGACCGGCAGCAGCGTGCCCGACGTGCCGTCGACGGCGATGGCACGAACCGCGGCGCCGTCGATGCCCGAAAGCAGCTCCGTCAGCGCCGCCTGGACCGCCTGCCACCATGCCGAGGGCGCGCGTGGATCCTGGCTGAACGTGTCGAGGCGGACAGCGGACTGGCCTGCAATGGAAAAGTCCGGACGCATGGCGACGGCCCGCGCGCCCGATGTGCCGATGTCGATGCCGATCACAAGGGGCATCATCTCAGTCCTTTGCTAGCCGCCGGCCGCGTTGAGCTTCTGGCGATACTGCTCGGCGTCCCAGTTGACCAGTTCGTCGTTTTCGGCGGCAGTGAGATAGTTCAGACGCGCCGCCACGTCGACGCGTGCCGTCACGTCGGCGAGGCAACGCTGCATGGCATCGGCACCGGCACTGGCGTCGCCGCGCATCAGGATCCCGGCGCCGGGAAACAAGATCGCCACGGGTGCGGCGCCGAGCCGCGCGATGACACCGGCCGCGCCTTCGCCTGGCTCGGCCACGACCGAGCCCTGGCCGAGGAAGATGACATGGTCCGGATAGAGGCTGCCGGCCTCGGCCATGCGGCGGCTTTCCGGATCGAGCGCGACCGCATGCGCCTCGATATCCGCCGGCAATCGGTAGACGCTGTCGCCGGCAAGCGTTGTCAGGGCCGCGATGTCTGGCGCGGCGGTGACGCGTGCCGGTCGCGCCAGGAGCGACCGGACGCGGCGCAGCAGGAGGTCAGCCTCGGCCACGGTTTCGGCGGCGACGACCAGCCCGTGATTGCCAAGGACCAGCACATCGACACCGGGCCGCAGCTTCTCGGCAATGCCGCGGGCGAGCGGCAGACCTGGACGGAAATAGGGGACATAGGCCCATTCGATGCCGTCCAGCCGCCTGGCGACCTCGGTCTCGCCATTGGCCTGCACGGCAAGCGAAATCGTATCGACGCAGTGGACATGCAGAACCACGCGCTGCGGCATCAAGGCATGCACCGTGGTCTCGATCGATGGGCGCAGGCCGCGCGGATTGAGTTCATCGATGGCAAAGGCCTGCGGCTTGTCGGCTGCCGGATTGCGCTCTTCGACCGCCTTGAGCAACGGCGCCATCGCCACCGGCACCATGATGTCGTCGCTGAGCGCATCCTTCAGCCATGTGCCCGAAGCCTTGATCCACAGCGTGTCGCCGGCCTTGAGCGAGGTGTTGCCGCCCGCCGCCTGGGTCATGTGCGGGTTCAGCCCGATGCCGGCCGAAAGCGCCCGCAAGGCTGCCAGTTCCTGTGCATCAGCCTGGTTTGCCATGGCGCCTTCTTCTCCCTGCACGAAATCCCGTCGCCGGGACCGACATTTGGCGGAGATATCGCAGATATGAGTGATCTACGTCAACAGTGATCTAATATCCTCAAAACAGCTTGCAATCCGACTAATGTTGAGTAAGTTGCGCCAATTGTCATGAAAAATGGCATTTCGGGAGGGAAGTGTTGAGCGACTTCGGCCGCCAGCGTCAGATCGTCGAACTGCTGCGGGACCGCCCGTTCGCCTCGGTACGCGAGTTGCAGGAGCGGCTCGGCGTTTCGGCGGCGACGGTCAGGCGCGATATCGACAGGATCGACGAAGCCGGGGAAGCACGGAAGGTCTATGGCGGCATCTCGGCGCTCGACGGCGCTGCCCATGCGGGCGTCGCCTATGCCCGGCCCTATGACGAGAACCGTGACCTCGCCGTCGAGGCCAAGCGGCAGATCGCAGCCGTTGCCGCGACCATGGTGCGCGACGGTGATGCGGTCATCGTCCATGGCGGCTCGACCTGTTTCCATCTCGGCGTCAAGCTCGCCGAGCGCAACATCCGGCTCTACACCAATTCGATGCCGCTCGCGGCCTATCTCAGCGATCACGGCCATTGCAGCCTGACGGTTGCCGGCGGCGAGCTGCATCGCGAACCCGGCATCATCCATTCGCCGACCCAGGCCAACTCCTTCTACGCCTCGAAATTCTTTCTGGGCGCGCAAGGCCTCAATCAGGAAGGGCTATTGGAGTCGCACCCGCTGCTGGTGCGCTCGATCGTCGATCTCAGCCTGTGCGCCGACCAGATCGTGGTGCTGGCCGACAGCCGCAAGCTTTCCATCCACGCGCGCAATGTCTCGCTGCCGCTGTCGCGCATCGGCACGCTGATCACCGATGATGGCCTCTCCGATGGCGATGCACGCATGCTGGAAGATGCCGGCGTCATGGTGCGGATTGCTTCCACCTTGGGAGCCGTCCCATGAAACTGGCGGTGCTCGACTTCGGCAAGACCAATTCGAAGCTGTTCGTCTTCGGCCAGGACGGGCGCATCCTCGACGAGCGCCGGACCCAGCCGAAATGGACGCGCCAGAACGGCTTCAGCGTGCTTGACGAGGCCGACCTCCACGATTGGGCGCTCAGTGCCGTCACTGACGCGGTCGACAACAATGGTGTCGAAGGGGTGATGGTATCCGGCCATGGCTGCACCTTTGCCCTGGTGGACGATGAGGCGCTGACGCACCCGATTCTCGACTACGAGCAGGAGCCGCCGGCCGAGATCGCCGCTCGGATCGATCCTCGCATTCCGGGTTTTGCCGAGACGTTCTCGCCGCGCCTGCCGCTCGGTTTCAACTATGGCCGCCACATGCTGTGGCTGCAGGAGGTTGATCCCGACGCATTCGCGGCGGCGACATCGATCCTCGGCTATCCGCAATACTGGAGCTGGCGTCTGGGCGGCAGGCCGGTTTGCGAAGTGTCCTATCTCGGCTGCCATTCGCATTTGTGGGCGCCGCGCCGGCGTGATTTCTCTTCGCTGGTCGATACCGAAGGCTGGCGCGGCCGGATGCCGACCTTCGCGCGTGCCGGCGCCGTCATCGGCGAGCGGCATCTTGGCGGCGCCGCGCGGCCGGTCGCCGTCCACAACGGCGTCCACGATTCGAATGCGGCTCTCCATGCCTATCGCCGGCAGGAGCTTGGCCCGCTGACCGTGGTGTCGACCGGCACCTGGGTGGTCGTGCTCAATCCCGATTGCCCGCTCGAGGCACTCGACCGGGACCGCGACATGCTGGTCAATGTCGATGTCGACGGCGGCCCGGTGCCGACCATCCGCTTCATGGGCGGGCGCGAATTCGCCGTCATCAGCGATGGCTGGCAAGGCGCGATCCCGAATGGCTCGATCCAGCAGGCAATCGACGCCGGCATCATGGCGCTGCCGAGCTTCGCGCCGGGCGGCCCGATGCCGGATCGCCCAGGCCGGCTGCTTGGGCGCATGCCCGATGCCGGAGAGCGCGCGGCCGTGGCACTGCTGTATGTCGCACTGATGGTCGACCTCTGCCTCGACCTGATCCATTCGCAAAACACCGTCATCGTCGATGGCGGGCTGAACGCTGGCGGACTGCTTGCCGAGCTGCTGGCGCAGCTGCGTCCCGGCCAGGGCTTTATGCAGGGCGCCTCGCTGGAAGGCAGCGCCACGGGTGCGGCGGCGCTCGCCTTCGAGAGTGTCGGGCGCGAATTCGCCGCCGAGGTACCGGGACCGGTGACCGCGGCGCGCTTCACCGGCCTTGCCGGCTACCGCGACGACTGGCGCGATCTCGTCGCCGGCCGCGGCACGGCGGGCAAAGTGGCGGGAGGCGCGCGATGACCGCGACGGCCAAGGTCGAAAACACACGCCAGCCGGTGCTGGAGATGCGCCACATCTCCAAAACCTTCGGTGCGATCCGCGCCTTGCACGATGTCTCGCTCAGCGTCCATGCTGGCGAGCTGCACGCGCTGATGGGCGAGAATGGTGCCGGCAAGTCGACACTGATGAAGGTCCTGTCGGGCGCCTATCGGCCGGATCCCGGTGGCGAGATCCTGATCGACGGCGTGCCCGCCGCGACAGGCGATCCGATCAAGGCGCGCGCCGCCGGCATCGCGGTGATCTATCAGGAGCTGTCGCTGGCCCCCAATCTGACGGTGGCGCAGAACATCTTTCTCGGCAATGAGCCGCGCCGCTTCGGCGTCGTCGATCGTGACCAATGCAACCGGCGCGCCAGCGAGATCGTCGGCCGGCTCGGCGTCTCCTTCTCGGCGCGCGTCCTGGTCTCCAGCCTGTCGCTCGGCGAGCGACAGCTGGTCGAGATCGCCCGCGCTTTGTCGACCAATGCGCGTATCATCGTCATGGACGAGCCGACGACGTCGCTGACCTCGCGCGAGACCGACCGCCTGTTCGAGGTGATCGCGACGCTGAAGGCGCAAGGCATCGCCATCATCTACATCAGCCATCGCATGGAAGAGGTCTACCAGCTCGCAGACCGCGTCAGTGTGCTGCGCGACAGCGGCTATGTCGGCACGCTTGAGCGCGCCGACCTCAATGCCTCGCGCCTGGTGTCTATGATGGTCGGCCGCGACCTCTCGGCTTTCTACAAGAAGGATCATCGCCCACCGGACGAGAAGCGGGCCGTCGCGCTCTCGGTGCGCGGCATGTCCGACGGGCGGCTGCTGAAGAACTGTTCGTTCGATCTCCACAAGGGCGAGGTGCTGGCCTTGGCCGGTCTCGTCGGCTCCGGCCGCACCGAACTCGCCCGGCTGATCTTCGGCGCCGACAAGCGCAGCGCCGGCACGGTTGAACTCGACGGCGTACCGATCTCCATCGGCTCGCCGCGCGAGGCGCTCGACGCCGGCATCGCCTACCTCACCGAGGACCGCAAGGAACTCGGCCTGTTCCTCGACATGTCGATCTCCGACAATATCAGCATGGGTGTGCTGGCCAGGGACGCACGGGCGGGCGGATTCCGCGACTTCACCGCCGCCGACAGGCGCGCGGCAAAGGCCATTGCGGACCTCTCGATCCGCACCCGCTCGGCACAGGCCAATGCCGGCTCGCTGTCGGGCGGCAACCAGCAGAAGGTGCTGCTCGCCCGGCTGCTGGAGACCGAGCCGAAGGTCGTCATCCTCGACGAGCCGACCCGTGGCGTCGATGTCGGCGCCAAGTCGGAGATCTACCGGCTGATCGACAATCTCGCCAACCAGGGCATCGCCATCCTGATGATCTCCAGCGAATTGCCCGAGGTGATCGGCGTCGCCGACCGCGTGCTGGTGATGCGCGACGGCGCCATATCGGGCGAGGTGACGGCATCCGGGGGCGAGCCGCTTCGTCAGGAAGCGATCATGGAACTTGCGACGGGAGCGGCCCAGGAATGATCGACAGAACGACCGACAAGACGACCGGGACGGCGGCAGTGGACCAGGCGGCGGTCAGGAGCCGGCGGCTGAGCACCGTTTTCGCCGCGCTTGGCATGCTGCCGGTGTTGGTGCTGCTGGCGGCCGGCTTCCAGTTCATCAATCCCCGCTTCCTCACCCAGACCAACTTGTTGATCGTCACGCAGCAATCATCGATCAACATCGTGCTCGCCGCCGGCATGACCTTCGTCATCCTGACCGGCGGCATCGACCTGTCGGTCGGTTCCATCCTCGCCGCCTCGGCGATGGTGGCGGTGCTGGTGTCCCTGGTGCCGGACTGGGGCCTGCTCGGCGTGCCGGCAGCCATTCTCGTCGGCCTCGGCTTCGGCCTCATCAACGGGCTGCTCGTCGCCTACATCAAGCTGCCACCCTTCATCGTCACGCTCGGCTCGCTGACGGCGGTGCGCGGCGTTGCCCGCCTGCTCGGGCAGGACACGACGGTGTTCAACTCCGACCTGCCGTTCGACTTCATCGGCAATGGCTCGCTGTTCGGCATTCCCTGGCTGGTCGTCATCGCGCTGGCGGTGGTGGTGCTGTCCTGGCTGGTGCTCAAGCGCACGGTGCTCGGCACCTGGATCTACGCCGTCGGCGGCAATGCCGAGGCGGCGCGGCTGACCGGCATCAAGGTGCCGCTGGTGCTGCTCTTCGTCTATGGCGTTTCGGGCCTGCTCGCCGGCCTCGGCGGCGCCATGTCGGCGGCACGGCTCTACGCCGCCAACGGCTTGCAGCTCGGGCAGTCCTACGAGCTCGACGCCATCGCCGCCGTGATTTTGGGCGGCACCAGTTTTGTCGGCGGCGTCGGCTCGATCTGGGGCACGCTGATCGGCGGCCTGATCATCGCGGTGCTCTCCAACGGGCTCATCTTGGCCGGTGTCTCGGACATCTGGCAGTACATCATCAAGGGATTGGTCATCATCGTGGCGGTCGCCCTCGACCGCTACAGGCTCCAGGCAGGGGCAAGAACGTGAGTGACCTGGTCGCCGGCGCAAATGCCGGCTTGTGTAACGCACCGTGAGAGGCGCGGGCAATCGGAGGAAGTAAGCGTAATGAAGACCATCGCCAAACTGCTCTGCGGCGCCGCATTCGCGGCCGTCGCCATCGCGCCGGCATCGGCCAAGGATCTCAACAAGGTGGGCATCTCTGTCGGCCTGCTCGGCAATCCCTTCTTCGTCGCCACCATCAAGGGCATCGAGGACGCGGCCAAGAAGATCAACCCGAAGGTCGAGGTAACGTCGGTATCGGCCGACTACGACCTCAACAAGCAGGTTTCGCAGGTCGATTCCTTCATCGCCGCCGGCGTCGACGTGATCATGCTCAACGCGGTCGACGCCAAGGCGATCGCGCCGGCGGTGAAGAAGGCGCAGGCCGCCGGCGTCATCGTTGCCGCGTTCGACGTTTCGGCGCCGGGCGCCGACGTCACCGTGATGACCAACAACGTCAAGGCCGGCGAGGAGGCCTGCCAGTATCTGGTCGACAACACTGGCGGCAAGGGCGACTACGTCATCCTCAACGGCCCGGCGTCGTCGTCGATCCTGGAGCGGGTGAAGGGCTGCAAGAACGTGCTCGCGCAGCATCCCGACATCAAGATCCTTTCCGACGACCAGAATGCCGAAGGCTCGCGCGACGGCGGCCTGAAGGTGTTCCAGTCGCTGCTCACCCGCTTCGACAAGATCGACGCGGTGTTCGCCATCAACGATCCGACGGCCATCGGCGCCCAGCTTGCCGCCAAGCAGCTCAACCGTTCGGAATTCATCATCACCGCGGTCGACGGCGCGCCCGATATCGAAAAGGAGCTCGCTTCCGGCAAGTCGATGATCAAGGCCTCGGCCTCGCAGGATCCCTATGTGATGGCCGGCCAGTCGCTGACCATGGCGGCCGAGCTGCTGGCCGGCAAGAAGCCGGCGGAAGCCACCGTGCTGCTCGATCCCAAGCTGATCACCGCCGACAACCTCAAGGACTACAAGGGCTGGACCGCGGCCCGCTGATCGTTTCAACAAGCGCGGCCGGTTGATCCCGGCCGCGCCCATCCTTTTCGCCGCAATCCGGAGACGATCATGTCGCGCATCGGAATCCATTCTTTCGTCTGGTCGGCAAGCTCGGCGCAAGGCGAGCTCGAACGCACGCTGGCCAACACAAGGGAGGCCGGCTTCGAGCTGATCGAATTCTCCTATCTCGACCCGGCGGATGTCGACATTGGCGGGCTTGCCAAGCGCATCGCCGATCTCGGGCTTGGGGTGGCGATCAGCATCGGACTGCCCGCCGACGGCGACATATCGAGCGCCGACAAGGCGGTCGCGGCGCGCGGCGTCAAAATCCTCAACCAGACCATCGCGCTGACGCGCGACCTTGGCGGCCGCAAGGTCGCCGGCATCCTGTCGACCAGCCACGGCTTGCAGGCCGAGGCGCCGACACGCGATCAATGGAACCGCAGCGCAGCAGCGCTGGCCAAGGTCGCCGAGACGGCCAAGGCCGCCGGCGTCACGCTCAATCTCGAAATCGTCAACCGCTTCGAAAGCAACCTCCTCAACACCGCCGCGCAGGGGCTCGCCTTCATCGAGGACACCGGCTCAGACAACATCTTCCTGCATCTCGACACCTTTCACATGAACATCGAGGAGGCCGATGTCGGGCTCGCCATCCGCCACGCGGCGGCCAAGATCGGCTATGTCCATATCGGCGAAAGCCATCGCGGCTTCCTCGGCACCGGCAACATCGACTTCGCGGCGATCTTCGATGCGCTGACGGCTATCGGCTATGCCGACGATCTCAGCTTCGAATCGTTCTCCTCGGAGATCGTCGACGAGAACCTGTCGAAGAAGACCGCCATCTGGCGCAATCTGTGGACGGACAACATGGCGCTCGCCAAGCATGCGCGCGCCTTCATCGGCCTCGGACTGGAGACTGCGCGGCGCAAGGCGGAACTCGTCTCGGCCAGGCACAAGCCATAGGTCCGTTCGTCGAGGCGACTGTCCGGATGTCAGCCGCTTGCGGCGGCATTGCCGGTTGCGGGTGCATCGGATATCCCACCGTCCAGGCACATGATGCCAGCACAATTGACCAGACGGAGCCCTGACATGACAGACCAGACGATCTTCAAATTCGGCCCGGTCGAACACGCGGAGGCCGGCGATCTCGCCGGCTGGATCGTGGTCGAGGGCAGGCCGACCATGCAGACCGCCGTCCAGCACACGACCGAGGACGGCAAGGTGATGTCGGGCACGTGGCGGGCGACGCCGGGCACCTATCACGCGACTTATACCGATTATGAGTTCGTGCACATGATCGCCGGCCGCATCATCATCACCCCCGACGGCGGCACGCCGGTCGAAGTGGGTCCCGGCGACGCCTTCGTGGTGGAAGCCGATTTCAAAGGCACCTGGAAGATCATCGAGCCGGTGACCAAACATTTTGTGGTCAGGGTTGCCTGAGGCGGGGTGATCCGTCCGGCCGCATGAAAATCCCGCCATGGTTCGCCATGGCGGGCGAGTGTTCAAGCGACGCCTTTCGTGCCTCTGCGGGGCTCTGCCGTCTGGCTTGTGGAACATTCACCTGGTGCCAGCGTTTGCTTGTACGCTGTCTTTCAGGAATGAACTGCAGGCTGCGAAGGGGTGCGCTGCCTATTGGAGGCACTGCCATGAGCCGCAACCCACAAACCACGGCACGTGTTGCCGGCCATCCCATCCACCCGATGCTTATTCCGTTCCCGATCGCCTTTTTTGTCGCCACCTTCGTTTGCGACCTGATCTTCTGGCGAACAGGCAACCCGGGATGGGTCACCGCCAGCCTTTGGCTGCTTGGGGCGGGCCTGATAATGGCCGCCTTGGCCGCGCTTGCCGGCCTGACGGATGTCTTGGGCGATGTTCAGATCCGCAATCTGAGTGATGCATGGCTCCACGCTGGCGGCAATGTGGTCGTCGTCCTGATCGAACTCTACAACTGGTACTCGCGATACGCCCACAGCGAGGCGGCGGTGGTGCCCACCGGCCTGATCTTGTCGTTGATCGTGGTTCTCATCCTCCTGTTTACCGGCTGGAAGGGCTGGGAAATGGTTTACCGACATCGCGTGGGTGTAGCCGACGGCTCGGAGGAGGTGCGCTGACCTGTGCCGCGGTAAGCGTGTTCGCTGATCTGTGCATTTTCCTTCGCCGGGGCATCGGCCAGGCCACTTCGGCCATTGAGTCATGAAGGCGTCTGCGGCGTCATCCAGGCGGCCTTGACATCAGCGATATGGCACTCGCCAGCCAAGCGCTCTCATCGGTCCCTACCAGCTAAGTATCCTTGATACACCGGATTCATCCCCTAATTCCTTCACGGGCGCGGCAGTCGCGAGGTTGCCTCGGGGCAGCGGCGGTTCGCGCCCTTCTGGCTGCATGCCGCGGAAGGACGGTTGGACCGACGCATCCATGGAGGTCGTCGTGCGTCAATCGCGTGGATTCACCTGTGCGTATTTCGTCCTAGCTTGCTCGATCGCGGTGCTTTGCGCAGGAGCTGCAACCGGCGGCCAGCACGGCGGCGGCCATGGTTCTGGCGGCAGTGGCGGCGGAGGGCATGGCGCTGGCGGCCAAAATGGCGGCTCGCACAAAGGGACTAGCAATAATCCCGGCGGCTCCGGTTCGCCAGCGGACGATGAGACCAGCACAACCGGCACGCCGACGGCCCCGGGAGCGGCCACTGCCACCGCCGTCGCGTCCGCAAGAGGCGGACAGTCGCTCGACCTCCCGGCTGCTCTCCAGCCTCCCAGCGACAGCAACACTCAATTAACGGTCAGCCGAACCGAGGCGGTGCCGGGCGTTCCGGATGAAGTCATTCGGGCCTGCCATGATGCCATCGAATCGGCAGCCGCGCCGTTTGGCGCGACCAGGGTGCGCGTCAGCAGCGCGGGTCTCGTACGTCAGTTGAGTCGGGATACGATCTCGGCTCCCGTTGAGGTCAGCATCGACTATGTACGGCAAGGCAGCGTGGAAACACGGCAGGCGCCGATCAAATGCGAATTGAACGCGACAGGCAGCGTGATCGGGCTGACCTAGCGCATCGCGCAGAATTCCTCGCCGATGAGGGCGTGAATTCGAGCGCATTCATCCTTTGCCCGAAATGGCAGCAGGTCTCGCGCGTGCTGCCAAGGGGTGCGGGGCATTCAAAGACCCATGGCCTTCCACACAAGGGATCAGCCGGAAATCACTGCGATGTCGCGTATGTCGGCAAGAGCGAATAGGGAAGTGTGATCGAGCGCACCCGGGTCACCCGCGAAGGGTTGCGAACCTTGCCAGTCTTCTGGCTGACGGCCTTCACCTGGCCGGCGGCTGTCGCGCGGGCAGAACGTGGTTTCGCAGGCGGCTCGATCTGCGCGCTGCGGCGCTCGGTCCTGAGCCTGTCATTGTCCGCGCGCGCGGCGGTCAAGTCGCGGGCAAGAGAAACAGTGGCTTCGCGTTGCTTGTCCAGGGCCTCCTGCAGCTTGGCGACACGCAGCAAAAGAGCTTGGGTGGCCGCGCGCTCGATGCGAGCCTTGTCGGGATCCTCACGATTCAAGGCCGCTGCAGCACGTTCCCGCGCCAGAGCCTGCGCCGTGTCAGCTGCGGTCTGCTCAGCACGCTCTTTCGCTGAGACTGCTCTGGCTCGCTCCTGTTGAGCCGCCTCGCGCTCGATGCGAGCCTGTTTCAACTCTTCAAGGGTCGATGCTACCGCAGCGCGTTCTCGTGCCAGCGTCCGCTCCGTGTCAGCTGCGGTCCGCTCCACTTGCTGTCTCGCCTTGACCGCGCCGGTCAGCTCCTGCTCAGCCGCATCCGCACGCTTCGAGAGTGCGGCATTGGACAGGTTCGCTTCGGCGAGATCGCCACGAAGCTGCTCCGACTTCCGGCGCTCGTCGTCGAGCATGCCACTCGCCCGCGCCAGTGAAGCCCTGGCCGCGGCACGATCCTTGGCGGCCCCGGTCTCAAGCTGTTCAATTTGCGCCCGCGCTTGCGATAGATCGCGCGCCTGCCTCTGCGCTTGCTGCTGCTCGAGATGAGCAGCGGGCATCTCCTTGAAGACATAGCTGGTGGTCTCGTCCACCAGCGTGCGGGCATCTCCCGCAATGCGCTGTAACGCGTCAAGGGTGCGGGCTGCGGCGAGTTCGTTGCGCAATCGCTCCTCGCGTGCGTTGTCGGCAGCTGCCATGCTTGCCCTCAGCGTATCGATCTGCTTGCTCGACTCGAGGAGCGCTCCCTGCAGGGCGGCGCTCCTGGCACGCTCGCTTTCCGCCGCCCGGTGCTCCTGGTCGGCCAATTGTCTCGCGGCGGCCGCCTGAGCACGATCTGTCCCGGCCTGCACCTGGTTAGCCGTGAGATCCGAGCCTAGCAATTCGACACTCGCCGAAAGCTCCAAGGGGTGGGAAAGGTCTCGATCAGCTTCGCTTGGGGCTTGCGAAATGGCGGGGGCGCTTTCGACCCAGATTTGTCTCGTCGTCGCATAACCAATCGGCGCGGCCAGACAAATGGCGGCGAGCCCTAGGCGGAGCACAAGACCGATCGGCCTGCGAACGCCAGGGGGTGAAGCAGGCGCCGGGTCGGCTTCTCCCGTTTGAGCTGTGAAATTCAAACCGCGATCCGCGGCAGAGGCTAACGGAACAATTTGTGGCGAAGCCTTATGGCGCAGTTGGTCCCATGCCGATCCGCAAATCCGTTTCCCATGTTCCGCGACCGCCTTGATGGGCGCTGCAAGTCTTCCAGGTTCCAGCCTGTTCGGGGCAGGAGCATTGGTCTGGACCGCCGACGAACCTCCCGAGGCTTCGGGCGTCACGTTGACATGCTCGACTCGCACTCCGAACCGAGAGTAGTTGGCGTTTTGAGCTCGAACATCCAGGTCGGCGGTACCCAAGGGATTGGCAGCCCTGGAAGAAGCAGGTTCGGCGACAAGCCTGGCCGGGCTTTCCCATTCCCAAGAAGCCTCGTCGGCGAGATCGGATCTGCCTTCGTCAAGCGATGCAAGGCGGCGTCGTCGCACCGCGGCAAGGATACGCCGGAGCACAAGAAAGACGCCAATCGATACAAGCGTCACCACTGCGCCAAGAATGGCCAGATTTACATCGTTAGCATACATTTCGGCAAGATAATTTGGCATTGCCGTGCCCGTGCGGTCTGGGGTGTATTGTCAAGTCCATAAAGCGATGTCTGTCGCTGCGGAAAATTCGGCATCTCCCGGCTCTGGACTGTTCATCATGAACTTTAAGCTAGGTCACAGTGCAGCACGGTCAACCATCACCTCGTAATGGTCCTGCGGTCAGCCTTCGGCCGGATAAAAAGGCCATTGTAGCGGTCGTTCTTCGTGGCAAGGCTGGATCGTTCGTCCTGTGGAGATGCATTCCCGCAGACAATACAATTCGTCGTACCGTTTCGCGAAAAGTACGACGTCAACTTGCTAAGCCGTTGAAAACGCGTGGTGATCCCGACAGGAATCGAACCTGTGACCTACAGATTAGGAATCTGCCGCTCTATCCTACTGAGCTACGGGACCACGCGGCCCGACACATAGCCGCTTCGGATCGTTTCGCCAAGAGGCTGGCCGAAGGCAATTCAAGAGGCCGGCCGAAAGCAATTCGGCGGCCTCTTGTCATCGTCCGTTAACACGCGCCTCAGGCGGCCAGCGCGGTTTCGGCCAGTTTCACCCAATAGCTCATGCCGTGCGGGATGGCCTCGTCGTTGAAATCATAGGCCGGGTTGTGAAGACCGGCGGTGTCGCCATTGCCGATGAAGATGAAGGCGCCGGGGCGAGCTTCCAGCATGTAGGAGAAGTCCTCGCCGCCCATCACCGGCTGGATGCCGCGGTGGACATGGGCGTCGCCGGCGACGTTGGCCGCGACATCGCTGGCGAACACCGTTTCTTCCGCATGGTTGAAGGTGACGGGGTAATTGGCCTGGTAGTCGACCTCGATCTTGGCGCCGAAGGCGATCGCCAGCCCGTCGCAGATGGTGCGGATGCGCTCTTCGGACTTCTTGGCGATTTCCTTGCGCAAGGTGCGCACCGTGCCGGCGATCTCGGCCGATTCCGGAATGATGTTGTAGGCATCGCCGGCATGGAACTTGGTCACCGACACCACCACCGCCTCGACCGGGTCGGTGCTGCGCGAAGCGATGGTCTGCAGCGCGCCGACCAGCTGGCTGGTGATGACGATCGGGTCGATCGTGCCGTGCGGCATGGCGGCGTGGCCGCCACGGCCCTTCACGGTGATGGTGAATTCGGCCGTCGCCGCCATGATCGGGCCCGGGCGGATGGCGAACTGGCCGACAGGCAGGCCGGGCATATTGTGCATGCCGAACACCTTGGAGATGTCGAAGCGCTCCATCATGCCGTCCTTGACCATCTCGTTGCCGCCGCCGCCGCCTTCCTCGGCCGGCTGGAAGATCACCGCCACGGAGCCCGCGAAATTGCGTGTTTCGGCGAGGTATTTCGCCGCGCCCAGAAGCATCGCCGTGTGGCCGTCATGACCGCAGGCGTGCATCTTGCCGGGAACGGTCGAGGCGTAGGACTTGCCGGTGATCTCGTTGAGCGGCAGCGCGTCCATGTCGGCGCGCAGGCCGATGGTGGCGCCGTCACCCTGGCGGCCACGGATGATGCCAACGACGCCGGTCTTGCCGAGGCCGGTCACCACGTCGTCGCAGCCGAATTCTTTCAGCTTCTCGGTCACGAAGGCGGCGGTCTTGAAGACGTCGAAGTTCAGTTCTGGCGTCTGGTGCAGGTGTTGGCGCCAGCCGGCGACTTCGTCCTGCATTTCGGCGGCTCGGTTCAGGATTGGCATGGTGGTTCCATCTCGCTGTTGGAGCAGGCGGGCTGGCCCGCTGCCTTTCAATTGTGATCGTCAGGCACTTTGCCATGTTGGCGTCACATAGGGTAAATAGCACCGCAACGATGCGGTCCGTTTTTGAGGGGCGGACTCGTTATGCTGGCGGTCACGTAACGAAATCTTACGGAGCCAGGGGCGACTACGGCAAGAGGCGATTTCGGATTTGATCATGCGGCACAGGCATTTCCTCAAACTATTCTCGGCTGGCGCGATCGTGCTGTCGGTGCTGGCTGGGCCAGCGCTGGCCAATCCGGTGGTGGTCTTCGACCTGAAGAGCGGCCAGATCCTGCAGCATCAGGATGCCTTCAAGCGCTGGTATCCGGCGTCGCTGAGCAAGCTGATGACCGCTTACGTGACCTTCCGGGCGATCGCGGCCGGCGAAATCCAGCTCGATTCGCCGATCATGGTGACGAAACACTCCGCCGCCGAGCCGCCAAGCAAGATGGGCTTCAAGCCGGGCTCGGTGATGCGGCTCGACAATGCGCTGAAGATGATGCTGGTCAAATCGGCCAACGACATTGCGATGGCCGTCGGTGAGAATGTCGGTGGCTCGCAGGCAGCCTTTGCCGAGCGGATGAACGCCGAGGCGGTCCGGCTCGGCATGAACGGAACCCATTTCGTCAATCCGAACGGCCTTTATTCGCCGGACCAGTACACCACGGCGCGCGACCTTGCCGTGCTCGTGATGGCGATCCGCCGTGAGTTTCCGCAATATGCGCCATGGTTTTCGATCGAGGGGCTCGCGGTCGGCAAAAAGGCGATCCCGAACTACAATCTGCTGATCGGCCGCTATCCCGGCGCCGACGGCATGAAGACGGGTTTTGTCTGCCCTTCGGGCTTCAACATGATCGGTTCGGCGACGCGCAACGGGCGCACCCTGGTGGCGGTGGTGCTTGGCGAGAAGTCGGCCGTCAGCCGTGCCGAGACCGCGGCCAAGCTGCTCGACCAGGGTTTTGATGCGCCTGTCGCCGGCTCGACCACGGTCGCCATCCTGGCGCCTTACGGCGACACCACCTCGTCCAACGACATGAGTGACGAGATCTGCAAGAAGAAGAAGCCGCATGAGCAATCGGAGGCGCCGCCGGCTGTCGCCAAGGACGCGCCGAAATCGCCCTATCAGGAAAAGCTCGACCATGTGCCGACGCTGGTTGCCGTCGGTCTTGGCGGCGCCACCGGCCCGGCGCCGAAGGCGATACTCGACCAGGGCGGCCAGGAATATGCCGACGTGCCGATCCCGACCTGGCGACCGGACAAACCCCAGCCCGCGGGGACCGGTCCCAAGATAGCAGGCGCCGACGCGCAAGGTGACCAGTCCGCCAAGACCGCGAACTGACCGCAATGGCGGGCTTCCCGATACCCGTCTCGGTGCTGACCGGCTTCCTCGGCGCCGGCAAGACGACGCTGCTCAACCGACTGCTGAAGGATCCGGCGCTGGCCGACACGGCGGTCATCATCAACGAGTTCGGCGAGGTGGCGATCGACCATCTGCTTGTCGAGCAGGCCTCCGACGGCATCATCCAGCTTTCCGACGGCTGCCTGTGCTGCACGGTGCGTGGCGAACTGGTCGATACGCTGGCCGACCTGGTCGACCGGCTGCAGACCGGGCGCATCGCACGCCTTGCCCGCGTCATCGTCGAGACCACAGGGCTTGCCGATCCGGCGCCTGTGCTGCAATCGATCATGGCGCATCCGGCGCTGGTCCAGGCTTTCCGGCTCGACGGCGTCATCACGCTGGTCGATGCGGTCAATGGCGACGCCACGCTCGATGGCCATGTCGAGGCGGTCAAGCAAGTCGCGGTCGCCGACCGCATCGTGCTGAGCAAGGCCGACCTGGTTGCCGATCCCGCAGAGCTCGAAAGGCTGCGGGCGCGCCTGCGGCAGATCAATCCGGGTGCCGAACTGCTCGATGCCGGCGATACGGGGACGGGCGTGGCGGCGCTGTTCGACTGCGGCCTCTACAATCCAGCCACCAAATCCGCGGACGTGCGGCGCTGGCTCGGCGAGGAAGCGGCGCACGATCATCACCATCATGACCATCACCATGACGGGCACGATCATGATCACGGTCACCGGCACGACCAGCGCGTGCGCTCCTATTCACTGGTGCATGATGGTCCGGTGCCGTTTTCGGCTATCGAGATGTTCCTCGACCTGTTGCGTTCGACGCATGGCGAACACCTCTTGCGCATGAAGGGCATCATCGAATTGCAGGAAGATCCGTCACGGCCGTTGGTCGTGCATGGCGTGCAGAAAATCCTGCATCCGCCGGTGCAGTTGCCCTCCTGGCCGGACAGCCAACGTGGCACGCGGCTGGTGCTGATCACGCTCGACATGCCGGAAGACTATGTGCGCCGGCTGTTCGCCGCCTTCACCAACCGGCCCTCGATCGACACGCCCGACCGCGCGGCGCTGGAAAACAATCCGCTGGCGATTGCCGGACGGTAAACGCTACGATCCCTGCGCGCCGCGTTCGACCAGAAAACGGTGGCCGCCCACGACCGCCGCCGTTTCGATCAACTGATGGCCGGCGTCGGAACAGAAAGCGGGAATGTCGATGACGGCGAGCGGATCGGTGGTCTCGAGCCAAAGCCTGCTGCCCGGCAGCATGCCGGCAAGACGTTTTTTAGCTTTAAGCACGGGTAGGGGACAGTTCAGCCCCTTGAGATCATAGATCGCGGTGCGTCCGGCCAAGGATGGAACCTCAGCCGCCGAACATGCCGAGCAGCTTGTTCTTGAGCTTGGTAACCCGGCTTTCATCGGCATTGGCGGCCTGCGTTTCGGCTTCCGGCGCGGCCTCGGTCGGGGCGGCTATGGTGGCGGTGGCGGCAGGCGCCTCCTTGGCGGCCTTGGCCGCTTCCTTCTCGGCGAGCGCCTGTGCCTTGGCGGCTTCCTTGGCCTGCTTGGCAGCCTCTATGGCGGCCAGCCTCTGCTCCTCAGCCTTTTGCTTGGCGGCTTTCTCGGCGTCGAGTGCAGCCATCTTGCGGCCGGCCGGCGAATCGATGCGGCCCATGCGCGCCGTCTCGGTCACCGTGCCGTTGGAATTGAGCGAGGGCGGCTCGATCGGCACGCGCTCGCCACGCGCCCTGCGCTTCGACCAGTCGGAGACGATGCTGGCTTCCTTGATGCCGGCGATGGTCGGCCTGGGCGGCGGCACGCTGGCCTTGAGCGCGCCGGTGAACGCCGCGTCATAGGTGCTTTGATAGGCGTTGTAAGCGCTCTTCAGCGAATCCGGCTGCGTGGTCGCCGGGCACGGTCCGGTCGGATCGAATGTCTGGCCGTCGGGGGCGACCTGGTTGAAGACGTAGCGCTTTTCGCAGACGTCGACCTTCGGCGGCACCTTGGTGATCTCGAAATTGTCGTAGCCGACCTTGAGCATCTTCCAGAACTCGTAGTTCGGGTCGCTGCGATAGCGCGCCATGTTGGCGGCGGTCATGCGGAACGGAAAGGCCTCGACCTGGAACTCGGTCTGCCCGCCCTGGAAGGCGTCGCGGCCGAAGGCATAGATCTGCTCGATCTGCGCGTCGGTCATCGAATAGCAGCCCGAGGACGAGCAGGCGCCGTGCACCATCAGGTTCTGGCCGGTGCGGCCGTTGGCACGGTCATAGGCGTTGGGAAAGCCGATGTTGAAGGACAGATGGTAGTTCGAGCGCGGGTTCATCTGCGACGGGCGAACCGTGTAGAAGCCTTCCGGCGCCTGGCGATCGCCCTCGGTGTATTTCGGACCGAGCTTGCCCGACCATTTGCAGATGTCGTAGCTGGCGACCATGTCGTAACGGCCGTTGGTCTTGGCCTTCCAAATTTCGAGCTTGCCTTCTTCCTTGAAGATGCGCGCCATCACCGAGGAGGTGCGAACCATGCCCTTGGCCTTCATGTCGGCCAGGATCTTGTCCGGCAGCGGCTTGTTGGCCTCCGGGGCAAAGTCCTTCATCGACGAATCATTGCAGCCGGCGATAGCGATCGAGGCGACGAGGACTCCGGTATGGGCGAACTTGGCAAACATGGATACGGCTATGTCTTTTCCCTCGGGCCAATGGCTTCGAAACGGCCGAGCCCACATGCTGAACACCGACGGACCGTAAGCCCGTTAACCTTGAAAATTCCTTACCGCAAGCGTCGACTAGCCCCTCACGGCAACTTCCCAACCCTTCGTTGCAAATTTATTGACCCGAATGCGGCGGCATTTTTGTGGCGAAATTGCTCATTGACGCCACATTGCGGTGGGCAAACCGCTTCCGATGACCACGTTCCGGCGTCAGCCGGTCAGAGGCTGCGCCCCATCGCCAGGTATTTCTCGCGGCGCTGCTCGCGGAAATCGGTGTTGGCGCCGGCAAAGTCCTTCATCGTCTTGGCAATGAGGTCGCCGGTCGCGGCAATCACCGTCTCGGGCGCGCGCTGGGCGCCGCCCATCGGCTCAGGAATGATGGCGTCGATGATCTTCAATTCCAGAAGATCCTGCGCGGTGATCTTCATGTTGGTCGCCGCGTCCTTGGAGCGGGTGGTGTCGCGCCACAGGATCGACGCCGCGCCCTCCGGTGAAATCACCGAATAGATGGCGTGTTCGAGCATGTAGACACGGTTGGCGGTGGCGATCGCGATGGCGCCGCCGGAGCCGCCTTCGCCGATGACCACCGAAATCGACGGCACCTTGAGCGCAAGGCAAGCCGAGGTCGAGCGGGCGATGGCTTCCGCCTGGCCGCGCTCCTCGGCGCCGACGCCGGGATAGGCACCCGCCGTGTCGACCAGCGTCAGGAGCGGTATCTTGAAGCGATCGGCAAGCTCCATCAGCCGCACCGCCTTGCGATAGCCTTCGGGACGCACCGAACCGAAATTGTGCTTTAGCCGGCTGGTCGTGTCCGAACCCTTTTCCTGGCCGATGATCGCGATGGGCTCGCCGCGGAAGCGGGCGAAACCGCCGACGATCGCCTGGTCCTCACCGAAATTGCGGTCGCCGGCGAGCGGCGTGAAATCGCTGAACAGGCTCTTGATGTAGTCGACGCAGTGCGGCCTGTCGGAGTGGCGCGCCACCTGCACTTTCTGCCAGGGCGTCAGCGCCTTGTAGAGATCGCGCAGCGCGTCGCGCGACCGCTTCTCCAGCCTGGTGATCTCGTCGGCGACGTCGACCGCCTCGCCATTCTCGGCAAGCTTCTTCAGCTCGAGGATCTTGAGCTCAAGATCCTGCACCGGCTTTTCGAAATCGAGGTAATTGTACATGCGTGAGCGGACCGATACGTCGGAAGGCAATGACTGCGGAACCGTTTAATCCAAGGCCCCGGGCGGTGAAATGTCGTCCTCACATAGCGATATGAGGCCTAGTCGGCAAGCGGATGATGATCGTTGACCAGCCGCACCAGCCGCTCCTCCAGCACATGGGTGTAAATCTGTGTCGTCGATATGTCGGCATGGCCAAGCAGCTGCTGCACGGCCCTGAGATCGGCGCCGTTCTGCAGGAGATGGCTGGCGAAGGCATGGCGCAGCACGTGCGGTGAAATCTTGGCCGAGGCGATGCCGGCGCGCGCCGCCAACCCTTTCAGGTCGCGGGCAAAGACCTGGCGCGAGAGATAGCCGCTGTCGGAGGCGGCCGGAAACAGGAACGGGCTTTCGGCGAAGGCGGGCACTCCGGCCCGGGCGGCAAGCCAGGTTCGCATCGCCACGCGCGCCTTGGACGACAGCGGCACCATGCGTTCCTTGTCGCCCTTGCCGCGCACCATGAAGAACCGGTCGTCGCGCCGCGCCACCGTCACCGGCAGGCCGACCAGTTCGGAAACGCGCAGGCCCGTGGCGTAGAGCACCTCGACCAGCGCATGCAGGCGCAGGGCCGCCAGCCTGTCGGCATGGCCGAGCCCTGCGTCGCCGGCTTCGGTGGCGGCGCGGTCGATCAGCCTGCCGGTGTCGGCCTCGGACATCGTCTTGGGTAGCGGCCGTCCCTTTTTCGGGCTGTCCAGCGTGCCGGTCGGGTCGTCGCCACGCAGGCCCTCGGCGTAGAGAAACTTGAAGAACTGGCGGATCGCAGAAAGTTTGCGCGCCTGTGATGTCGACGCGAAGCCGCGGGCGGCGATGTCGTCGAGATAGCCGCGGATGTCGGCGGCGGCCGCACCGGCAAGCCCGCCATCGATCCCGTTCGAAGCGTCTTCGAGATCGCGGCGATAGGAGGAAAGCGTGTTCTCGGCGGCACCGCGCTCGGCGCTCATCATTTCCAGGAAGGCCTCGATGCGGGCGGCGCTGTTCATCCTTGAGGATCAGTTCTTCTTGGGACTCAGTTCTTCTTGGGATTCAGCTTTTCCAACGGGATGCGCACGCTCATCTCCGCTTTTTTCGGCTCGACGAACATCACCAGCGCGAACATCGTACCATAGGCAATGCCGGCCAGAATCGCGAGGGTCACGACAAAGCGAAACAGTGTCGGCATCAATTTTCGCCCGTCTTCTTGTTCTGCGTTTCCAAACCCTGTGCCCTTATGGGACGCCAATCCGGCCAATTCAAGGACGAAGCGGAGGCTTGTTAGCAACTTCTGACGCAGGCATTGCTCGGCCGATATAGGCTTGCCTTTACTCGGCATGCTTGACGCAAACGGGCTTTTCATGTCGATACGCCGGCAAAGAGGGTCCCGGAACCGTCATGGTGTCATGAACGCGCTACACGCAAATCCGCCAGGCGAGACCAGCGCCGCGCTGCTTGGCCGGCTGGGCAGCCGGTCCATTGTCTTCGTCGGGCTGATGGGCGCCGGCAAGACGGCGATCGGCCGCAAGGTGGCGACGATGCTTTCGCTGCCCTTCATCGACAGCGACCAGGAGATCGAAAGCGTCTCGCGCATGACCGTGCCGGAGCTGTTCGAGCGCTATGGCGAGACCGAGTTCAGGGCGCTGGAACAGCGTGTCATCCTGCGCGTGCTGGAAAATGGCCCCCAGGTGCTCTCCACGGGCGGCGGCGCCTTTATGAACGCACAGACGCGCGAGGCCGTCGCCACGCATGGCGTGTCGGTGTGGCTGAAGGCCGAGCTCGACCTCTTGATGGAACGCGTCTCCAAGAAGCAGAACCGGCCGCTGTTGAAGAGCGCCGATCCCCGTGCCGTGCTGGAGCGGCTGATGGGCGAGCGCTATCCAGTCTACGCAACCGCTGATGTCACCGTGCCGACCCGCGACGACCGCAAGGAAATCATCGCCGCCGAGGTGCTGGAGGCGCTCTGCCGGCATTTCGGCATTGAGGAAAATGCCGCGACAGGCGAGGTCGAATCGTGAGCGTGGATCAGCCTGTCACCGTCGAAGTCGGGCTTGGCGACCGGGCCTACGACATACTCATCGGCTCAGGGTTGCTGTCTCGCGCGGGTGAGGAGATCTCGCGCCGGCTGCCTGGTACGCGCGCCGCTGTCATCACCGACGCCAATGTCGCGGCGGTGCATCTCGAGGCGCTGAAGGCCGGGCTCGAAAAGGGTGGCATCCAGCCCGCCGTCATCACGCTGCCGCCCGGCGAGAAGACCAAGAGCTTCGCCCATCTCGAAGAGGTGGTCGACGGCGTGCTGGCCGCCAGATTGGAGCGTGGCGACATCGTCATCGCGCTTGGCGGTGGCGTCATCGGCGACCTCGCCGGTTTTGCCGCCGGCATCGTGCGGCGCGGCATGAATTTCGTGCAGATCCCGACCTCGCTGCTGGCCCAGGTCGATTCCTCCGTCGGCGGCAAGACCGGCATCAACAGTCCACGCGGCAAGAACCTCGTCGGCGTTTTCCATCAGCCGAAGCTGGTGCTGGCCGACACTGAAGTGCTCGATACGCTGCCGATCCGCGAATTCCGCGCCGGCTATGCCGAGCTCGCCAAATACGGGCTGATCGACCGGCCGCAATTCTTCGCCTGGCTGGAAGAAAACTGGAGGCAGGTGTTCGCCGGCGGGCCGGAGAGGGCGCAGGCGATTGCCGAGGCCTGCCGCGCCAAGGCCGACGTCGTCGCCCGCGACGAGTTCGAGACCGGCGACCGGGCGCTGCTCAATCTCGGCCACACGTTCGGCCACGCGCTGGAAGCCGCCACGCGGTATGACGGCGCCCGCCTCGTCCATGGCGAGGGGGTCGCCATCGGCATGGCGCTGGCGCATCGGTTCTCCTCGCGCCTCAATCTGGCCAGCCCCGACGACGCGGCCCGCGTCGAGACGCATCTGCGCGCCGTCGGGCTGCCGTGGCGCATGGCCGATATTCCCGGCGATCTGCCCGACGCCGAGGCACTGCTGGCCTTCATCACCCAGGACAAGAAGGTGTCGCGCGGCGCGCTGACCTTCATCCTGACGCGCGGCGTCGGCCAGGCCTTCATCGCCAAGGACGTGCCGGCCTCGGAAGTGCTGTCGTTCCTCCGGGAGAACCACCCGGCCAACGGGAAAGCCGGCTGAGATGAGCAACCAGACGGGCTGGGTCGTCGTCGCCGTCCTTGCAATCCTCATCCTGCTGATCGTTGCCCTGCGCACGCGCCTGCTTGCCATGTTCGGCTACGAGCTGTCGCGCATCGAGCCGCAGCGCTCGAGCCAGGACGAGTTGCGCGGTGCGGTCGACGATTTCCGCCGCGACGGCCAGGTGGTGCGCGAGGATCGTGATCGCATTGGCGGCCTGTTTGATCTCGAGGAGCTCGAAGTCTCCGACGTCATGGTGCACCGCACCAACATGCGCTCGGTCAATGCCGACAATGCGCCGGAAGCGGTGGTGCGCGAGATCCTGCAGAGCCCGCACACGCGCATGCCGTTGTGGAAGGGCTCGCTCGACAACATTGTCGGCGTGCTGCATGCCAAGGACCTGCTACGCGCGTTGAACGAAGTCGGCAACGACTTTTCCAAGATCGACGTGATGAAGATCGCCTCGAAACCCTGGTTCGTGCCGGACACCACGACCTTGCAGGAACAGCTCAACGCCTTTCTGCGCCGCAAGGCGCATTTTGCCGTCGTCGTCGACGAATATGGCGAGGTCGAAGGGCTGGTGACGCTGGAGGATATCATCGAGGAGATCGTCGGCGAGATCGCCGACGAGCACGATGTCGACATCCATGGCGTCAAGCAGGAGGCCGACGGTTCCGTCGTCGTCGAGGGCACGGTGCCGATCCGCGACCTGAACCGGGCGCTCGACTGGAACCTGCCCGACGAGGAGGCGACCACCATTGCCGGCCTCGTCATTCACGAGACGCAGTCGATCCCCGAGGAAAAACAGGCCTTCACCTTCCACGGCAAGCGCTTCACCGTGATGAAACGCGACAAGAACCGGATTGCCCGGTTGAGGATCAGGCCTGCCGCCGACACTTAAGCGCGTCGCGCTGAAACGGATCCCGTCCGGCGCTCAGCAATCCTTGGTCCAGCGTTCGCTGAGCGTTGCGTCTGTTTCCGCATCGACCGACGCCAGGCTGACCTCATAGCCCCAAAGGCTTCGGATGTGGCGAAGTGTTGCGTCGCGGCTCTCATTGTCGAGCAGGACGCCGTCCTTCACCTTGTGCTGCAGTCGCAAATGCCGGTCGCCGAGCAAGTCCACGTCCACGATCTGGATGTCGGGCCGGTTTGCGCCCCAATCATAGTTTTGGGCCAGCGCGGCTCGTATCTTGTTGTAGCCCCGCTCGTCGTGGATCGATGCGACTTCGTAGTGCGGTCGGTCGGATCCGTCGGCCAGCACGAAGAGCCGCCATTTCCGGATCAGGGTCGGACTGAGATATTGGCGAATGAAGGATTCGTCACGGTGATTGGCCCAGGCGTCGAGCAAGGTTTCGAGCCAGTCGCCGCGGCCGGCAATGTCGGGGAACCAGTCGCGGTCTTCCGCCGTCGGCTCGGTCGAGATGCGCTGGATGTCCTGCATCATGTCAAGGCCGAGGGCATAGGGGTTGATGCCGGAAAACCGCGGATCGTCGAAGGACGGCTGGAAGATCACGTTCGAGTGATTGCGCAGGATTTCGAGCATGGTGCCTTCATTGATCCGGCCACGATCGAACAACATGTTCATCAAGGTATAGTGGACGAAAGTGGCGCAACCCTCATTCATGACCTGGGTTTGCCGCTGCGGGTAGAAATACTGTGCGATGACCCGGACGATGCGGAGGATCTCGCGTTGCCAAGGTTCCAGGACGAGGCTGTTCTTTTCCAGGAAATAGAGCAGGTTCTCCTGGGGCAGGCTCAGCGATTTTTTCCGTTCGGCCAAGACTTCTTCCCCGGCTTCGGCATTGTCGGCGCCCTGCACCGGAGGCAGCGTCCGCCAAAGATCATTGTAGGAGCGCTCCTCGTATTCGAGACGTTCGCGTAGGCCTTCGCGTTGCTGCTCCGACGAGAGTTTCGGCGGCCGGTGGTATCGGAACACGCCTTGCTCCATCAGCGCGTGAGCCGAATCGAGAACCGCTTCCACGGCGGCCAGGCCGTAACGCTCCTCGCACCGGGCAATGTAGCCTTTCGCGAAATCCAGATAGCTCAGGATTCCGCCTGCGTCGGTCCACTGGCGGAAAAGGTGATTGTTCTTGAAGAAATGGTTGTGTCCGAGTGCCGCATGGGCCGTCACCAAGGCTTGCAGGGCCATGGTGTTTTCTTCCATCAGGTAGACGATGCAGGGATCGGAATTGATGACCAGCTCATAAGCCAGACCGCGTCCGCCTTTGCGGTAGAGAAGCTCGTTGTACAGGAAATGCTTACCGAACGACCAATGCCGGTACATCAGCGGCATGCCGACCGAGGAGTAGGCGTCGAGCATCTGCTGCGAGGAAATGACCTCCATCTGCACCGGGTAGGTGTCGAGGTGAAGCTGATCGATCGCGATTGCCTCGATCTCGTCATAGGCTCGCGACAGTGTCTTGAAGTCCCAGTCGGACCCTGAGAAAAGCAACCTGGATTTGCCGGCTTGGCTAGCCATCCGACGTCCCTCACGCGCTCGCACGCATCGCCGGCTGCCTGGCGAAGAGCTGGCGAAAGACGGGGTAGATATCCGCTGGGGATGCGATGCGCCGCATCTGGAAATTCGGCCATTTCTGCTCGATGGCGCTGTAGGCGCGCCAAAGCGAGGTGCCATTTTCGGTCGACCCAAAAATATGGCTTTCGCGCTCGTCGATGATCTCCACATAGGCGAAATACTGGCACAACCGCATCAGCTTGCCGCCGAGCAGCTCGATGCAGCGTTCGGAATCGGTGGCGAAATTGTCGCCGTCGGAGGCCTGGGCGGCATAGATGTTCCATTCCGTCGGGGGATAGCGCTGTTCGATGATGCGGTGCATTTCCTCGAGCGCCGTGGAAACGACCGTGCCGCCGCTCTGGGTATGGTAGAAGAACGTCTGCTCGTCGACCTCCTGGGCCTCGTGGGTGTGACGAATGAAAACGATGTCCGTCCGCTCATAACGCCGCGTCAGGAATAGGTGGAGCAGCACGAAGAAGCGTTTGGCCAGATCCTTTTCGCGCTCCCCCATCGATCCCGACACATCCATCAGGCAAAACATGACGGCGCTGGCATTGGGCTGCGGCTGGGGGTCGAAGCGGTTGAAGCGGATGTCGACCGGGTCGACATAGGAAATTCGCCGGCGACGACGCTCCATCAAATCGAGTTCTTCGCGCAGGGCAGCGATGCGTTCGCGCCTTGCCGCGTTCGGGGGTTGCGCTTCGAGCAGTGCAAGCTGGCGGGCGATCTCATCCAATTGCGCCTGTTTGGGACGCCGGAGCGCAATGCGGCGACCATGGCTGTTGCGCATCGTGCGGCCGACATTGATGTTGGTCGGCGAGCCGCTGGCGCTGAAGCCCGCCCGCTTCGGCTTGAACGTCAATATCTGCTTGAGATTGAGCTTGACCAGATCTGGCAGTTCAAGATCCTCGAAGAAAAGATCGAGAACCTCCTCGCGTGACAACATGAAACGAAAATCGTCTTCGGATTCGCTGTTTCCCGGAGACGAAGAGCCCACGCCTCCCAGACCAGGCTTTGGGATCAGATCTCCGGAAATGTAAGTTCTGTTGCCAGGCAAGATGTGCTGACGCCGGCCGCTGTCCCTGGCATCGCTGAAGACCGGCTCGCTGGTGCCTTTGCGGGGCATGGGCACGGCATGCTCCCGGTCAACCTCGGCGATACGGCCGGCGCGGACCTGGTCGCGGATATTTCGCTTGAGTTCCTCCCGCGCGCGCTTCAGAAACCGCTGGCGGTTGCCCAGGCTTTTGTCCTTCGGATTCAGGCGTCTGTCGATAAAGATCGGCATGGAAGCGTCCGGGCCTGCCTCAACCCGCCTTGTTCACACGCATGTACCAGTCGACAAGCCGGCGCACCTGCCGCTCGGTGTAACCACGTTGCACCATGCGCTGCACGAATTCATTGTGGCGTTTTTCCGTGACGCTGTCCTGTTTGGAGCCGAAACTGATCACCGGCAGGAGGTCTTCAACCTGTCCGAACATCCGCTTCTCGATCACCTCACGTAGCTTTTCATAGCTGGTCCATGACGGATTGCGGCCATGGTTGCGCGCCCGGGCGCGCAATGTGAATTTGACCACTTCGTTGCGAAAATCCTTGGGATTGGCGATGCCGGCCGGCTTTTCGACCTGCGACAATTCCTTGTCCAGGATCTCGCGGTCGAGGATCTGGCCGGTATCGGGGTCCTTGTAGTCCTGATCCTCGATCCAGGCATCGGCATAGGCGATGTAGCGGTCGAAAAGGTTCTGGCCATATTCGCTATATGACTCCAGATAGGCCTTCTGGATTTCGTGGCCGATGAACTCGGCATAGCGGGTCGCGAGTTCCGACTTGATGAATTCGAGATAGGCGGCTTCCGTTTCCTTCGGGAACTGCTCGCGCTTGATCGCCTCTTCCAGGATGTACATCAGGTGCACCGGGTCCGCCGCGACCTCGTTGGTGTCGTAGTTGAACGTCTGCGACAGGATTTTGAAGGCGAAGCGCGTGCTTACGCCGGTCATGCCCTCGTCGACGCCGGCTGCGTCGCGATACTCCTGAACGGACTTGGCCCTGGGATCGACCTCCTTGAGGTTTTCACCGTCATAGGCGCGCATCTTGGTATAGAGCGGCGAATTGTCGTGCTCGGCAAGGCGAGTCGAGACGGTGAACCGGCTGAGAATGTCCAGCACCTCAGGTGCGCAGGGGCTGCCGGCCAGTTCGCTCTCGCGCAGCAATTTCTCGTAAATATGCCTCTCTTCGGTGATCCGCAGGCAATATGGCACCTTGACCACGAGGATGCGGTCCAGAAAGGCCTCGTTGTTTTTGTTGTTCTTGAACTGCTGCCACTCCGATTCGTTGGAATGGGCAATGATGATGCCTTGATAAGGGAAGGCGCCGAAATTCTCGGTGCCATTGTAGCTGCCTTCCTGGGTCGCCGTGAGCAGCGGGTGCAGGACCTTGATGGGCGCCTTGAACATCTCGACGAATTCGAGCAGGCCTTGCGTGGTCCGGTTCAGGCCGCCGCTGTAGGAATAGGCGTCCGGATCGGACTGGCTGAAATTTTCCAATTGCCTGATGTCGACCTTGCCGACCAAGGCCGAGACGTCCTGGTTGTTCTCGTCGCCGGGCTCTGTCTTGGCAATGGCGATCTGGCGCAGCCGAGACGGCATCAGCTTGACGACACTGAACTTGGAAATGTCGCCCGACAGCTCATCGAGCCGCTTGGCCGCCCAGGGCGAGATAAGTCCGTTGAGACGGCGCCGGGCTATCCCGTATTTGTCCTCCAGCAGGTCGCCCATGCGGTCGGGATTGAAAAGGCCAAGCGGCGATTCGAAAATCGGACTGATCTGGCTGCCGACCTTCAGCGTGTAGATCGGCCGTTCCTCCATCAGTTTCTTCAGCCGTTCGGCAAGAGAGGATTTGCCGCCGCCGACGGGGCCGAGAAGATAGAGGATCTGCTTGCGCTCCTCCAATCCCTGGGAGGCATAGCGGAAATATCCGGCGATGCGCTCGATCGTATCCTCCATCCCGTAGAACTCGGAGAAGGACGGATAGACCTTGACGGTGCGGTTCGAAAAAATGCGGCCGAGCCGTTCATCCTTGCTGGTGTCGACCAGGTTCGGCTCGCCGATTGCCTCGACCATCCGCTCGGGGGCGGAGGCATACATCGACTTGTCTTCGCGGCAGGCCAGGAGATATTGCTGGAGGCTGATCTCTTCCTGAGCCGCATTGGCATAAATCTCCGAAAACAGATCGAAGATGTCGGACTGATTCTCGCGCATGATGCTTGCCCTCAGAGCCGTTTTGGCTGCCGGACGGCTCGTCACCTATTCAACTGCCGGGACGCATTGTTGTTCCCTTCACATCAAGGCGAGTATGCGTATTTGGCCATGAAACCGGGATGCCGCCCCGCGCGTTTGGACGTTTGCTGAGGATTATGGGTGATGGTGGTGGGAGCACGATGATCGATCGACGAAGCTTTGTTCTGGCTTCGATGGCGGCGCTGCTGCCACTGCGCGTGTCGGCGGGTTTGTGCAAGCCCCAACTCGTGCCAACGACCTTCGATTACGGCCCGGCCAAGCTCGACATCTACGCGCCGGATGGCGCGAAAAACCTGCCGGTGGTGTTTTTCGTCCATGGCGGGGCCTGGCAGTTCGGCAAACGCAGCCAGGTGGGTGCAAAGGCGGCTTTCCTGCTCGCCAATGGGTTCTGTTTCGTTTCCATCGATTATCGGATGCTGCCGCAGGCGGATGTCGCCACCCAGGCCAGCGATGTCGAACAGGCCTATGCCTATGTCAGGGCCAACATTGCCGGGCATGGCGGCGATCCCAGGCGCATCGTCGGCATGGGGCATTCGGCCGGCTGCCATCTGATTGCGCTGACGGGAATGCGCGGCGGGCTGCCAGGCGTCGCCGGGCTGCTTCTCGACGATACCAGGGCCTATGATCTCGCCAGGCTTGAGAAAAATGGCGGCATGGTGCGGGCCTATGCCGGGGTGTTTTCCGATCCATCGCAATGGGCGGCACTGTCGCCGGCCAACTATGTCGAGGGCCGCAACCATCCGCCGACCTTCATCGCCTATTCTCGTGCCCAAGGTCGCGGCGAGGAGTCGAAAGCCTTTGCCGAGCGCTTGCGCGCCACCGGTACCAAGGTCACGCTGTTCGACGGCAGCGCCTATACGCATACGTCGATCAATCGCGATTTCGGCGAGGACGGCGACGCGCTGACTGTCGCCGGGCTGGCATTCCTGAAGTCGACGGTCGGCTGATCTCACCTTAACGAAGGGCAGGCGTCAGCTGCACTGGATCAGACCAAAAGCGACGGCGGGATATTGCCGTGCGGCCATCGGCGAGTGCTATTTGTGTTCGTGAATGGGGAGAAAAATTGCATGAATGGCGCCGATGTCCTGTGCGATGTGCTTTTGGCCAATGACGTGACGGTCTGTTTCGCCAATCCCGGCACATCCGAAATGCATTTCGTCGCCGCGCTTGACCGCAAACCGCGGATGCGTTGCGTGCTCGGCCTGTTCGAAGGCGTGGTGACCGGTGCCGCCGACGGCTATGCGCGCATGACCGACCGTCCTGCCGCGACTTTGCTGCACACTGGGCCCGGTCTGGCCAATGGGCTGGCCAACATGCACAATGCCCGGCGTGCGCTGAACCCGATGATCAACATCGTCGGCGACCATGCCTCCTACCATTTGCCGCTTGATGCGCCGCTGACCAGCGACATCGAGGGCCTCGCGGCACCGATGTCCAATTGGGTCCGCCGCATCTCGGGACCAGCCGATGTACAACCCGCCACGGAGGCGGCGTTCCGCGCTTCGCTCACGCCGCCCGGCGTCACCACGCTGATCCTGCCGGCCGATACCGCTTGGGGTGGTGCCAACCCGGCCGCGCCAGGCAAAGTCGTTCTTTCGCCACCACCACCCGTCGACAAGGACGCCGTGCGCGCGGTGGCGGCAGCGGTCCGGGCCAAACCGGGCCGCGTCGGCATGATCGTTCGTGGCCGCGCGGCGCGCGCCGATGCGCTCGACATCGCCGGCCAGATTTCCACCGCTGGCGGTGTCCGGCTGCTGAGCGAGGTCTTGATCGCGCGGCTGCAGCGCGGACGCGGGCGCGTGGCGCCGACCCGCATCCCCTATCCTGTCGATGCGGCGACGGCGCTGCTCAAGGACATCGACGTCCTGGTGCTGGTCGGCGGCAAGGAGCCGGTCGCCTTCTTCGCCTATCCGGGAAAACCCGGACGGCTGGTCCGCGAAGACTGTCAGGTGCTGACGCTCGCAGCCCATGGCCAGGATCTGCACGCGGCGCTGGAGGCGCTTCGCGATGAACTCGGCATCAAGCCATCGCAGCAGACGATATCGGCGACGGCTTTCCCGGACGAAGCAACGCCGAACGGCGGACTGACGGACGATGCCATCGCGCTGTCAGTGGCGCGCAAGCTGCCCGACAATGCGATCGTCTGCGATGAAGCGGTCACCTCGGCGCGGCGTTTCTTCGCGCTGTCGGCCTTTGCGGCGCCGCACGACTACATGATGGGCACAGGCGGGGCGATCGGCGGCGGCATTCCGATGGCGACCGGGGCGGCGATCGCCTGTCCCGACCGCAAGGTGATCAATCTGGAGGCCGATGGCAGCGGCATGTACACGGTGCAAGGGCTGTGGACGCAGGCCCGGGAAAATCTCGATGTGGTGACGATCGTCTTTTCCAACCGCACCTACGCCATCCTGCATGGCGAGATGAAGAACGTCGGCGTCGGGGCGATCGGCGAGAACGCCAGGCGCATGCTCGACCTCGACCATCCGTCGCTGGACTGGGTGTCGCTCGCCAAAGGCATGGGCGTGGAGGCGGCTCGCGCCGACACTTGCGAACGGTTCGACGCGCTGCTGGATGGCGCCTTGTCGCGACGCGGGCCGTTCCTCATCGAGGCGGTGCTCTGAGCGCCTGTCGCAGGGCCGGCTGACTTACCAGCGCGTCTTTTCGCCGGGAGCCGCCGGTTCGATCGCCAGCGCGTGCACGCCGGCCTTCAACTCGTCGGCGAGCAGTTCGTTGACGGCGCGGTGGCGGTCGATGCGGTTCATGCCGGCAAAGGCGGACGAGACGACACGGACGCGAAAATGCGTTTCGCCGGTGCCATCATAGGTGCCGTGATGGTCGGAGCCGTCATGATGGTGGCCGGCATGGAGATGGCTTTCGTTGATGATCACCAGCCGCTCCGGCGAAAATGCCTTGTTGAGCTTGTCTTCCATGGTCGCCTGTATGGACATAGTCGTCTCCGTTCACCACATATGGCCGGCACGCCAGCGTGAAAACCGCAAACCGGTTCATACGGGGGTCGCTACCGCGCAACAAAATCCGCCATTCGCCTGCTTTATGCCGCGATTCAGCGGTTAGGGCGATGATCGCGAAAATGTCAATTCTTGTTTCGCATCTGCGAACGCCCCATAAATGGGTAAGATGAAGCTGTATCCCAAATATTTCGAGAAGATTCGCGTCCGCCCTGACAAGGACGCGGAGCTGAAGTCGCATTCGCCGATTTGCCAGTGGGACGGCTGCAAGGAGGCGGGGACCCATCGCGCGCCGGTCGGGCGGATGAAGGAGGGCGAGTATTTCCGCTTCTGCTTCGACCATGTGCGCGAGTACAACAAGGGCTTCAACTACTTCTCCGGCGTGCCGGACACCGAGGTCGCACGCTTCCAGAAGGAAGCCATGACCGGCCACCGGCCGACCTGGAAGATGGGCGTCAACGGCGCCTCGACACGGTCGTCGCCCGACATGGCGCAGATGCGCTCCGGCCGCGCCGGTTACTACAACCGCATGCGCGACCCGTTCGACCTGTTCAAGGGGCCGAAGGATCCGCGCGAGGCGCGCGAGCGCAAGGCCAAGCCGCTTGAGGCCAAGGCGCTGGAAACGCTTGGCCTTGATACAAAGGCGACTGGCAAGGATATCAAGGCGCGCTATAAGGAACTGGTGAAGCGTCACCATCCGGATGCGAATGGCGGCGACAGAGGTTCGGAAGACCGGTTCCGCGATGTGCTGCAGGCCTATCGCGTGCTCAAACAGGCGGGCCTGTGCTGAGCGACCCTACGGTTTGTGTCGTTTTCCAACTTTCATAAGGGTGGAAAAGGCTTTAAGACCGCCCCCGAACAAAATCGATTGCCGGCGAAACGGGACGTTTCGCCCGTGGAGACGTTGAGAGATATGAACAAGGTCGATCGCGACATCGCCAACCTGCCCGACACGACGGTCTCGGTGAAGGACAAGTTCGGCTTCGACTCCAAGATGGTGGTGCCGGCCTATTCGGTAACCAGCGAACATGTGCCGGATATCGATCCGGACTATCTGTTCGACAAGGCGACCACTTTGGCCATCCTTGCCGGCTTCGCCTACAACCGCCGCGTCATGGTCTCGGGCTATCACGGCACCGGCAAGTCGACCCATATCGAACAGGTCGCCGCCCGGCTCAACTGGCCCTGCGTGCGCGTCAACCTCGACAGCCATGTCAGCCGTATCGACCTGGTCGGCAAGGACGCCATCGTCGTCAAGGACGGGCTGCAGATCACCGAATTCCGCGACGGCATCCTGCCCTGGGCCTACCAGCACAATGTCGCGCTCTGCTTCGACGAATATGACGCCGGCCGTCCGGACGTGATGTTCGTCATCCAGCGCGTCTTGGAATCGTCGGGCCGCCTGACGCTGCTCGACCAGAGCCGTGTCATCCGTCCGCATCCGGCGTTCCGGCTGTTTTCGACCGCCAACACCGTGGGCCTCGGCGACACCACCGGCCTCTATCACGGCACGCAGCAAATCAACCAGGCGCAGATGGACCGCTGGTCGATCGTCACCACGCTGAACTATCTGCCGCACGACAATGAAGTGAACATCGTGCTGGCCAAGGCCAAGCACTATCGCGACGGCAAGGGCAAGGACATCGTCAACAAGATGGTGCGCGTCGCCGATATGACGCGCTCGGCCTTCATCAACGGCGATCTGTCGACGGTGATGAGCCCGCGTACCGTCATCACCTGGGCCGAGAATGCCGAGATCTTCGGCAATATCGGCATGGCGTTCCGGCTGACCTTCCTCAACAAGTGCGACGAATTGGAACGCTCGGTAGTGGCCGAGTTCTACCAGCGCGCCTTCGGCGAGGATCTGCCGGAGAGCGCCGCCAATGTGGTGCTGGGCTAAGCAGAGTCTCGATGGCGGGTCCGGGCGACAACACGCGCAACAAGTCGAAGACGGGGTCTGAAGCCGACAGCTTCAAGCGCGCCGTCACCGTTTGCATGCGCGCCATTGCCGGCGACAAGGAAATGGAAGTCGGCTTCGCCAAGGACAGGCCGGCTCTCGCCGGCAGCCGCGCGCGCTTGCCCGAACTGCCGAAGAAGGCATCGAAAAACGACATTGCGATTACCCGCGGCCTCGGCGATTCCATGGCGCTGAAGCGCGCCTGCCACGATCAGCGCATCCACACCAAGCTGGCGCCGGAAGGCAAGGCGGCGCGCGCCATCTATGACGCGGTCGAGCAGGCCCGCGTCGAGGCGATCGGCAGCCGCGCCATGCAAGGCGTCGCCGACAATATCGGCTCGATGCTGGAGGACAAATACGCCAAGGCCAACCTCATCGACGTCAAGGACAAGGCCGACGCACCGATCGAGGAAGCGCTGGCGCTGATGGTGCGCGAGAAGCTGACCGGCCGGTCGATCCCGAAGAGCGGCGAGCGGCTGGTCGAGCTCTGGCGCCCCTGGGTCGAGGAAAAGGCCAAAGCCGATCTCGACGGGCTTTCGGCCAAGCTCGACGACCAGCAGGCCTTCGCCCGGGTCGTGCGCGAGATGCTCGCCTCCATGGAGATGGCCGAGGAACTCGGCGACGACCAGGAGACGGAAGACTCCGAGGACAATGACGACAACCAGCCGCAAGGCGAGGAGCAGAGCGAGGAGGGCGGCGAAGAGGATTCCGGCTCCGAGCAGTCGCAGTCCGAGGATGCCGAGGCTTCGGCAGACGATGAGCAGTCGTCGGAGACGGAAGCGTCCGACGCCACCGCCGACGATCTCTCCGACGACGACGATGCCGATGCCGAGACGCCCGGCGAGGCGCGCCGCAACGACAATCCCTTCACCAACCTGCCGAAGGAAATCGATTACAAGGTCTTCACCACCGCTTTCGACGAGACGGTCGGCGCCGAGGAGCTTTGCGAAGAGGAAGAACTCGACCGGCTGCGCGCCTTCCTCGACAAGCAGCTTGCCAATCTGTCCGGCGTCGTCGGGCGGCTCGCCAACCGGCTGCAGCGCCGGCTGATGGCGCAGCAGAACCGGTCCTGGGATTTCGACCTGGAAGAGGGCTACCTCGACCCGGCCCGCCTGGTGCGCGTCGTCATCGACCCGATGCAGCCGCTGTCCTTCAAGCAGGAGCGCGACACCAAATTCCGCGACACGGTGGTGACGCTGGTGCTCGACAATTCCGGCTCGATGCGCGGCCGGCCGATCACGGTCGCCGCCACCTGCGCCGACATCCTGGCGCGCACGCTGGAACGCTGCGGCGTCTCGGTCGAGATCCTCGGCTTCACCACGCGGGCGTGGAAGGGCGGGCAGGCGCGCGAGAAGTGGCTGAAGGACGGCAAGCCGCCGAACCCCGGACGTCTCAACGATTTGCGCCACATCATCTACAAATCCGCCGACCATCCGTGGCGGCGGGCACGGCGCAATCTCGGCCTGATGATGCGCGAAGGCCTGCTCAAGGAAAACATCGACGGCGAGGCGCTGCTGTGGGCACACAACCGCCTGATCGCCCGGCCGGAGCAGCGCAAGATCCTGATGATGATCTCGGACGGCGCGCCGGTCGACGATTCGACGCTGTCGGTCAATCCGGGCAACTATCTGGAACGCCATCTGCGCGCCGTCATCGAACTGATCGAGACGCGCTCGCCGGTCGAACTCTTGGCCATCGGCATCGGCCATGACGTCACGCGCTATTATCGGCGCGCCGTCACCATCGTCGATGCCGAGGAACTGGCTGGCGCCATGACCGAGCAATTGGCCTCGCTGTTTGCCGAGGAAAGCGCGCGCGACACGCGGCGTGGCGGCATGCGGCGCGCCGGATGATCCTTTCGCGGGGCGGTTTTCGGCAAGCGCTTTTCGCCACCATTGCCATGTTTGCTGGCGTGGCTTCGGCGCCCGCCGGTTCGGCCCGCTCCAGCTCCGTCGAGCCGGTCGAGATCTCGGCCCGCCCGATCACCCGGTTTCATATCGGTCGCGCCGACAAGCAGTTCGGGCCGCTCGAATTCGTCGGCGGCCTGGAGATGACCTCGCCGACGCGCGATTTCGGCGCGTTGTCGGCCTTCCGCTTCGTGAAGGCGGGCGGCGATTTCATCGGGGTGGCCGACACCGGCTTCTGGTTCTTCGGCACGGTGGTTCGCGACGCCGACGAGCGGCCGGCCGGTATCCAGAATTTCCGCATGCAGCAGATGGTCGATGAAAACGGCCAGCCGATCGACGAGAAATGGATGGTCGACGCCGAAGGGCTCGACGTCAAGGACGGCATCGCCACCGTCGGCTTCGAACGCAACCATCGCGTCGCCCAGTTCAAGATCGACCCGAGTGACATGAAGGCGCCGTTCAAGCAGCTGGATTTCCTCATTCCAGCCTGGGAGTTGCGCCAGAATCGCGGTTTCGAGACCGTCACCCATGCCAATGCCAATGGCCAGCATGAGGGCAGCCTGGTGGTGGTGTCGGAAAAGAGCCTCGACAAATCAGGCAACATCTATGCCGCCATCATCGAAGGGCCGCACAAGGGCGTGTTCACCGTCAAGCGCAACGGTGATTTCGACATCACCGACGGTGCGTTCCTGCCGGATGGCGACCTGCTGCTCCTGGAGCGCAGTTTCTCGATGGCAGGCGGCCTCAAGATGCGGCTGCGGCGCATCTATGGCGAGAGTGTCGAGAAGGGCGCCGTCGCCGACGGGCCGGTTCTGCTGGAAGCCGACATGGGTTACCAGATCGACAATATGGAAGGGCTAGACGTCTGGACCCGCGACGACGGCGCGCTGATGGTGTCGCTGGTCTCCGACGACAACCACTCGATCCTGCAGCGCAACCTCTATCTGGAATTTATTCTCCACCAGGATTGACGTTGAGGGTCTTCAACAGCGGGTTCGATCTCCGGTGGATTCGATTTTGGTCGGGCGCCTTTCCCCACGTCGGGCGCCTTCCCCCACTAGGAAAGGTGCCTCCCGGCATAAGTTCGCGCCTTTCCTCTCCCCCGTCGATCGGGGGAGAGGTGGCGAGCAAAGCTCGACGGAGTGGGGGTCGACTGTTCATCAACAGAGTTACGACGGCGTCCGATCAGGATCGCGAGCCGTTGGTGGCGATCCAGATGACGTGACGCGCGCCGCGCTTGCCGTTGGCGCGCGTGGCGACCTCTTCGACGACGAAGCCAGCCTGCTTCAGCCGCCGCGTGAAGCCGCTGTCCGGCCCTTGCGACCACACCGCCAGCACGCCGCCAGGCTTCAGCGCCGTGCGTGCGGCCTTGAGGCCTGTCAGGCTGTAGAGCGCATCGTTGCCCTTGTGGACGATGCCTTCGGGGCCATTGTCGACATCGAGCAGGATGGCGTCCCAGCGGGAGGGCTCGGACCGTATCAGATCTCCGACATCGGTCTCCCGGACCTCGACCCGGGGATCGTCGAGACAGCCGCCAAACACTTCCGCCATCGGGCCACGTGCCCAGGCGACCACCGCCGGCACCAGTTCCGCGACGACGATACCGGCGTCACTGCCCAATTCGGCGAGAGCGGCGCGCAGGGTAAAACCCATGCCAAGTCCGCCAATGAGGACCCTCGGTTGGCGATGGCGGGCAATCTTCTGGCAGGAAAGCCTGGCCAGCGCTTCCTCGGAGCCGCTGAGGCGGCTGTTCATCAGCTCGTTGGTGCCGAGCATGATCGAGAATTCGGAACCGCGCCGCTTGAGGCGAAGCTCCTGCGCGCCATCCCCGGTCTTTGCCGAATCGAGCTGGACCCAGGGGATCATGGGCTTTGTCTGACCACGATCTTTTCGGAAAACCGGAGGCCACTTTTCGGGATCATGGTTTAAGCCGCGACCGCCGGTTGGCTCCAGCGGGCAGCGAGCAGCCGGTAGGGGATGAGTGCCACCACGGCAACGATCAGCTTCACCGAGAGGTCGCCCAGCGCCCAGGAAACCCAGCGCATCGCGTCGACATGGAAAACACCCAACAGCGGCGCCGTTTCGAGGGCAAAACCGTCATTGGGGCCAGCGAAGGCGAAAGCGGCGGAGAATGCGACGGTGAAGAAGACCATGGTGTCGAACACGGAGCCGACCAGCGTGCCGACGATCGGCGCCCGCCACCAGCTCTGCCGACGCAAACGGTTGAACACGGTGACGTCGAGCAATTGCGCGGCGAGGAATGCCGCCCCGGAAGCCGCCGCGATGCGCACCAGCCGGTCGGCGGCGGTCTCGAATTCGATCAGGCCATGACGGAACAGGAAGGGCGGAACGAGGATCGAGCAGACCACCGCCGTCATGAAGCCGACAAAGACGATCCGACGCGCCACGGCGGGGCCATAGCGGCGGTTGGCGAGGTCGGTGACCAGGAAGGAGAAGGGGTAGGTGAAAGCGCCCCAGGTCAAAAGGTCGGCCAGCGACAGGCTGCCGATCTGGCCCTGCATCGGGAACTGCACGAGAATGTTCGATGCCACGACGACAAGCGCCATGGCGGCCACGAAGGGCAAATACCGCGAAAATGAAGTCATTTTTTTATCCTGGGTAATGGAACCAGCGGAGCATTATGCTCGCTCGTATTCGAGCATCGGATTGTCAAACCTTGCGGCTTCTATCCGATGCCCCAGAGGCCAACAAGCGGTTGGCCAGAGACCAACAAGATGTTGACCAGAGACCAACAAGAGGTTGGTCAGAGACCAACAAGAGGTTGGTCAGGGCGGTTGTCCCCCGCCTTTAAACGATGTCAGGCAGCGACCTGCTCGGCCAGCTTCTTGGCGATCTGCTTCTTCAGCAGGCGCGCGCGCTGCGAAAGTTCCTTGATGTCGGCCTTGGCCAGGAATGCATCGAGACCACCGCGATGTTCGACCGAACGCAGCGCGTTGGCCGAGATGCGCAGGCGCACGTTCTGGTTCAGCGCTTCCGAGATCAGCGTCACATTGACGAGGTTCGGCAGGAAGCGACGCTTGGTCTTGTTGTTGGCGTGGCTCACATTGTTGCCGGTCTGGACTGCCTTGGCAGTGAGTTCGCAGGTGCGGGACATGGTTCTAACCTTCAGTTCTCTCGGGACCTGCCAAACCTTTGTGCCCACGCCGGGTGGCGCGCGGTTCTGGTCAGGCGGCCTTATGGAAAAAGTTGGCGTTCCATAGTTGCATTTCACCGGGGCGTCAAGCTCCGGCTTCCCCACGGAAGCGCCCGGCATTTCATATTAAGGCCGGAATTCACCCTATAAGCGGTCTCATAGGGACATGCCAGACCGGAGTTGCCCACCTCCGGCCGAAAATCAAGGATCCGATCCCGCCATGCCTCGTTCGTCTCGTGCATTTGTTGCCGTGCTTGCCATCGCCTTGCCCTCCGCCGCATCGGCGGCCTCGCCGCAGTCCTTCAAGGGCGAGTACACCGTGTCGTTCCTTGGTCTCTCGATCGCGAGATCGACCTTCGCGAGCCACTACGAGAATGGCGCCTACGCGATCGAAGGCAGCGTTTCGGCCGCTGGCCTGGCCAAACTGTTCGACGATACACGCGGCACGATCTCGTCCAAGGGCACGATTTCAGGCCAGAAGATGGTGCCGCAGGCGTTCCGCGCCGACTACACCTCGGGCAAGAAGGCGTCGGCGATCGACATTCGCTTCGCCAATGGCAACGTGACCTCGACGCAGGTCGTCCCGGCGCCGGGCAAGCGCGACCCCAAGGCCTGGGTGCCGATCGGCGCCGGCGACCTGGCGTCGGTGCTCGATCCGATGGCGGCGACCGTCATCCATGCCGACAGCCTCGACCAGGTCTGCGGCCGCAAGGTCAAGTTCTATGATGGCGAGATGCGCGCCGACTTGACGCTGACCTACGATTCGAAAGGCACGATATCGGTGCCGGGCTACAAGGGCGATACCGTCACTTGCCGGATGGGCTTCGAGCCGGTGGCGGGCTATCGCAAGGGCCGCAAGGCACTCAACTATCTCAAGAACAAAAGCCGCATGATGGTGACGTTTGCGCCGCTCGGCCAAACCGGGGTATATGCGCCGATCCATGCCACGGTCGGCACGCAGATCGGCACCTTGACCATCAGCGCCGGGCGTTTCGAGGCAGTGCAATAGACCAGGCCCGCCACTGGCGACAGAATGGGCGCGCCACTGGAGACGGAATGGCGCGCGCAACACTGATCGGCTTTTCGGCGGTCGCCATGTGGGCGCTTTTGGCGTTGCTCACGGACGCGTCCGGCAAGGTGCCGCCATTCCTGTTGTCGGCGATCACCTTCTCGATCGGCACCGGGGTCGGGCTTGTCGCGCGCCTTTTCATGCCTGCCTCGGATAAAAGCCAGAAAATACCATCACAGGTCTGGCTGATCGGCATTGCCGGCCTGTTCGGCTACCATTTCTTCTACTTCACCGCGCTGCGTAACGCGCCTGCCGTCGAGGCGAGCCTGATCGCCTATCTCTGGCCACTGCTGATCGTACTCGGTTCGGCGCTGATGCCGGGCGAAAAACTGGCGTGGAACCATGTCGTCGGCGCGCTGCTTGGCCTTGCCGGCACGGTGCTGATCGTCACCAAGGGCGGCGGGCTGGCCTTCGACGCGCGCTACGCCTTCGGCTACGCCATGGCCGCCGTCTGCGCCGTCTTGTGGTCGTCCTATTCGCTTTTGTCGCGGCGCTTTCCTTCAGTGCCGACCTCGATCGTCACCTGGTTCTGCGCGGCGACGGCTGTGTTGTCGCTCGCCTGCCATCTGCTGCTAGAACAAACGGTGCTGCCCGACGGTGGCGGCCAGTGGCTCGCCGTGCTCGGGCTTGGCCTGATGCCGGTGGGCGCCGCCTTCTACGCCTGGGACATTGGCGTCAAGCGCGGCAACATCCAGGTGCTGGGCGCCGCGAGCTATGCGGCGCCGCTGCTGTCGACGCTGGTGCTGATCGCGGCCGGCGTCGCCGAACCGTCGCTGCGCATCCTGGCCGCTTGCGTGCTGATAACCGGTGGCGCTGCCTTGGCGGCAAAATCGCTGTTCCAGCGCAAGCCGGCAGCGGCCCAAAGCGAGGCCGGGGCATCCGAACGCGGAGCCGGGGCATCCGAAACCGGAGCCCGGGCATCCGAAACCGGAGCTCGGGCATCCGAAACCGGAGCCGGGGCATCCGAAACCGGAGCCCGGGCATGACGATGCCGTTTGCCGGCGGCATCGACGCCAATGCCAATGCGACGCTGATCTTCTCACTGGTGGCCGCGATCATCTACGCCTTCACGCTCGGCATGCCGCCGTCGCTCGCCCGCTCGGCGGCAAAGACGCTCGCCGTGGCGATGCTCGCCGTGCTTTCGGCGCTGCAAGGCGGGCCGCTGTTGCTGGTGGCCGCCCTTGCGCTCAGCGCCGTCGGCGACGCCTTCCTGTCGCGCGACGGCGAGAAGGCGTTTCTGGGCGGGCTGGCGAGCTTTCTCATCGCCCACATCGTCTATGTCGCGTTGTTCCTGCGCAGTGGCGACGGATTGGGCGTTCTCGGCGCCGAATCCTGGCGCGGCGCGATCGCGCTGGCGATGGCGGTGTTCGTGATCATCACGCTTGCCGCGCTCTGGCGCCGCGTCGGTCCAGGCTTGCGTGTTCCGATCGCGGTCTATGTCGTGGCGATCCTGGCGATGGGCATGTCGGCGCTGACGACGAGCAGCAGCTGGGTGATCGGCGGCGCCTTGCTGTTCATGGCGTCGGATGCTCTGCTCGCCACGGAAAAGTTCCTGGTCGCCGCCATCTCGCCGCATCGCGCCTGGATGCGCTTGGCCGTCTGGGTGCTGTATTACGCCGCTCAACTCGCGATCACATTGGGCTTCCTGCTGGGGTAGGCTGCCAGCCCGGCGCGGCCAGTTCGAAGGCGTCGAAATCAAAGCCCGGTGCCACGGTACAGCCGACCAGCGTCCATTCGCCCAGGCTGCGCGCCGATTGCCAACAGCCCGCCGGCACGACGATCTGCGGCCGTTCACCCGCCGTGAGTTCGATGCCGAGCACCTGCTCGACGACGGCACTGCCTTCTTCCCACATCGACAATGCCAGCGGCGCGCCGGCATAAAAATGCCAGACCTCGGCGGCGTCCTTGACCCGGTGCCATGCCGAGACCTGGTGCTGTTCCAGCAGGAAATAGATGGCGGTCGAGTGGCCGCGCGCGCCACCGGCGGCGTCGCGAAAGGTCTCGGCGTACCAGCCGCCTTCCGGATGCGGCTTCAGGCCGAGCGTTGCGATGATTTCCGCGGAGCTGGTCATGCTGACGCGGCGCTCAGAAGTTGTCCTTGCGCTTGCGGATCTCGGCGAACACCTCGGCATCGCCGGCCTTTTCCATGCCGAGATGCTTGCGGATTGCCGGATCGTGCCAGCGCAGGAAGGGATTGGTCGACAGTTCCTCGCCGATCGTCGTCGGCAGCGTCGGCTTGTTGTCGGCCCGCAGTGCCTCGATCCTGGCGGCGCGCTCCTTCAATGCCGAGTTGGTCGGGTCGACCGTCAGCGCGAAACGCGCGTTGGCGAGGGTGTATTCGTGGCCGCAGTAGATGACCGTGGCGGCGGGAAGTGCCGCAAGCTTCTTCAGCGATTCATACATCACCGGCGGCTTGCACTCGAACAGCCGCCCGCAGCCGAGCGCGAACAGCGTGTCGGCGGTGAACGCCACCTTCGATGCCGGCAGGTGATAGGAGACATGGCCGGCGGTGTGACCGGGTGTGGCGATCACCTCGATGCGCTCCTCGCCGAGATGCAGAACAGAGCCTTCTTCGACGGTCTCGTCGATGCCGGGGATCTTGGCCTTTTCCGCTTCCGGGCCGATGATGCGCAGCTTGAAGCGTTCCTTCAACGCCAGATTGGCCTCGACGTGATCCATGTGGTGATGCGTGGTCAGGATCATCGTCGGCGTCCAGCCGGTGCGCTTGATCGCCGCCAGGATAGGCGCCTCCTCGGGCGCGTCGATGATCGCGGTCTGGCCGCTTTTGCGGTCATGCACCAGCACGCCGAAATTGTCGCTGCGGCACATGAACTGTTCGATTTCGACCGGCATTGCATCTCTCCATCTGTCGCCGCAGACATAGGGCGCCGGCGTGCGGATGTCATCCCGGAACGACGAATGTCATCCCCGGAGATGACAAGTGTCACTCCCGGAGATGACAAGTGTCACTCCGGGAGATGACGAGTGCCACTCCCGGAGATGACGAGTGCCACTCCCGGAGATGGCAAGTGTCACTCCAGGGATATGGCGGCCGCCTCGGAGCCTTTGTTGAATCCGGCCGATATCACGGCTACATCCCTCAAATGCATTCCGACATCGTCGATCTTCGCTCCTTCTATTCGACAACGCTCGGCCGGTTCGCCGAGCACTCGATCACCATGGCGCTGTCGTCGATATGGGCCACTGTCCCCAATGAGCGGCTGGTCGGCCTCGGCTACACATTGCCCTGGCTGGAGCGGTTCGGCTCCGACGCCGAGCGGGTCTTTGCCTTCATGCCGGCGACGCAGGGCGCCGTCGTCTGGCCGACGACGGGGCCGACGGCGACAGCCCTGGTTTTCGACGAGGAACTGCCGCTGGTCGATTCCTGCATCGACCGCATGCTGCTCGTCCATTCGCTCGAACATGTCGAAAACCCGCGCGAGACGCTGAACGAGATCTGGCGGGTGCTGTCGCCCGCCGGGCGCGTCGTCATCGTCGTGCCGAACCGGCGCGGTGTCTGGGCGCGTTTCGAGCACACGCCGTTCGGCAATGGACGGCCGTTCTCGCGCGGGCAGCTCACCGAATTGCTGCGCGAGGCGAATTTCACGCCGGCGGCCTGGTCGGATGCGCTGTTCTTCCCGCCGTCACGGCGGCGCTTCATGATGCGCTTCCACAATATGCTGGAGCGCGCCGGCCGGCGGCTGTGGCCGATCTTTTCCGGCGTGATCGTCGTCGAGGCGCAGAAACGGCTCTATCAAGGCGTGCCGGTGGCGCAGCGCGCGTCTCGCCGCGTCTTCGTGCCGGTGCTGTCGCCGCATGGCGCGACGCGGCTCGGCCGCCGGGCCGAGGCCACTGCATCGCCCTCTCAGGTGAAACCTTCGTGATCACGGCGGAAATTTGCACCGTGCGGCATTTCCCAACCTATCTGTCGTGGTGAATTCGCAGCCAGATTGATATGCGAATGCCGCTTGTTCTCTTCATCCGGTTTCAGCACCGCTTCTGAACGTTAAGGACCTCCGATATGGCTGATCAACTGGAAAACGGCGCCGCGGTCCAGCCCGTTGCCGTCGAAGCCAGCAGCCTGCGCGACCAGGTGGCGACAATCAGGCTGGCGCTGGTGGCGTCGCCGGTTCGCAAATGGTTGCTGTGGACGTCGGTCGGCATCATGGCCGTCATCATCGCGACGTCGATCGGCCAGGTCCTGCTCAATCGCTGGAACCAACCCTTCTACGACGCGCTCGCGCGCCGAGACATGGCGGCCTTCGTGCATCAGCTCGTCGTCTTTGCGATGATCGCCGGCGGACTTCTGGTGCTCAATATCGGCCAAACCTGGCTCAACCAGATGATCCGGCTGAAGCTGCGCGAGGCGCTGACGCTGGACCTGATCGACCAGTGGATGCGGCCGGCGCGCGCCTTCAGGCTTGCCAATGCCGGCGCCATCGGCGTCAATCCCGACCAGCGCATGCAGCAGGATGCCGCGCATCTCTCGGACCTGTCGACCGATCTCGGCGTCGGTCTCTTACAGTCGCTCATCCTTTTGGTGTCCTTCGTCGGCGTGCTGTGGCAACTGTCGTCGGGCTTCGTCTTCCACGTCAATGGCTGGTCGCTGGCCATACCGGGCTACATGGTCTGGGCGGCTTTCCTTTATGCCGGCACCGCTTCCTGGCTGAGCTGGCTGGTCGGACGGCCGCTGATCCGCCTCAACAGCGACCGTTACACACGGGAGGCGGAGCTGCGCTCCTCGATGGTGCGGGTCAACGAGAATGTCGATGCCATCGCGCTTTACCATGGCGAAGCCGATGCCAGGCGACGGGTCGAACTCGACCTCGGTACGGTGCTGGGCGCCATGCGGCGCATCTATACCGCCCAGATCAACCTGTCCTGGGTGACCGACACCTATGGCTGGATCACGGTGGTGGCGCCGATCCTGGTTGCCTCGCCGGTCTATTTCTCGGGCGATATCAGCTTTGGCGGGCTGATGATGGCGGTCGGCGCGTTCAACCAGGTCCACTCTTCGTTGCGATGGTTCATCAACAACATCGGCAGCATCGCCGACTGGCGCGCCACGCTGATGCGCGTCGCCGACTTCCGCATCGCGCTCTATGAAACCGATGTGCTGCACGACACCGAAAAGCGCATCACCTTCGATCAAAATGCCAATGGCAGCCTGACGTTCGAGAAGCTCCAAGTGGCCTCGCCCGAAGGCTGCACCAAACTCTCCGACCAGCATGTCGAAATCCGCCCCGGCGAGCGCGTCATGATCACCGGCGAACCGGGCGCCGGCAAGACGCTGTTCTTCCGCGCCATTGCCGGGCTTTGGCCCTGGGGCAGCGGAAAGATCGGCCTGCCGGCTGGAGAACCCCTCATCTTCGTGCCGCGTGTCCCGTACTTGCCGGCCGGCACGTTGCGCGAGGTGCTCAACCACGCGAACGGGCATGCGCCGGCGAGTGATGCCGAGATTTCGGCTGTATTGGCCGAGGTCGGCCTTGAACGGCTGTCGGGGTCGCTCGACCGTGTCGGGCGCTGGGACCATGAGCTGGGCGATGACGAACAGCGCTTGCTGGGCATCGCCAGGCTCGCCTTACGGCAGCCGAAATGGGTGATCATCGACGAAGCGATGGACGCATTCGACGGCCCGTCGCTGCGGCGTGTGCTGGCAATGCTGGAAAAGCACCTGAAGGGAGCCGCGATCATCAACATCGGGCGAGGGCAGCACAACAACCAATTCTTTCCGCGCGGCTTGACGATCGTCAAGGATCCCGACGCGCCGGCGCTGAAGCCTGTCCATGTCAGGGCCGGCGCAATCGAACCGCCGCCGGCAGCGGCTCATCGCAAAAAATAGGCGTTTTCTCCGGTTGCGGGCGCAAACCTTATTTTGCCGTGATCGCAATGGAAGATTTCCTGCAGAAACAACCTGGCATTGGCCATGCTTGATGCGCTGCGCCTGCTTGCTTGCCTTGCCTGCGCCCAGGCAACTCCCGTCGGCTCGCCACCGGAGGCATCGGCCGTCGACGTCGAGCTGGTGCTGGCGGTCGACATCTCCTTGTCGATGGATGAGACGGAGTTCGCCCTGCAACGCGCCGGCTATGTCGAAGCGCTGCGGCATCCCGACTTCATCCAGGCTGTCCGTTCCGGCAATACAGGCCGTATCGCGATTGCCTATTTCGAATGGGCCGGCACGGTGCGCGATGACGCGGTCATCGGCTGGCAGGTCATCGACGGCGCCGAGAGCGCCAACCGCTTTGCCGACAAGGTCGCGGCGCGCCCGTTCCGGAGTTTTCGCGGCACCTCGATTTCGACCGCGCTTGCCTTCGGAGCCGGGCTGTTCGACAGGACGGATTTCGTTGGCGAACGCAGCGTCATCGACATATCGGGCGACGGTCCCAACAATATCGGGCCGCCGGTCACCGCCACGCGCGATGCGGCCATTGCCAAGGGCATAATCATCAACGGCCTGCCGATCCTGATCAAGCCGTCGCCGACCTTCAGCCATCTCGACCAGTATTATGCGCAGTGCGTGACCGGCGGGCCCGGTTCCTTCGTGCTGCCGATTTATGCGTCCGCGGAGTTCTCGACGGCGATCCGGCGCAAGCTGATCCTCGAAGTGAGCGGCATTCAGGACAAGGCCAAGGTCACCCCCATTGAGACGGATGCGCCGATCGACTGCCTGCAAGGCGAGCGGGACAGGCGGTTCCTGTCAGATCCGTATTTCCCGGAACTCGACCGGTAAATCGTCGGCCGCGCCGGCGCTGCGGCAAACTAGTCGCGAACTTCATCGTAGAGATCGCGACGCCAACGCCGGCCATGGACGTAGCCATTGATCAGTTCCGGCAATGAATAGCCAAGCGCTTCCGACGAGCGGTTAGCCATGTAGCCTGCGAAGGCCTCTGGTATCCGACCTTTGAGAAGATCGGCGATGATCTGCCGCGTGATCATGAAGGGCGGGACGTGGGGGTAGCAGCGGGCGATATGCGGGTGCTTGCCAATCAGGTCCGCATAGGCTTCGACGTAACCCGCCCTGCGGCCAGAAATCGAATTCTGCGAATTGTGTTTCGTCCAGTCGATATCCCTGGACAATTGCGCGCCGAAGCGTCTTGCCAGGCGCAGCAACAATTCCCGATCCTGCATCCGGGTGATGTCGCTGTCGTAGCCGCCGATCGCCAGCAAGGCGTCGCGACGGGCCGTTATCGCGGAGCCGGCGACGAAGGCCGTCTGTGCCACCACCGCTCGCTCCAGCATTGACGGGGTCAGAAAGGCAGTCCGGTTGACGCTGTTGGTGGCTCGGTTTCCCTTCATTGAAACGTATGAAGAGAGCAGCACCTGAAGCGCCGGATTGTCATCAAACCATTTCAAGGTCCGTTCGACCCGATGCGGCAAGTAGACGTCGTCCGAATCAAGGAAGGTCACCACCGGCGCCCGCGCACGCTCGATGCCGGCATTCCTGGCGGCGTTGGCGCCCCGCCATTTCGCGCCGACATAGATCAGCCGCGGATCGCGAATACGGGCCAGCGCCGCCTCCGTACCGTCGGTTGAGCCGTCGTCGACGACGATATGCTCTAGCCTCGGCATGCTCTGGGAAAGCACGCTTTCGACGGCGCGCAACACCTTGTCGCGTCGGTTGTGGGTCGGCGTGATGACCGTGATGAGGGGAGAGCGCTCCGTTTTCGCGGTCATGGCGCGTCAGCCGCTTCCAGCGCAAATGTGCGCTTCCTGTCCGGTCTTTCGATCTTCAGGATGGTCGAATGGATCGGGCTTCCCCCCCTCCGTGACTCCTCGGTCGTGTTCGGCGTGAAGCTATAAAAAACAGCGGCCCCTGTCACGCGTCGTGCAACGGTACAATCGCGCGCGAGACGACGAATTGGTGCGGCGCGCGGTTCAAATGCAACACCGTCGCCCTCCAGTCTTCCCGTGAATCAGTCTTCCCGGGAATCAATCTTGCGAAGATGGCCAAACCCGGAGCGGAATTGCATGCATTCCTTTGCGTCAGACGTAATCGCATCGCCGCCGGAGCTTGGGCAGATTGTCCTAGAAACGGAGCATGAGCCGAAAACCGCTTCACACTTTTCGGCATCATGCTCTAGCGAGGCCGCTGATCGGCTTCGATCCGAAGGGAGCAAGATCATGACCGCCTACGCCGTTGCCCATATGCGCCAAGCTACAATGGGTCCGAAGATTGTCGAATATCTTCACAAGATCGATGCCACGCTGGAGCCCTTCGGCGGCCGGTTCCTGATCCATGGTGGCGATGTCGAGGTGATCGAGAACGACTGGCAAGGCCACCTCATAATCATCGAATTCCCTGATAGGAAGCATGTGCGCGGTTGGTACAATTCGCCGGCCTATCAGGCGATCCTCGCCCTGCGAACCGACAATTCGCAATCCGACGTCATCTTCGTCGACGGTGTCGAACATCCGCACAAGGCCACCGATGTCCTGGAATAGATGCGTGGTGCCTTATCGTTTCAGCAGGAACACTGCCTGCTGGCCGAAGAAGTTCCAAAACCACCAAGGCATCGACAGACCGATCTTCTGACCGTTGGCGTCGAGCGCGGTTGCCTTTTCCACCGTCGCGCCAAGCTCCTCGCACAGATTGACGAAGTCGCGGATAGTGCAGAAGTGGATGTTGGGCGTGTCGTACCAGGAATAGGGCAGGTCCGAGGTCACCGGCATGCGACCCTTGACGAACAGCGACAGCCGCACCCGCCAGTGGCCGAAATTGGGGAAGGACACAATTGCCCGGTTGCCGATCCGGAGCAATTCGTCGAGCACCAGCTTCGGGTTGCGGGTGGCCTGCAAGGTCTGCGACAGGACGACGAAGTCAAAACCCTTGTCGGGATAGAATTCGAGATCCTTGTCGGCATCGCCCTGGATGACCGAGAGGCCGCGTGCCACGCATTCGTTGACGCCACGCTGCGACAACTCAAGACCGCGGCCGTCGACCTGCTTGGTGTCCTGCAGCAGTTCGAGCAGCGAGCCGTCGCCCGAACCGACGTCGAGCACCCGCGACTGCGGCGGGATCAGGTTGGCGACGACCTCGAGGTCGACGCGCTGGTTGCCGTTGACGCTCATGATGTCGCCCCTTGCCTGACGCATGATCCCGATCCGAACAGTCTGCAACTGTTCGGGGTCATGCGCTGAGCCCTCTCGCCCTTGCCGCCGAGCCGATGAAGCCGTTGATGGCGGCGAACAGTTCCGGCTCGTCGAGCNCAGGAAGGCGTCGTGGCCGCGATCGGTCTCGATCTCGACGAAGGATACCGAAGCGCCGGCGGCGTTGAGCGCATGCACGATCGAGCGGCTCTCCTCGGTCGGAAACAGCCAGTCGCTGGTGAAGGACACCAGGCAGAATCGGGTCTTGGTGCCGGCAAAGGCGTCCGCCAACCGGCCGCCATGGTCGGCGGCGAGGTCGAAATAGTCCATCGACCGCGTCATGTAGAGGTAGGAATTGGCGTCGAAGCGGTCGACGAAGGTCATACCCTGGTGGCGCAGGTAGCTCTCGATCTGGAAATCGGCGTCGAAACCGAAGGTCAGCGCTTCGCGATCCTGCAGGTTGCGGCCGAATTTCCGGTGCAGGGCGGCTTCCGACAGATAAGTGATGTGGGCGGCCATGCGCGCCACCGCCAGGCCCTTTTCCGGGCGCTTGCCGTGCTCGAAATATTTGCCGCCATGCCAGTCCGGGTCGGCCATGACGGCTTGCCGGCCGACCTCGTGGAAGGCGATGTTCTGCGAGGAATGGCGCGCGCCGGTGGCGATCGGCAGCGCCGAGAAGACGCGCTCGGGATAGCTCGACGCCCATTCCAGCACCTGCATGCCGCCCATCGAGCCGCCGAGCACGCAGAACAGCTTCTCGATGCCGAAATGGTCGATCAGCATCTGCTGCGCGCGCACCATATCGCGGATGGTGATAATCGGCAGGTCGAGCCCGTAGGGCTTGCCGGTGGCGGGGTTGGTCGACGCCGGGCCGGTCGAACCCAGGCAGCCGCCGATGACGTTGGAGCAGATGACGAAGAAACGGTTCGTGTCGATGATCCGGCCCGGGCCGATCAGAACCTCCCACCATCCAGGCTTGCCGGTCACCGGATTGGTGCTGGCGACATGCTGGTCGCCGGTCAGCGCATGGCAGACGAGGATGGCGTTGGAGCGAGCATCATTCAGCGTGCCATAGGTCTGGTAAGCGATCTGGAACGGCGACAGCAGCGTGCCGGCGTCGAGCTTGAGCGGCTTGTCGGACCCGAAACGCAACACCGGGCTCGACGGCGTGTCGAACTCGTTGTTAGTCTTTCCTGCGCGCAGAGCGGCCATCAATTCTCTCTTGTTGCACCGTGCTTTTCTCGGAAATCGCTGCCGATCTCCGCGTCGCCGATGCGTTCGTCCGGCCGGCAGCGGACAACAAAAAACCGGCATTGCCTTCGCAAAGCCGGTTACGTCACGCAAACGGCCCTTTAGCGAATTGTTTAACGTGGCTGCAAGCCGACCGGCCAAATCACCACGGAACTGTCGCTGTCCTTCTAGAACTCGCCTGGCTCGCCGTCAATGCCGGTCCACTGGGCCGGTCACTGGGCCGGGTGCTGGGCCGGCCGCCGGCACCAATGGCACCTCTCGACATTGCGGGCCATGGCTTGTATTTCCGCAGCGGCCTCCGGGTGGAGGCGGTTTCGACGGATTTTGCAAAAAATGAACCATACACCGGATCGGGCACGTCCAACGCCGCGCGCGGGCATCATGGACATAGATGCCTACGTGCCCGGCAAGAGCACGGCGCCGGCCGGGGTCGCCAAGGTCTACAAGCTGTCGTCGAACGAGAACCCGCTCGGTCCGTCGCCGAAGGCGATCGAGGCCGCGCGGGAGGTTGCGGGAAAGCTCGACGTCTACCCCGATGGCACGGCGAGGCGGCTGCGCGAGGCGATCGCCGAGGTGCATGGCCTCAACCCGCAGAACATCATCTGCTCCAACGGCTCCGACGAGATCCTTGGCCTGCTGGCGCAGACCTACCTCGCGCCGGGCGACGAGGCCGTGTTCACCGAATACGCCTTCATGGTCTACAAGATCTACATCCAGTCGGCAGGTGGCGCGCCGATCGCGGTCAAGGAGACCGACGAGCGCGCCGACATCGATGCGATACTGGCCGCAATTACGCCGCGCACGAAGATCGTGTTCCTCGCCAATCCGAACAATCCGACCGGCACCTATGTGCCGTTCCAGGAGGTGCGCCGGCTGCATGCCGGCCTGCCCCGCAACGTGCTTCTGGTGCTCGACGCGGCCTATGCCGAATATGTCCGCCGCAACGACTACGAAGCGGGCATCGAATTGGTCGGCAGCACCGAGAACGTGGTGATGACGCGCACCTTCTCCAAGATCGGCCTCGGCGGGGCGCGGCTCGGCTGGATGTACGGGCCGATGCACATCGTCGATGCGATCAACCGCGTGCGCGGCCCTTTCAACGTCAACGCGACGGCGATCGAGGCCGGCATCGCGGCGATCCGAGACCGTGCCCATGTCGAGCGCAGCGTGGCGCATAACGAGACCTGGCTCGCCTGGCTGAGCCAGGAGATGACCGGACTTGGGCTGCGGGTGACGCCCAGCGTCGGCAATTTCATCCTCATCCATTTTCCCGACGACCAGAAGCATTCCGCGGCGGCGGCCGACGACTACCTGACGGCGCGCGGCTATATTTTGCGGCGCGTTTCCGGCTACGGATTTCCCAACGCGCTGCGCATGACCGTCGGCACCGAAGAGGCCAATCGCGGCGTTGTCGCCGCGCTCACGACATTCCTGAAAAGCTAGAACGCCTGAAAAGCTCAGAGCTGGTACACCATGACATCACCCATGTTTGAAAAGATCGCGCTGGTCGGCATCGGCCTGATCGGCTCGTCACTGGCCCGCGTCATTCGCCGCGAGGGTCTTGCCAGCCATGTCGCCATCTCGACCCGCAGCGCCGCGACGCTGGCGCGGGCGCAAGAGCTTGGGCTGGGCGATTCTTACACGACACAAGCCAACGAAGCGGTTCGCGACGCCGATCTGGTCATCGTCTCGGTACCCGTCGGCTCGTCGGGCGCGGTTGCCGAGGAGATCGCGCCGGCGTTGAAAAAGGGCGCGATCCTCACCGATGTCGGCTCGACCAAGGCCTCTGTCATCGCACAGATGCAGCCGCATGTGCCTGATGGCGTCCACTTCATTCCCGGACACCCGCTGGCCGGTACCGAAAAATCGGGGCCGGACGCCGGGTTCGCCGACCTGTTCGACAATCGCTGGTGCATCTTCACGCCGCTGCCCGACACTGATCCGGACGCAATGGAGAAGCTGGCGGGATTCTGGCGCCGCTGCGGCGCCAACATCGACACGATGGACCCGCAGCATCACGATATGACGCTGGCCATCGTCTCGCATTTGCCGCACATCATCGCCTACAACATCGTTGGTACCGCCGACGATCTAGAATCGGTGACCAAGACGGAAGTGATCAAATATTCCGCCTCCGGTTTTCGCGACTTCACGCGCCTCGCCGCCTCCGACCCGACAATGTGGCGGGACGTCTGCCTGCACAACAAGGACGCCATCCTTGAAATGCTGGCGCGGTTCTCGGAAGATTTGGCGTTCCTGCAGCGCGCGATCCGCTGGGGCGACGGCGACAAGCTCTTCGACCTGTTCACCCGGACGCGCGCCGTGCGCCGGTCGATCATCGAGGCCGGCCAGGACATCGACGCGCCCGATTTCGGCCGCCAAGCCGTCGAGCATCCCGCGAAAAGCTAAGCCTGTTCAGGCCAGGCCGCGGCGACCATCGCCAGTGTCTCGGCCCGGTTTGGCGCGCCGAGCCTGCCGCCGAAGCGCAGGCATTTGAGCGCGGCGGCGGCGCTGGCAAAGCGCAAGGCCTGCTCGACTGGCATGGCTTCCGCCAGCCCGACGGCAAAGGCGCCGTGAAAGACATCGCCGGCGGCCAGCGTGTCGACCGCCTTTATCCTCGGCGCCTCGACATGGCGGATACCTCTGCCCGCACGATCGGACCACCATGTTCCGGACGCGCCGGCGGTCACCGCGACAAAAGCATCGGTGCGGGAGGCAAGGTCGGCGCAAGCGGTCTCCAGATCCAGCGCCTGGCCGCATATGATGCGGACCGCCGGCTCGGAGGCGACGATGTGCGAAGCCAGCGGCAACAACTGCTCCAGCACCGCCAGAGGCGCTGTGTCGGCATCGAGGATGGCCGGACGGCCGGCGGCGCGGGCGGCCTTCAGGGCAAGTGCCGCCGCGCCGGGCCAGCGCACGTCGGCCAGCACGGCATCGAAGGCGGAGAGGTCGGCGACCGGCAACGCTTCGGGATCGGCCTGGGCCTTGCTGTCGTAAAACGGCACGATGATGCGCTCACCATGCGCGTCGACCAGGATCGAAGCCAGCGCCGAACGGGCGCCGCTGACGCGGCGGACATGGGTGCAATCGACGCCCTCCGCCTCGATCCCGGCAATCAGCTGATCGCCGACGTGGTCGTCGCCGGCGCTCGCCCACAGCGACACTTCCGCGCCGAGGCGCTGCGCGGCGCAGGCAGCGCTCGTGGCCATGCCGGAGGCGATCTGAACGCCGTCGGAGGCGATGAATTTTCCCTGATGCGCGGGGAGGGTGTCGACCCGAAGAATGGTATCGAGCGTCAGCGCGCCGACGCTCAGAAGCTTTGCCGGTTGGTCCATGCCGGAATGCTTAATTGACAGGCTTGAGCTTGCCCAGCGGAATGAAGCCGAGCGAGGCCTTGCCCTTGACGACCTTCAGCGGCATCGACGGTTCGCTGCCGAGCATGGCGAGTGCTGCGAAACCCTGTTCGATTGCGTTCTTCTGCTCGGGTATGGCGCCGGCCAGAATGGCTGCCACGGCCTTGGGATCCTTGATCCTGATCATCAGATCGGCATTGACCAGGCCTTCGGCATCGACCGACAGCGGCCCGGAAAGGGTGACGCGCGCTGTCCCCGACGACAAATCGAGGTTGCGGATCTCGATGCTCTGGCCGCGCAGGCTTTTCACCTGTGTGCCGACCAGCGCAACGCCGTTGTTCAGGGTGACGTCGCCGCTTGCATCGAGCGCCGGCAGCACGCGGCCACCGATCGCGTCGGCGTCGATCTCCAGATCGCCAAAGCTGCCGGCATAGTCGAGATTCCCGCCATTCGGCTGCAATTGGCCCGATGCCTTGCCGGCGCTGAACAGTTCGACAGGGTCGGTGTCGTCGGCCGGATCGGTCTGGCCCGACAGGCCTTCGGCCTGCAACGATATGCGGTGCGGCAGCGGATACCACAATTTGACATTGGCCTGCAGGTTGTCCCAGTCGATCCACAGCGGCATCATGCCCGGGACGGAAGTCCTGAGCGGACCGCGTAGATTGGCGACCGGCGACAAGGGCTGGACGATCTGGGCGACGGCATTGAAGCTGCCGGCGGACGCCGCAATGTTCTTGGCATCGTCCTCGTAGGCGAGATTGTCGCAGGAGACCGTGAAGTTTAGGGGATAGCCGCTGACCTGGAGATTGGCGCAATCGGCCTCGATGCCGCTCTTGTTGAGCGTGGCAACCGCCTTGTCGGCCTCGGTCCTGACCCTGTTGGCCAGATAGAACCAGCCGGCGCTGTAGATGGCGAACAGCACAACGATAAACGCCACAAGCCAGAACAGGCCGCGGCGGGATTTTGGTTGGCGTTCGTCACTTGACGTCATGCTTTGGCTCTCATTAACGCAATGGGTATCGTGGACGGACCTTCGATTCCGACAACACCAGGTAGATATTGACGAATAGGTAGACGGGGACGGACGGAAAAAACACCGGTTTCCGGTGTGGCATTGTCATTCTTTTTGCAATCAGGCGCGGCGATATGGGCGATTTTTGGGTGTTTGGCTATGGTTCGCTGATCTGGCGGCCCGGTTTCGCGCATGTCGAGACACGACGTGCCCGCCTGCACGGCTACCGGCGCTCGCTTTGTGTCTATTCCTTCGTGCATCGCGGCACGCGCCGGCGGCCCGGACTGGTGCTCGGCCTCGACCATGGCGGTTCCTGCGTCGGCCTGGCGTTCCGCGTCCCCGGCGAACTGCGCGACGAGGTCATTGCCTATCTGCGCGAGCGGGAGCTCGTCACCAGCGTCTATCTCGAGCGGACGCTGAAGGTTCGCCTCGATGGTGGCGGGACAGTCGAAGCGGTGGCCTACATCGTCGACCGCAAGCATGAGCAATATGCCGGCGCGCTCGACGCGGCGGATGCGGCAGCGGTGGTGCGGGGCGCGGCCGGCCAGTCCGGCGACAACGAGGATTATGTTCTCAGCACGCTGAAGCACCTGGAAGCACTCGGCATTCGCGATCACTGGCTGGAAGAGGTGGCGCGGGAGATAGCGCCTTTGTGAAGCGCTGGCTCTGCGGAAAAGGCGGCCAGGCCTTTGACCTAGAAGCCGCGAGACCTAGGTTAGGCTGCGAACCCAGCCAACGGGCGGCCTCCGCCCTGCCAATCACGGAGATCCGTCTTGCAGAAACGCCGTCTCGGTCGCACCGATCTTTCCATCGCGCCCCTGGTTCTGGGTGGCAATGTCTTCGGCTGGACCGCGGACGAGAAGACTTCGTTCGACCTGCTCGACCGCTTCGTCGGCGCTGGCCTGAACGCGGTCGATACGGCGGACGCCTATTCGCGCTGGGTGCCCGGCCACAAGGGCGGCGAATCGGAAACCATCATCGGCAAATGGATGAAAGACCGCGGCAATCGCGACAAGGTTGTCGTGGTGACCAAGGTCGGCTCTGACATGGGGCAGGGCCACAAGGACCTTTCCGCCGCCTATATCGAGAAGGCCGTCGATGCGTCGCTGAAGCGGCTGCAGACCGAAGTCATCGACCTCTATCTGTCGCACTGGCCGGATCCGGCCACGCCCTATGAGGAAACGCTGGGCGCCTACGAGAAGCTGCTCGCCAAGGGCAAGGTCCGTCATGTCGGCTGCTCGAACCTCGACGCCGGCCAGTTGCGCGCCGCTCTCGACGTGGCGAGCCTGCGCAGCCTGCCGCGCTACGAGGTGCTGCAGCCGGAATACAATCTCTACGACCGCTCGTCCTTCGACGGTCCTCTGCGCGATCTCTGCGTGGCAGAGGATATCGGCGTCATCACCTATTTCAGCCTGGCCAAGGGTTTCCTGAGCGGCAAATACCGCAGCGAGGAGGATCTTGGTCAAAGCGAGCGCGGCGAAGATGTCGGCAGCTATTTGAATGCGCGCGGCATGCGCATCCTTGCGGCACTCGACGCGGTGTCATCAAGGCATTCCGCCAAGCAGGCGGAAGTGGCGCTTGCCTGGGTGATCGCGCGGCCCGGTATCACCGCACCGATCGCCAGTGCGACCAAGCCTGACCAGATGGATAGCCTGATCAGGGCAGTGTCGCTGAAACTGACGGCGGACGACATGGCCGAACTCGACAAAGCGAGCGGCTGACGCTTCCGGCAACCACCGGCGCACGAACGTCCAAGACGATCCGCATCGCCTGCCATACCGTCCTTCGCACGGGGCAGGATAGAGGATCGGATGGCCGGACCGCTTGTTTCGCAGCCGGAGCTTTGGCGCCAGCTGCTCGCGCTGGTGCTTGCCGCCACTGTCGTCATGGGCAGTCCGGGGCCGGCGACGATAAGCGTCACCGCCGTCGGTGCCGCCTTCGGCCTGCGCCACTCGCTGCGCTACACCTGCGGGATCGTGCTTGGCACGGTCGCCGTGCTGGCAGTTGTGGCGACCGGGGTGACGGCGGCGCTCACCTCGATGCCGACGCTGGCACCGGTGCTGGCTGTCGCGTCCGCCGCCTATATCCTCTATCTCGCCTTCAGGATCGCCACCGCCCCGCCGCTGGCGGCCCGTGCCGCCGAGACGTCGCGCCCGACATGGCTGGCCGGGTTCCTCCTGGCGATAGCCAATCCAAAAGCCTATGTGGCGATCGCCGCCGTGTTTGCCGGCGCTGCTCCTAAGCAAGGCGCCGCCGAGCTTGGCCTGTCGTTGAAGCTGACAGTTCTCGCCGGAATGATCGTTGTCATCCATGCCGTGTGGCTGCTCGCGGGTGCAGCGTTCGCGCGCTTTCTGCGCCGGCCGGTGGCATCCCGGGTCATCAATCTGGTCTTTGCCGCGACGCTGGTGCTGACCACGGTGCTGGCTGTGTTCGGCTGACTTGTCTGGCAGCAAGGCTTCAGGATTTCGCGCTGAGTTCCCGCAGCCGCTTCACCGCCGTTGGCGGCAACGCCGGCGGATTCGGCGCTTGGGACGCTTCGACGAGGAGCTGGTCGCAGGCGGCTTCCGTGTCGCCGATCAGTCGCGCCATGAATTCGTCCTTGCCCAGGCCCGGCGGGATCGGTGGCAGGAAACGTGCCTTGATGGTGCCGGGATAGCGCAGGAACTTGCGGCGCGGCCAGTACAGGCCGGCGACATGCGCAACCGGCACCACCGGAACGCCAAGCTGTGCGTAGATTTCGACGATGCCGTATTTGTAGGCCGGCTCGTCGCCCGGCGCGCGGCGCGTGCCTTCGGGATAGATGATCAGCTGGCGCGGGTTGCGCGCCAGCTCCTCCCTGGTCGCCGCGACCACCGCCTTCAGGGCCTTGGAACGGCTGCCGCGATCAACCGGGATCATGCGCATCTTCATGATGTACCAGCCGAAGAACGGGATCCAGGTTAGCTCGCGCTTGAGGATGTAGAGCGGATCCTGGAGGAATGGGAAGAAGGCGATCGCGTCCCAGAATGACTGGTGCTTGGGTGCCAGAATGAAGGAACCCTCGGGCAGGTTTTCCAGCCCGGTGATGTCGTTCTTCGTTCCGGCGATCTTGGCATAGAGCCACATGCAGGTGCGCGACCAGAATTTCGGCACGAACCAGGCGCGGTGACGGGGCGACAGGAAATAGTAGGGGGTCCAGAGGATCATCTGGACGATCAGATTGACGTAGAAGACGAAATTGAACGCCAGCGATCTGACATAGAGCATGGAGGAGGTCCGGTGAGGAAGTGTGCGTTGGTTACACCAAGCAGGCGCAAAAAGGAAACGGTACAATACGGCTCATTCTACCAGGTCGCCTGCGCCAGACGTTCCCTGAGGCGCGGGCCGGCAAAGTCCAGGAAGGCGCGCAGTTTCACCGGCAGCCGGCCCTGGCCGGCATGCACCAGGTTTACCGGCCACGGCTCAGGTTCGAAATTCTCGAGCACGGGCTGCAGTGCCCCTGAGCGTACAGCGGCGACGATCTGGTAGGAGAGCACGCGCGTCATCCCAACCCCGGCGGTCGCCGCATCGATCGCTGCCTCGGCGGTGTTGACCCGGAGCCTGCTACGGACAGGGACAGGAATGTCAGCCTTGTCCGCCGCAAAGGTCCATGTGGCGAGTGAGCCTAAGCCCTCGAAGGTGATGCAGCTGTGGGTTTCAAGGTCTTTCGGCGTTTTCGGCGCTCCGTGCCCGGCCAGATATGCTGGACTTGCGCAGACGACATGCCGGATCGAGCCGACCCTGGTCGCAACCATGCGCGAGTCCGGCAACCGGCCGATGCGGATGGCGAGGTCGATATGGTCCTCGGCCAATTGGGCTATCCTGTCGCCGAGCGTCAGGCGGATATCCACCTGGGGGTAAGCGGTCAGGAACGCCGTGACGACCGGCAGTACATGGAGGCGGCCGAAAACGATCGGCGCGGTGATGATCAGCTCACCTGTCGGTGCGCTGTACTCGCCACCAGCGGTACGCTCGGCGTCTCCGACGTCTTCCAGGATACGACGGCAGGCGGCAAGATAGGCATGGCCCGCATCGGTCAGCGTCAGCCGCCGTGTCGACCGGTTCAACAAGCGTGTCTTGAGATGCCGTTCCAGTTCGGAGACCTTGCGGCTGACGGTTGCCAGAGGAGTGCCCAGATGAAGCGCGGCGGCGGAAAGGCTGCCGGACTCCGCCGCTGCGACGAAAAGGGACATGGCTTCGAGGCGATCCATGGTTTTTCCAAAAATTGAAAGGATGAATTGCAATTATGGCACCTACATCCGCAAGATGGAAGGATGCATATAGGAGGGGCAAATCCAGAGGAATTCTCATGCCCCGCATCGCCACGCCTTCATCCATCGCCACCGCTCCCGCAGCCGCGCAGCCCATGCTGCGGGCAGTGGAAAAACAGCTCGGTGTCGTGCCGAACCTGTTTCGGATGGTCGCCAACAGTCCAGCCGCGCTTGAAGGCTATCTCGGCATGTCGGGTGCGCTGGCCAAGGGCCGGCTGCCGGCGCCGACGCGCGAGCGCATCGCGCTGGCAATCGCCGAGATCAATGGCTGCAGTTATTGTCTTTCCGCGCACAGCTATCTCGGCAAGAATCTCGCCAAGCTCGACGACGCCGAGATGGTCGCCAACCGCCATGGCGGTTCCACGGATCCCAAGGCGGCCGCGGCGGTGCGTTTTGCCGCCAGGGTTGCGCAAAGCCGCGGGCATGTCGGCGATGAGGATGTCGCCGCTGTAAGGCTGGCGGGCTACGATGACGGGCAGATCATCGAGATCGTCCAGCATGTCGCCCTGAACGTCTGGACCAACTATATCAATGAGGTAGCCCGCACCGCGATCGATTTTCCGGTTGTTTCCGCCCGCGATGCTGCCTGAATTAGGGCAGGGCCGGCGGTGTCAGCCGGTCCCAGTCCTTCATGACGCAGAGGAATCCCATGTCTGAAAGCCGCCCGCCGCTTCCGCCCTTCACCGCCGAGACCGCAGCGCAGAAAGCGCGCATGGCCGAGGATGCATGGAATTCCCACGATCCAGCACGGGTCGCGCTCGCCTACACGACCGACAGCCGCTGGCGCAACCGTGCCGAATTCCTGCAGGGCCGCGATGCCATCCAGGCTTTCCTGACCCGCAAATGGAGCCGCGAACTCGACTACCGGCTGATCAAGGAGGTCTGGGCCTTCCACGGCAATCGCATCGCCGTGCGCTTCGCCTATGAATGGCACGATGACTCAGGTTCGTGGTTCCGCAGCTACGGCAACGAGAATTGGGAGTTCGACGAACACGGGCTGATGCGCCTGCGCATCGCCAGCATCAACGACCTGCCGATCGGCGAGGCCGACCGCAAATATCACTGGCCGCTCGGCCGCCGTCCGGACGATCACCCGACATTGTCGGAGCTCGGGCTCTAGCATCGTCTCTCAAGTGTTTGGACCGGAGACATCAAGGAGGTTTCGATGAACGCGCATGCTTTCACCAGCGACGTCGCCTTCACACCGACCGTCAAGGCGATCCAGGCCCGCAAGGGCTCGCGCCAGTCCTATGCGCGGGTCGAGGAGCGTGGCGGCTGGCAGGGCGTCATCACGCCTGAGCTTGCTGCTTTCCTCTCGATGCAGACCAGCGTCTTCCTGTCGACGGCCAATGGCGACGGCCAGCCTTACATCCAGCACCGGGGTGGGCCGGCCGGCTTTCTCAAGGTGCTCGACGAAAAGACGATCGGCTTCGCGGATTTTGCCGGCAACAGGCAATTCATCACCCAGGGCAATCTGGCCGACAATCCGAGGGCCTTCCTTTTCCTGATCGACTATATGCTGCGCCAGCGCATCAAGATCTGGGGCACGGCGCGCGTCGTCGAAAACGACGCCGAGCTGATGGCGAGGCTGATGCCGCAGGACTACAAGGCGCGGCCGGAGCAAGTCATCCTGTTCACGGTTTCGGCCTGGGATGCCAATTGCCCGCAGCACATTCCGCAGCGTTTCGAGGCGGCCGATGTCGCGGCAGCGCTTGGTGAGCGGGACCGGCGCATTCAACAGCTCGAACAGGAGATCGCGCGTCTCAAGGGAATTTCAGAGACTGCGGCCGAGGGCTGATACCGGTTCAGCCGCCAGCCGCGGTTTCGGCCAGCGCTATGCCGTCTGGGGTCGGCTTCACCGGCACGATGCCGCGCGCCAGCGCCAGCAGATATTTGGTGTATTCGGTAAACAGCACCCGCAACGCCCGCGGCTTGGTCAGCCAGCCGCCATTGTCGAGATTGGAATTGACCACCGGATAGGGCTCGAGCCTTGCGCCATGCAGCAGCCGGCCCATTTCCAGCAGGCTGCGCGGCATGTGATAGTTGTTGGTGACCAGGATCACCGTGCCATAGGCATGGTTTGTCACCCATTTGGCGCTTTGCTCGGCGTTGCCGATCGTGTCGAGCGCCGCGCGGTCGATGTCGACGCAGCAGGAAAACAGCTTCTTGTCGCCGCCGGTCGCGGCCTGGAGCTGGCGTCGGCTGGCGGAAGGGTGCACACCGCTGATCAGCAGTCGCTCGCCCTTGCCGGATGCCAGCAATTCCATCGCGGCGTCGAGGCGCGACTGGCCGCCGGTCAGCACGATGATGGCATCGGCCTTGGTCGGATTGGTAGGCGTGGTCAGATGGCTGACCTTGTTGGCGAACCAGCCGAAGCCGCCGGCGAACAAGGTTGCGAGGACGAGGAGCGAGAGTGCGGAGATCCGAATTGCCGTCTTTAAACGGCTAACCTTGTCGTGGTCGCGCGAACGAGCAACCACCACTGGCATCTGCCCAGCCGTCCCGGTCGAATCCCGCACGTCCATGGCCATATTGTTAATCCCGAAATGCGGCCTTTGATAGGTAAAAGACGCACTTTGCGTTACGCTGTTTCTCCATCCGTGATCCGTCTCGTTTCCACCCGCGCCCTCGACCCACAGACACGCTCCCTTTTCATGCGTCGGGTTGGCGGACGTCGATGTCGCTGAGATAGGCGACGACGGTGGCATGGGAGGTTGCCGCCGTCAGTGCGCCGATCACCAGCACCATCAGCACGACGCCGAAATAGCCGGCCGAGCCGATGGCGAAATTGCCGAACAGGGCAGTGGCCTGGTCGGCCTGCGGCGTCGCCATGTTGCGTGACGACCACCAGGAAAAGACGATGAAGACGAGCACCGCGGCCGCCCCGCCGGCGGCCGCGCCCTTCATGCCGGTGACCAGGAAATGCCGACGGAACTCGCGCGCGATGAAAGCCGCCTCGGCGCCGACGAAATGCAGCACCTCGATGATGTGACCGTTGCCGGCCATGGCGCCGCGGGTCGCGAACACGACCGTCAGCACGGTCGCCGCCAGCATCAGCGCCAAAACGGCGATACCGATGGTCACCGTGGTGCGGGCCATGGCCACCAGCCGGTCGACCCAGGTGCGGTGATCGTCGAGCGAGGCGCTCGGCAGCTTCGGCGTGATCGCGGCGCGCATGGCGGCGAAATCGGGCGGACTGTTCTCGTCGATGGTGACGATGATCAGGCGCGGCACCGGAAGGTCGTCGATGTTGAGGCCCGAGCCAAGCCACGGTTCCAGCAGCCTGGCGGTCGCCTCGCGGTCGATGATCCGCGTCGACTTCACGCCGGGGAACTCGCCGGCGATCTGCGAGGCCTGGGTGAGCGCTGCCTCCATGTCGAGGCCGTCGGCCGGCTTGACCTGGATCGTCGCCTCACGCGAAATCTGGTTCTCCCAGACCGAGGCCGTATCACGCACCAGCGTCACCGCGCCGAAGGTCAGGCAGGACAGGAAGGTCATGATGGCGATGACCAGCACCAGGGCGCGGCCGGCGATGTTCTGCGCCGGCACGATCGGCGCCATCTTGCGCTGGGCGCGTGGCCTTGCCTCGGCCGTGTCGGCTTCCTGTTCGTGCTCGTGGAGATGTTCGACGGACAAATCAGTCATAGATGTCCAGCCTTCCGCCGGCCAGGATCATGCGGCGTGCATCGACCTGTTCCATCAGGCCGAGATCGTGGGTCGCAATCACCACGGCGGTGCCGAGACGATTGAGTTCGATGAACAGTCGCAGCAGCCGCCGCGCCAGCGGCGGATCGACATTGCCGGTCGGCTCGTCGGCGAGCAGGATCTCCGGTTGCTCGATCAGCGCGCGCGCAATCGCGGCGCGCTGCTTCTCGCCGCCCGACAGGACCGGCGGCAGCACATGCATGCGCTCGCCCAGCCCCACCCATTTCAACAACTCGGTGACATCGGTGCGGTAGCTTGCTTCCTCGCGCCCGCGCACGCGCAGCGGCAGCGCGACGTTCTCGTAGGTGGTCATGTGGTCGAGCAGGCGAAAATCCTGGAAAACCACGCCGATGCGGCGCCGCAAATGCGGCAGTTCGGTGCGCGAGATGCGCGAGCGGTCCTTGCCGAAGATGGTGATCAACCCGCGCGTCGGCTTCAGCGACATGAACAAAAGGCGCAGCAAGGTCGTCTTCCCGGCGCCCGACGGCCCGCTCAGGAACTGGAACGAGCGCTCCGGTATATGCAGGGAAATGTCGCGGAGGATTTCCGGACCCATGCCATAGCGGAGGCCGACATTTTCGAAGCGAATCAATTTCGACGACCTGAATTTCGTGGCAGCGCATAACCTGCCTGTTCTGCGAAAAGACCATCGGCCGGCATGGTTAACCGGCGGTTAATTCCTGGGTTCTTTCGGCTCGTCACAAGGACTCCGGTGGGGAAGCGTTAACCATTTTTGTTTACGCAAAAGAAACGAAAAGCGAACACGTGCTGCAACGCTGGGGCCATGATGGCTGACGAACGAACCGCGCGCCCGGTTTCCGGCGAAATCATGACCGATCCCCCGGCAATTGCCGCGGCGGACCGGTTCATGCGCGGTCCCGCAGCCGACGTCGTCGATGCCGATTATGTGGTGATGTCGCGGCCCCCGGCCGAAAGCGTTCCACCGCCGCCGCGCGCGATCGTCACGCCGCCCATCGAGGGCATGGATATGCTGCGCAAGCCCGAGGCGCCGGTGGAGCGGCCGCCAGCCTCGCGCGGCGGGCCAATCTTCTGGATCGCCGGCATTGCCGCTGCCCTTGCCGCTTTCTGGGTCTCCGGCGGGCACGCGCTGGTGCGCCAGGCGTCGTTTGTCTCCGGTGGGCAAACATCGGCGCTGACGATTTCAGGCGTTACCTCTCGTGTCGACGCCTCCGGGGCCAATCCCGTGCTGTTCGTCGATGGCGAGGCCGCCAATGACGGCGCGAAGCCGGCACAGCTGCCGCCGCTCGAGATCCGGGTGACCGGCAATGACGGGCGCACGACCCGCTATACGTTGGGGACATCCGGCCATTCGCTGGCGTCGGGAGAAAGATTTGGCTTTGCCAGCCGGCTCGACGTGCCTAAGAACGGCGTAAGGACCGTTTTGGTCACTTTTGCGCAGTAGGCGATCACCGGGGAAGACGAGCAATGCCCATCGTACGCGACAAGGACATCGAGGTCCTATTTTCGGCGTCGGCGATTGCACGGCGCAATCTTGAGCTGGCCAAGGAGATCGCCGAGCACGACTATCACGATCTCCTGGTGATTTCGGTGCTGAAGGGCTCGTTCATCTTCGCCGCCGATCTGATCCGCGCCATGCACGACGTCGGCCTGTCGCCCGAGGTCGAGTTCATCTTCATCTCCAGCTATGGCGCCGGCACCAGCAGCGGCGAGGTGAGGGTGCTGCGCGACATCGACAATGAGGTCGCCGGCCGCGACGTGCTGCTGATCGACGACATCCTCGAATCAGGCAAGACGCTGAGCTTCACCCGTGACCTGATGCTGTCGCGTGGCGCGAAAAGCTGTTCCATCGCCGTGCTGCTCGACAAGCGCATGCGCCGCCAGACCGCGCTCAATGCCGACTATGTCGGCTTCGACTGCCCGGATTATTTCGTCGTCGGCTATGGTATGGACGTAGCACATGCTTTTCGCGAATTGCCGTTCGTGGGTGTTGTGAAAGGCAATGCGTAAGGCCTTTGCCTCGCGTGGCAATTCTGAAAAAGACCTTAACCGTGTCCAAGCAAATTAGCCCGCCGGCCAGCCGGGGCTTTCAGGAAAAGTCAACGTTTGGCCGCCAAATATGCCGGCCATGGCAAAGCTTCTGATCGTCGAGGACGATGAGTCCGTCCGCACCCTCGCCGCCCGCGCGCTCGAACGCGCCGGCCACACAATCGATATCGCCGCCGATGGCGCGCAAGGGCTTTCGCTGATCCGCGCCGCGAATGGCGGTTACGACCTCGTGGTCTCCGATATCCGCATGCCGGAGATGGACGGCATCGAGATGGCGATCGCGGCGGCCGCGCTTTTCCCGGCGATGAAGATCCTGCTGATGACCGGTTATGCCGACCAGCGCGAGCGCGCCGAGGAGTTGAACGGCATCATCCTCGATGTCGTGCAAAAGCCCTTCACGCTGGCTGAAATCCGCTCGCGGGTCGAACGGGCGCTGATCTGCTTCGCCTGATCAGGCTGGGTCGATGGCAGCCAACGCCGCTGCCGGGCTCTTGCGCAATCCGCTGTTGAGCGCCAGCAGGCCGGCGCCAATGATCAGGGCCGCACCGATGACGGTCGTCGACCGCGGCACTTCGGCGAAGAACAGAAAACCCCACAGCGGCGACCACAGGATGCCGGTGTATTCGAAGGTGGCGACGCGGTTGGCCGGCGCCAGCCGGTAGCCCTGCGACAACAGGATCATGCCGGCCGAAGCGACGAAGCCGCAGGCCGCCATCTTGAGGAAATCCGCCAGCGTCGGCCATATCCACGGCCGCACCAGGAATTCCAGGCTCGGGTGAACGGCGTGGGTGATGCCGGCAGAGTGGAACGCGCCGGCGACCATGGCGGCACCGATGAGATAGGCGCCGTTCTGATAGAAGGCCATGACGGTGGACGATTCGGTATCGCCGATCTTGCGGGCCATCAACTGCGAGAAACCGTAGAGCGCCGCCGAACCCAGCGACAGCAGGGCCGCCCAGTCGAACAGGCCGGCGCCCGGACGCACCATCACGACGACGCCAAGCAGCCCGATCAGCACGGTCGCCAGCGTGCGCCAGGAGACGCGCTCGCCAAGATACGGCCCAGCCAGCGCCATGATGAACAACGGTGCCATGAAGTAGAGCGCCACGGCATCGGCCAGCGGCAGGGCGGCGATGGCCAGATAGTACATGGTATAGGAGGTGAACTGGATGAAGGCGCGTATCGTCAGCAGGCCGAACCGCCGCGACAGGATTGCCGGCAGGCCGACATCGGCGTGGACAAGAAGGATCAGGATCGGCAAGGCGATGATCGAGCGGATCGCCATCACCTCGGTCACCGGGTAGCCGCTCGACACCGCCTTGACGAGCGGATCCTGCAGCGAGAAGACCAGCACGCCGAGGCACAGGCTCAGGATGCCGCGCACCATCCTATTTTGCATCCGCGTTCAGGCTCCCGCGCGTATGACCGGAGGCCCCCGCCTGCAGATCAAAAAGAACCCGCCACCGTTTCGGGCAGCGGGCACGAGTGAGGACTCTCGATTGGTCCGCGGCCGATTCGGCAGCCGCATATCCAATGGGTGAGGCGACTATCGTCCGACGTTTGACATGTTGCAAACGAATTGGAATGATACCAGCAATCAAATTTTCTTATGGCGGATTCCATGCGGCCGACCCTCGACAGCGATCTCCTGCGCACCTTCGTGGCCATTGCCGATGCCGGCAATTTCACCAAGGCGGCGGAACTGGCCGGCCGCACGCAGTCGGCCGTGTCGATGCAGATGAAGAAGCTCGAAAGCCTGGTCGGCGACAGCCTGTTCGAGCGCGGTTCGCGCGGCGTCGCACTGACGCGGCGCGGCGGCGAACTCATCGTCAACGCCCGCCGCATCGTCGCGCTGCTCGAGGAAACGGCGGCGTCGATGACGGCCGCGCCGCTCGGCGGGCCGGTGCGCATCGGCATTCCGGAGGAGTATGGCCACGCCATCCTGTCGCGGGCGCTCGGCGCGTTTTCGAAGCGCCACGCACAGGTCGAGGTCACCGTGCGCTATGCCCATTCCTGGGCGCAGATGGCGTCGCTCGCAGCCGGCGAACTCGATCTGTGCGTGGTGTTCGAATGGCAGGATGCTTCCGGCGGCGAAGTGCTGATGCACGATCCGACCGTGTGGGTAACATCGACCCTGCATCACATGCATGAGGAGCGTCCGGTGCCGATCGCGCTCTACAACCGGGCCGGCTGGTGCAAGGATTTCGCCATCAAATCGCTGGAGCAGCGTGGCCTTGCCTATCGCGTCGCCTATACCAGCGACACCAATGGCGGCCTGAAGCTTGCCGTCACCTCGGGGCTGGCGATCGCGCCGATTTCGCGCAGCAACATTCCGGACGGCTGCCGTGAGCTGACGTCGGCCGACGGGTTCGGCGACATCGATTCCTCCAATGTGGTGATGCATCGCAACCCGAACGCGTCGGGCGAGGCGATCGACGGCATGCAAGAGGCGATCCGCGAAGCGTTCGTCAACAGGCAAGCCCAGCCTGCCGTTGCATAAAGCAGCCGATTGCTCCGGCTGTCCTATTTCAATTCCAGCAGCCGTTCGAGATAGCTGCGCTCGACATCGGGGCTGAGCGCATTGCCGAGCCGCTTGCGGATCGCTTCCAGTATCTGGCGCGCGCGCTGGACGTCGATCTCGTCGGGCACTTTCACCGAATCGCCGAAATCCGGCCCCTTGCTGGCGCGTGGCCGGCCAAGCGGGTCGCGGTCGGCATTCTGCTGGCGGCCGCCTTGCTCGCTGCCGCCCTGGTCGCTCTGCATGGCCTGCATCTGTTTCATCATGTCCTTGGCGCCCTTGCGCAACGCCTCCAGCGCCCGGCCCTGGTGGCCGACGGCTTCGTCGCCCTGGCCTTCGCCGAGCGCCTGCTCGGCGTTGCCCATGGACTTGCCGGCCTCGCCAAATCCTTCATTGGGCTCCATGCCCATGCCTTCGAGGCCCTTCTTCAGCTTGTCGAGATCGCTTTTCAGCTGGCCCTGGCCTTCCTGCAGCTGCTTCAGCGCATCGGCGAATTCCTGTGGCGTCATCGGCTTCTGCCTGGCGAGCGGGTCGCGATCCTCGCCAACGCCCGGCTTGTCCTGGTCCTCGCCGCTGCCCTGGCCAAGCTGCTCGTCGCGGTTCTGTCCGCGCTGGCGTTCGCCGCGCTGCATCTGGTCCATGCGGAAGGTGTCGTTCATCATCTCCTGCTGGCGCCGCAGGATTTCGCCGAGCTTGTCCATCTGCTGGCGCATCTCGCTGTCCTGCTGGCCGCCCTGCTGCTGACGGCCGGCCTGGAGGTTGTTCATCATGTCCTGCAGCTGCGACAGCAATTGCTGCGCCTTGTCGCGATCGCCCGACTTCGCCAGGTTCTCGATCTGGTCCATCATGCGGTCGATGTCGCTCTGGCGCAGTTCCTGGCCATTCTGCTGCATCTGCGGTGCATTCGGGTTCTGCTTGGCGCGTTCGGCGAATTCCTGCAGGAACTGGTTCATCGCCTCGCGCAGTTCCTTCATCGCCTTTTCGATTTCCTGGTCGCTGGCGCCGTTCTTGATGGCGTCCTGCAACGCCTGTTGCGCCTGGCGCAGCCGCTTTTCGGCGGCAGAGAGGTTGCCCTCCTCGATGCCGAGCGCGATATCCCAGAGATAGGCGGCCTCGCTGCGCAGCTGATCGTCGCTTTCGGCCAGCTTCAGCCGGCTGCGCGCGCTCATGATGGCGAGGTAGTGGGACATGTTGTCGAACGTGTCTTCCGGCCGCAGCGTGATGGCGTCCATCAGGTCGAGCACGCGCGGCTTGGCATTGGCGTCGAGCGCCAGCAGGCGGCGCTGTTCGATCACCGCCCGGGCCAGCGGGTTGGCGAACGGCCGTTCGGGCATCACCAGCGTCTTGGTCTCGCTCGACGCGGTGTGCCCGGCGTCGTCGGTGGCGACGAGCGTCAGCTTGATGCTGCTGCCGGCCCAGACGTGCTCTGTCAGGTCCTTCGAGGTCTTGGCCGCATTCGACCTGCCGCCGCGGCGCGGCAGCGTCAGCGGCATCTCGGGCGGGCCGTAGAGCGGGCGTGCACCCGGCGCCTGCGGGTCGGCCAGCGTGAACACCGCCTTGGCGTTGGCAGCACCGTAGTCGTCGTCGATCTGGTAGTTGAGCTCGAAAGCGCCGTTGGCGGCGCGCTTGGGCTCGCCGACGAAGCGGATCTGCGGCGGCTTGTCGGGCACGACGGCGAAGGCCCAGCGGCCGAGCTGATCCTTACCCGACTTCAGCGTCAGCGTGCCGTCGCCGGTCAGCTTGCCGATGAACTGGCGTATCTTCGATGGCGAGGAGGATGGCGCTGGGCTTGCTGCCGGCTTGGCCGAGGCAGCCTGCTGGCTGGACGGGTCGATGGCGCGGGCGTTGCCATCCTTGTCGGCATAGGCGAGCGTTTCCTCGCCCGAGCCTCCGGTGACGCGCAAGGAGACCTCGCTGCCCTCGGGGACATGAAACGTCGGCATAGCCTGGTTGGCGTCGGCGGTCAGGAAGATCGGCGGCTTGCCGGTATAGGCCGGCGGCGTCACCCAGGCATCGATACGCGGCGGCACGATGTCGTATGTGCCATGGGCCATGAACCCATCGCTTAGCCGGCCGCCCGTCGGCCCGAAGGAGAAGGCAAAGGCGGTGACGAGCAGAAGTGCCGCTACAGCGCGCAACCCCCAAGGATCGCGCTCCGGCACGCGCGTGCGCGGCAAATCGGCGCCGAGGCTGTCGAGCTTTGCGGCCATGCGCTTCTGATGCTCGCGCCAGAGCGCCTGGGAGAAGCTGCTTTCCCGGCCGCTTGGCCGGTCGGCCTGTGTCAGCACGGGGCTGTGCAGCAGGCTGTTGGCGGCCTCGATGCGGCGATCGATCTCGGCAGCACCTGGCACGCGGAAGAAGCGCAGCGGATAGAGGGCGGCGAGCCCGGCGAGTCCGAATGCGGCGACAAGGCCGATGCGCATCATATCCGGCAGCCGGGAGAAAATGCCGAACCAGGAGGCGCTGAGGAACAGGGTGGCGACGATGACGAGCGGGAGCAGCAGCGGCCAGCCACGCTCGACCATCATCGAGACCCGTGTCGCCAGCCGGCTCAAGGCGAGGCGCCCGGCCAGGCCGCGGTCGTTGCTGAAGGTGGGTCGTTGCGTCATCGGCCCTTCCATGGGACGGGCAAAATAGCCCAAGCCTCACGACTCCAAGAATACCAGCAAACACGGCAAAGGCGAGGCAGTTTGAAAAAACGTGAAGCCGGCCGAAATGGTTGCAATCAAAAATTGGCGGGGTTCGCGTTGGCACCACAGACCAGCACGGCGACGCGTTCTCCCGACGCCGGCGCGTAGCGGCCGGACAGCATCGCGGCGAAAGCGGCGGCACCTCCCGGCTCGGAGATGATGCGAACGCTGTTCCACAGCGCTTTCTGCGCGGTGATGATGTCGTCGTCGCTGACCAGAATGGAGCGTTCGACGAAGGCTTCGGCGATCGGGAACATCATTTCGCCGACGCGCTTTGGCGCCAGCGAATCGGCGGCTATGCCTTCCGCCGGCGCGTCGACGGGGTGACCCGCCTCGAAGGCGCGGTGAAGCGTCGGCGCGCCTTCCGGTTCGACGGCGACGATGCGGATGCGGCCTGCATACCAGGCGGCGATGCCGCCGATCAGGCCGCCGCCGCCGACCGCGACCAGCAGCGTGTCGATCTCGGGCAGGTCGCTCTCGATCTCCAGCCCGAGCGTGCCCTGGCCGACCAGCGTCTCCTCCTGATTGAAGGCGTGGATCTGCAGAGCGCCGGTTTCCTCGGCGAAACGTTCGCTGGCGGCCAGCGCTTCGGCATAGCGGGCGCCGCCGACGACCAGTTCGGCGCCATAGGAGCGAATACGCTCCAGCTTGGCCTGTGGGCTGACTTCGGGAACGAAGATGGTCGCCTTGTGCCCAAGCCGCATGGCTGCGTAGGCGACGGCGGCGCCATGATTGCCGCCCGACGCGGCGACGACGCCGGCTTCGGGAACCTGCCGCTCGAGAAGATTGGTGAAGGCGCCGCGCGCCTTGAACGAGCCGGAATGCTGCAGGCATTCGAGCTTGAGGTCGACCGCCAGCGGCGGCCGGTCGAAGTCGGCCATGTCGACGCGCAGCACCGGCGTGCGCCTGATATAAGGGCGAATGCGCGGCTCCATCGCGGCAATGCGTTCGCGTGTGACGGTGTTGCCTTGCGGCATGGCGACCTCCTCGGGATTGACTGTAATTAGTAACTTGGCAAAATAGCTAAATGCAAGAGGTTGATATCTTCAAGGCGATTGCCAACGAGCGCAGGCTGCAAATCCTCGACTGGTTGAAGGATCCGCGCGCGCATTTCCCGGCCCAGGCAGACGGCGACCTTGTCGAGGACGGCGTTTGCGCACTGCTGATCGCGGAGAAGCTCGGCATTACGCAAGCGACGCTCTCCGAGCATATGCGCGTGCTTACCCATGCCGGCCTGCTGCGCACCAAGCGCATCAAGCAATGGACGTTTTATCGGCGTGACGAGGACAGGATCGCCGACACAAGGGCACTCATCCAGAACCGGCTATAGCTCGACAGGCGGTGCGGCTTCTAGAGCAATTCCAGGAAAAGTGTGGGCGGTTTTCCGTACGGAATTGCGTCAAAACAAGGAGACAGAGCGGGTCGCCGTTTCGATGAAACGGTGAAACGCTCTATGCCAGCCAATCGGGCACCGAATCCAGCCCGATCAAATCGTCATAGGTCAGGCGCGGACGCACGACGTGGAAACGGTCGCCATCGACCAGCACCTCAGGTACCAGAAGACGCGTGTTGTAGGTGCCGGCCTGCACCGCGCCATAGGCGCCGGCCGTGGAAACCGCTACCAGATCGCCGGCCTTCAGCCTGGGCAGGTCGCGGTCGAGCCCGATATAATCGCCGGTCTCGCAGACCGGCCCGACCACATCGACCATCATGCGCGGCGTGTCGGCCGGCGGCTGGACGACCGGCCTGATGTCGTGGAAGGCATCGTAGAGCGTCGGCCGGATCAGGTCGTTCATGGCGGCATCGACGACCAGAAAATTCTTGGCGTCGCCTTCCTTCACGAAGATCACCTCCGAGACGAGGATGCCGGCATTCCCGACGATCAGCCGGCCCGGTTCGAACATCACCTTGAGCCCAAGCTTGGTGACATGCTTCCTGACGATCTGGGCATAGGCATCAGGCAGCGGAGGCGGGTTGTTGTCGACACGGTAGGGAATGCCGAGGCCGCCGCCGACATCGATATGCTCGATGGCGTGGCCGTCGGCGCGCAATGCCCCGACCAGATCGACAAGCAGCGCGAAAGCATCGTCGAAGGGCTGCAATTCGGTGATCTGGCTGCCGATGTGGGTGTCGATGCCGGTAACCTTGATGCCCGGCAATTCGGCAGCGCGGGCATAGACCTGACGCGCCCGCTGCCACGGAATGCCGAACTTGTTCTCCGCCTTGCCGGTGGAGATCTTCTTGTGCGTCCTGGCGTCGACATCGGGATTGATGCGCAACGAGATCGGCGCCACCTTGCCGAGAGCCACGGCGCGGGAGGACAGGAGTTCGAGTTCCGGCTCGGATTCGACATTGAAGCAAAGGATGCCGGCGGTGAGCGCAAAATCCATTTCACGCGCCGTCTTGCCGACGCCTGAGAACAGGATCTTGCCGGCCGGGATGCCGGCGGCCAGTGCCCGGCGCAACTCGCCTTCCGACACCACGTCGGCGCCGGCGCCGAGCCTCGCCAGCGTCCGCAGCACCGCCTGGTTGGAATTCGCCTTCATGGCATAGCAGACCAGCGCGTCGAGCCCGGCAAAGGCCTGGGCGAATACGCGGTAGTGCCTGGTCAGCGTGGCCGTCGAATAGCAATAGAACGGCGTGCCGACCTCCGCGGCGATATCTGGTATCGCCACGTCCTCGGCATGCAGCACGCCGTCGCGGTAATCGAAATGGTTCACGAGAGTGTTTTCCGGAAAGTTGGGGCACTGTGAGATCAGGTTTGGAAGACCAAACCCGCTCTCTTCGGCTCTAGATCAGCGGGTCGAGGAAGAACTTCTTGTCCTTGACCGGTTTTTCCGGCTCCGGCGGCACGGGCTGCTTGGCCTTCTCGGCATCCTTGCGGGCCTGCACGGCCGCCTCGTAGGGCGTATCGAGGCCGGCCCTGCGGCCGCAGGCCGTCACCGCGGCGATCGCCACCAGAAGCGTCAGCGTCACCAAAATCCTGCTTCCGGTCATCGATCCATCCGTCCGAAACGTTTGCCAGCCGCCGCTTTTAGCCGAGTTCTCGGCGCATTGCACCCCGGATATTGTTGTTCGCAATATCCTGATATTGCCGATCGCAATGTCGGCATATTGCTGGTCGCAATATCCGGGTATTACGCCTTTGCGATGCGCTTTTTCCAGGCGCGGATCTGCTTCCTCACCTCCGATGGCGCCGTGCCGCCGAAACTGGTGCGGCTCTTGATCGAGTTCTGCACCGCCAGCACCGAAAAAATATCCGGGGTGATGCCGGCGTTGATCGACTGCAGATCCTCCAGCGAAAGCTTCTCCAGCCCGACCTTCCTCTCCTCGGCCAGCGCCACCGCGCGGCCGGTGACGTGATGCGCCTCGCGGAACGGCAGGCCGAGCGTGCGCACCAGCCAGTCGGCAAGGTCGGTGGCGGTGGCGTGACCGGAGCCGGCGGCCTTCTTCATCGCCACGGCGTTGACTGTCATGTCCGAGACCATGCCGGTCATCGCGGCGAGCATCAGGTCGAGCGTCTCGGCGGCATCGAAGACCGATTCCTTGTCTTCCTGCATGTCCTTGCCGTAGGTCAAAGGCATGCCTTTCATTACCGTCAGCAGGCCGACAAGATGGCCGTTGACGCGGCCCGTCTTGCCGCGCACCAGTTCGGCGGCGTCGGGGTTCTTCTTCTGCGGCATGATCGAGGAGCCGGTGGAAAACGAGTCCGACAGCCTGACGAAGCCGAACTGCGGCGTCGACCAGATGATGATCTCCTCGGCGAGCCGCGACAGATGCGTGGCGCAGATCGCCGCCATCGCCAGGAACTCCAGCGCGAAATCGCGGTCCGAAACGCTGTCCAGCGAATTGCGCATCGGCTCGCGGAAGCCGAGCGCCCTGGCGGTCTGGTGGCGGTCGATCGGGAAGCTGGTGCCGGCAAGGGCGGCAGCACCCAGCGGGCTCTCGTCCATCCGTTCGATGGCGTCGCGCACGCGCGACAGATCGCGCCCGAACATCTCGACATAGGCCATGCAGTGGTGACCGAAAGTCACCGGCTGCGCTGCCTGCATATGGGTAAAGCCCGGCATCACGGTCGCCGCGTGTTCCTCGGCGCGTTCCAGCAGCGCCCCGATCAGGCCCTTCAATGCTTCGGCGACGCGAAAGCACTCGTCCTTGACCCAGAGCCGCAGGTCGACCGCCACCTGGTCGTTGCGCGAGCGGGCGGTGTGCAGCCGGCCAGCCGCCGGACCGATGAGGTCGGCGAGGCGAGCCTCGATATTCATGTGGATGTCTTCCAACCGGGTCGAAAACTCGAAGCTGCCGGCCTCGATCTCTTTCAGGATCGTGTTCAGGCCGTGAGCGATTTTTTCTTGATCGGCCGCCGAAATAATGCCCGTTTGCGCCAGCATCTCGCTATGGGCGATCGAGCCTCTGATGTCCTGCGCATAGAGTTTGCGGTCGAACGAGATGGATGCGTTGATCGCTTCCATGATCGCGGCCGGACCCGAGGCAAATCGTCCGCCCCACATCTGGTTGCTGGTCTTCTTGTCGCTCATCGCTATAAAACCCGTGCTTCGGAGCAGTTTTGAGAAAATGGCAGACGGAAACAGATTTTTCCCGGCCCCGCGCCTGATCCTCGCCGCCCTAGTGGCGGGAGTGCTGGCCGGCGCGGTCGCGGTATATGTCAGCGAGAGCCGGTCTGGCAACAACGCCGCGCCGCAAGCGGCCGCCGACGACGGCAAGGACGACGTCGCCTGCGCCGCCAAGAGCGACCGTGCCAAGAAGGTCGCCGCCGCTGCCACCGGCGAGGTTGCGGCACTGTTGCCGGCCGATCCGCCGCAATCCATGAAGCGCCTCGCCTTCAACGGGCCGGACGGGAAGCCGATGACGATCGCCGACCATGCCGGCAAGACGGTGCTGCTCAATCTGTGGGCGACATGGTGCGCGCCTTGCCGTGCCGAAATGCCGGCGCTCGATGCCCTGCAGAAGGAAAAAGGCAGCGACGCCTTTCAGGTGGTCGCCGTCAATGTCGATACAGGCGACGATGTGAAGCCGAAGAAATTCCTCAAGGATACCGGTGTCGAGACGCTCGGCTACTACCGCGATTCGACGATGGCGCTGTTCAACGACCTCAAGACGCGCGGTCTGGCGCTCGGCCTTCCCGTCACCATGCTGATCGACGGCGATGGCTGCCTGATCGCCCATATGAACGGGCCGGCCGAGTGGTCGGGTCCTGATGCCAAACGGCTGATCGAGACGGCACTCGGATCGTGACGCCAACAGAATTCGGCTTCAAGCGACCGCTTTACGCCGAACGCACGTTTGGCTTGAGCAATAGGAGGCTGCCACCCTGGCGGTCGGCGCGCAGCGACGCGCGCTTGCCGAGGCCGGTCAGGTCGTCGAATGCCTCGATCGGCGCCGGTTTGCCGAGATAATAGCCCTGGCCGATCTCACAGGCCTCGGCGTCCAGGAACTTCAACTCGCCAAGCGTCTCGACGCCCTCCGCCAGGACCGGCAGGCCAAGGCCGCGCCCCAGCCCCAGCACGGCGCGCACGATCGCCGCGACCTGGCCGTTGGTGTCCACCGCCTTGATGAAGGAAGAATCGATCTTGATCTTGTCGAAGGGGAAGGCGCGCAGGTTGGAGAGGGAGGAATAGCCGGTTCCGAAATCGTCCATGGCCACGCGCACGCCAAGCGCCTTGACCTGCCGCAGGGTTGCCAGGGCGCGCGGCATGTCCTTCACCAGCGCGGTTTCGGTGATCTCGAGTTCCAGCCTTGTCGCTGCAAGGCCTGTCTTCAGCAAGGTCTCGTGCACCTTGCGGCTGAAATTGGGATTGTGGAGCTGTACGGCGGAGACGTTGACGGCGACCATGAGCGGGTTTTCCCAGCGGACGGCCTCCTCGCAGGCAGCCTCGAGCACCCAGTCGCCGATCTGCCCGATGGCGCCGCTGTCCTCGGCCACCGGGATGAATATGGCGGGTGAGACCTCGCCACGCTCGGGATGGCGCCAGCGGATCAGGGCTTCGAAGCCAACCATCCTGCCGCTGCTGATCTCCTTCTGCGGCTGATAGACGAGATAGAATTCGCCACGCGCCACGGCCTGGCGCAATTCGTGCTCCATCACACGCTTGTCGCGGGCCTCGGCACCCATCGACGCCTCGAAATAGCGATAGGTGTCCCTGCCTTCGGTCTTGGCGCGATAGAGTGCCGTGTCGGCATGGCTGATCAGGCTGGTCTGGTCATCGGCATCGAGCGGATAGATCGCTATGCCGATGCTGGCCGAGACCAGACCGCCGCCGACGGCTGCCCGGTTTTCCTGGCGCATGGCGGCGAGCACTGCGCCCGCGATGCGGCCCGCCGCCTGCGGGTCGGGCAGGTTGGGGGCGATGATGGCGAATTCGTCGCCGCCGAGGCGCGCCAGCATTTGCCCGGGACGCAGAACGCCGGCAGCGCAGCTTGCCACTCTCTGCAGCATCGCATCTCCGGCGCCGTGTCCATAGAGGTCGTTCACCTCCTTGAAGCGGTCGAGGTCGAGCAGCAGGAGTGCAAGATGCCTGCCCTTGACGTCTGCGCCGGTGTTCCCGATGCGGTTCATGGACGCGATTTCCGCGTCGAGACGGACGGAAAAGGAGCGGCGATTGGCAAGTCCCGTCAAGGGGTCGAAATGGGCGAGGCGAAGGATCTCCTGCTCCGCCTTTTTGCGTTCGCGGATGTCGCGGACGGCAATGACATTGTGGGGCTTGCCGCAATAATCGATGCTTCGGGCGATCAGCTCGACGGGAATTCGCGTTCCGTCGCGGTTTTTCAACTCCGCCTCTCGCGGCTGGCCCTCCAGGTTGGCCGTGCCGGATACGGCGTGTTCGTCGAAGAGACCGTCCAGCTCCGTGCCGTTCAGCATTGCGGCAACCGTGCCGGTCAGCTTGCCCATGCTGTCATTGGCGCTGACGATGCGGTTGCCGTCGCAGACGATCAGGCCCTCCACGGCGGCGTTGGCCAGGCCGTGCATGCGGTCTACCTCGAGCTTCTGGCGGCGAAAGCGCAGATCGATCCACAGCGCCGATGCCGACAACACCAGGATCACCAGCGTGGCGGCAGCGGCCGCGAAAGCCTGCGAGGTCGGCTCGATGGTGTATTCGGATATGACGATCGAGGAATCAGGAAAGATCGAGACCGCGCCCATGCCGATGAAATGCAAGATGCAGATCGCAAGCGTCAGCAGCAGCGCGCCGACCGATGTCGCCGACAGAGAGGGGCGGCGCAGAACGGCACGCAGCGCCAGCGCCGCGAGCGCCACGCCGGAGAGCAGGGAAGCGGCGACAAGCAGCAGGTTCCATTCGATCCGGCCCTGGACCTCGAATGCCGCCATGCCGATGTAATGCATGGCGGCGATACCGCCGCCCAGGATGGCGCCGCCGACGAGATGATGGTCGAACTCGTCCCGCAAGGTGGCGATCCACATGCCGGCCGCCGTCAGTGCGACCGAGGCAGCGAGCGAGAGCACGGAGAGCTCCGGATCGTAGGCGCTCGGTATGCCCGGCGTGAAGGCAAGCATGGCGATGAAATGCGTTGCCCAGATGCCGAAGCCGGTCGAGGTCGCCGCGATCATCAGCCAGACCAGACGGTTCCGGTCGGTCGAGCGACTGATGTGGTGAAGCAGGTTGACGGCGGAGAAACAGGAAATACCGCAGATCAGCGCGGCGAGTGCGACCAGTCTCAGATCGTGCTGGTTCACGATACAATTATAGACCGTCAACATCTTATTTCCCCCAACCCATTGGAAATAAAAGCGGAGATATGACTGATTAATGCTTGGCCGTTGAAGGATCTATGAAGACGCCTGCAACCACAGCGTGCCTCCCTGGCGTAGCCGTGCCGCGGCAACGGGATATTCGGGCCGAAGCCAGCTATTTCAGGCGAACGGTCACTGCCAGGGCTTCATGCACATGGCCTGCCTGTCGCACATGGCCTGCCTGTCGCACATGGCCTGCCTGTTGGCGACGGGTACATGCGTCAGCTTCCGCACCAGCATTTCATCATCCCTTTAGCCGGTTAATCATGACGGCCCTTGACGGTCTTTACGTCCTCGACAGCCGCCCTAGCTACCTAGGGCGCCGGTGTGACGTTTTCATGCCGGGGCAACCGCCGAGGGGGAGGAAAGACTGGCTGTCCACAGGCCCGAGAGGCCACAACAGAACTGTCACATACCTTCTCTAAGAGAGCGGGCAAGGATTTGCGCAAGACCCTTGTCAACAGCCATTCAAGAGGGAAGAAATCATGACCATCATCAAGCGGGGCCTCGCTGCCCTTGCCGCTGGCGCGCTCGGCAGCGCGCTGGCGGTTCCTGCCTTCGCGGAGCCGGTGAAATTCGACTTTTGGTTCGGCCTTTCGGGCGACCTCGCCCGCGTCGTCGACACGATGTGCAAGAACTTCAACGAATCGCAGAAGGACTATGAAGTCGTCTGCACCAGCCAGGGCAATTACGACGCCACGCTGCAGAACACCATCGCCGCCTTCCGCGCCGGCAAACAGCCCACCGTCGTCCAGGTCTATGACGTCGGCACCGCCACCATGATGCTGTCGGGCGCCTACAAGCCCGCCGACAAGCTGATGGAAGAGAATGGCTACAAGATCGACTACGCGGACTATTTCCCCGGCATTGCGCGCTACTACGCGACGTCGAAAGGCGAGATGCTGTCCTTCCCGTTCAATTCCTCGACCGCGCTGATGTACTGGAACAAGGACGCCTTCGCCAAGATCGGCAAGACCGAAGCACCGAAGACCTGGGAAGACGTCGGCGCCGACCTTCAGGCCATGAAGGACGCCGGCTATGAATGCCCGATGGCGATCAACATCTCGGCCAACGAAAGCTGGCAGTTGATGGAACAGTTCTCGGCGATCCACAACCAGCCGATCGCCACCAAGAACAACGGCTATGACGGCCTCGACGCCCGTCTCGAAGTCAACAAGACCAAGTTCGTCCAATATGTCACCGATCTCAAGAAGTGGTATGATTCCGGCCTGATCAAGATCAAGTCGAAGGATCTTGGGCAGGACATGGTCCAGGCCTTCGCTTCCGGCACCTGCCAGGTCATCCTGACCTCGGTCGGCGACCACGGCACCGTCGGCAGGACCCAAAAGGAAGGCATGAACTGGGATGTCGCCGAATTGCCGGTCTATGCCGGCACCGAGCGCAAGAATTCACTCGTCGGCGGCGCTTCGCTGTGGGTTCTCTCGGGCAAGTCGGATGCGGAATACAAGGGCGCGGCGGCGTTCCTCAACTTCATCCACGATCCCAAGACGGCGCTGTTCTGGTCGACCAACACCGGCTACATCCCGGTGACCAAGTCGGGCTTCGATTACATGAAGGGCCAAGGGTTCTACGACAAGGCGCCCTATAAGGGGCGTGAGGTCGCGATCGCCAGCCTGACCGCGTCCGAGCCGACCGAGATCACCCGCGGTATCCGCCTGGGCAATTTCACCCAGATCCGCGCCGAGTTCGGCACGCAGATGCAGGCGATCTTCGCCAACAAGGTCAGTGTCCAGGAAGGTCTCGACACGCTGGTCAAGAATGGCGACGCCATCCTCGACCGCTTCCAGCAGACCTATCCGGGCAAGACCTTGCCCTGATCGCGACAAACTCATGGCCGCCCGCGGACGCTTCCAGGCATGACCTTTCCGTTTCGGGATCTTGCCTGGGTCGACGGGCGGCCATTTCGTTATTAATCTCACTTTTGCTTAGAGCTAGCTGTCTAGCGGCGCCGGCGGACCGATGGAAAAACGCGTTACTTTCAGCAGATGGACGATCGGCATCCTCTTCGCGGTGCCGCAGTTGCTGCTGATCTTCACGTTCTTCTACTGGCCGGCAGGCCAGGCCGTATACTGGTCGCTGACGCTGCAGCAGCCCTGGGGCGGTGGCAATATCTGGGTCGGGCTCGATAATTTCCGCTCGATCCTGTCCAATGCCGACTATTGGAACTCGATCACCGCCAGCCTGGTCTTTGCCGGGATCAGCACCGGCCTGGCGATGTTCATCGCGCTCGTGCTCGCTGCGCTGACCGATCGGCAACTCACCGGCTCGCGCTTCTATCGCGTGGTGCTGATCTGGCCGTACGGCATCGCCGCGCCGGCACTGGCGCTGGCATTCCGCTTCATTCTGGCGCCGGAGGCGGGGTTCCTTTCCGTCATCAACCGGATGTGGCCGGGGATCTGGGATCCGGGTCTCGATGGCGCGGATGCCATGGCGTCGATCATCGTCGCCTTCTCCTGGAAATATGTCGGCTACAACTTCATTTTCTTCCTGGCCGCGTTCCAGGCCATCCCGCGTTCGCTGATCGAGGCGGCGGCGATGGACGGCTCCAGTGTCATCAGGCGGTTCTGGGATATTCAGTTCCCGCTGATCACGCCGACGATCTTCTTCCTGCTGGTCATCAACATCACCGAAAGCTTCCAGGATTCCTTCGGCATCGTCGACATCATGACCGCCGGCGGCCCGGCGAACGCGACCAACCTGATGGTCTACAAGATCTATTCCGACGGCTTCAAAGGCCTCGATTATTCAGGCGCGGCCGCGCAGAGCATCATCCTGATGCTGCTCATCATCGTGCTCACCATCTTCCAGTTCCGCTTCATCGAGCGGCGCGTACACTACGGGTGAGGATGACATGGTCGAGCGCACCCCATTCCTCAATTTCTTCACGCATCTGATCCTGTTCATAGGCTTTGTCTTCTGCGTCGCGCCGTTCTTGATCGTCGCTATCGCCGCATCGCACAATCTGAAAGACGTCAACGACGTGCCGATGTCGCTGCTGCCGGGCAGCGACTTCTGGGTCAACATCAAGACGGCGTGGGTGACGGCGGATCTCGGCCCCAAGCTACTGAACAGCTTCATCGTCGCCGGCGGCGTCGCGGCGGGCAAAGTGATCATTTCAGCGCTCACCGCCTTCTCGATCGTCTATTTCCGCTTTCCCGGCCGGATGTTCATCTTCTGGCTGATCTTCGTGACGCTGATGCTGCCGCTGGAAGTGCGCATCGTGCCGACCTACGCGGTCGTCGCCAATGTGCTGTCGCCCTATCAGACCATCCTCGACGTGACAGGCTTGAGCTGGCTGATCGAGAAGGTGTCGGGCGTGCAGGTCTCGCTCAGCCTTGGGTTGCTCAATTCCTACCCCGGACTGATCCTGCCGCTGGTCGCCACCGCCACCGGCACGTTCCTCTATCGGCAGTTCTTCCTGACCGTGCCGGACGAGCTGACCGAGGCCGCGCGCATGGACGGCGCCGGGCCGCTACGCTTCTTCATCGATGTCCTTCTACCGCTGTCGCGCAACAACATGGCGGCACTCGGCACCATCATGTTCCTGTGGGCGTGGAACCAGTATCTGTGGCCGCTGCTCATCACAACCGACCAGTCGCATGCGATGGCAGTGACCGAGTTGAAGCAACTCATTCCCAATGTCGGCGGCACTCCGGAATGGCACATCGCCATGGCCGGCACGCTGATCATCATGCTGCCGCCGCTGGCCGTCGTGGTGCTCATGCAACGTTGGATCGTGCGCGGCCTGATCGCCACCGAAAAATAAGGAGACAAACATGGCCTCCATAACAATACGCGGCGTCAAGAAGAACTACGCCAAGACGCAGGTCGTGCACGGCGTCGACCTCGATATCGCGTCGGGCGAATTCGTCGTCATCCTTGGTCCGTCGGGCTGCGGCAAGTCCACGCTGCTGCGCATGATCGCCGGGCTGGAGGATATCTCGGGTGGCGAGATCGCGATCGACGGCACGGTGGTCAACAGACTGGAGCCGCGCGAGCGCGGCTGCGCCATGGTGTTCCAGAACTATGCGCTCTATCCGCATATGAGCGTGGCGCAGAACATCGGCTATTCGCTCAAGGTCGCCGGCGTTCCCGCCGCCGAGCGTACCCAGCGCATCCAGGCGGTCGCGCGCACGCTGGAACTCGAACAGCTGCTCGACCGCAAGCCGATGGCGCTTTCCGGCGGCCAGCGGCAGCGCGTCGCCATGGGGCGCGCCATGATCCGCGAACCGAAAGTGTTCCTGTTCGACGAGCCATTGTCCAACCTCGATGCCAAGCTGCGCGTGCAGATGCGGTCGGAAATCCGCAAGCTGCACCGCCGGCTGAATGCCACCTCCGTTTTCGTTACCCATGACCAGGTCGAGGCGATGACGCTCGCCGATCGGCTGGTGGTGATGAATGGCGGACGGGTCGAGCAGGTCGGCACGCCTGGCGAGATCTATACCCGCCCGGCCAGCCGCTTCGTCGCCACCTTCGTCGGCGCGCCGGCGATGAACATGCTCGAAGGCACGGTCGAACTCGACGGGTTGTCGCTGCTCGACGGCAGCCGGCGCCTGACCATGGCCCGCGCCGGCCTGCCGGTCGGCACCAAGGTGGCGATGGGCATCCGGCCGGAAGCCGTCCGGCTGGTGGCGCCGGGCACGACGGGCTCCCTCAAGGCCTCAGTCGACCTGGTCGAGGAACTGGGCGCCGGGCGTGTCATCTATGTCGATCTCGACGGGGCGCCGTTTTCGGTGATGACGTCGGAGGCCGTGCACCCCGAGCCCGGCAGTACCGTCGGCCTGATGCTTTCGCCCAATGACATGCATTTCTTCTCGTCGGAGACCGGAACCCGCCTCGATGTCTTCAAGGCTTCCGTTCCCGAACCGGCGCTCTGATCCCGAGGCCTCCATCATCGCCGGAGACAGACTTCGCCTTCGGCATCTCCCGGAAAGCATCATGAAAATCATTCAGGTCACGGATGTGCATCTTGGCCGGCGAGGCGAGCGCCGCTTCGGCGCGGACCTGCATCAGCGGCTGGCCTCATGCATCGCACACATCAATGCGCATCACGCCGATGCCGCACTTTGCGTCCTCACCGGCGACCTGACCGAGACCGGCGCGCCGGAGAGCTATGCCGATCTCAGGACGGCCCTGAGCACGCTGTCGATGCCCTGGCGGCTGCTGCCGGGCAACCATGACAGGAGGGCCAATCTCGTCGCGGCGTTTCCGGAAATTCCGGTCGACGAGAACGGCTTCGTGCAGTCGGTCCATGACAGCGGAGACGAAGTCTTGCTGTTCCTCGACTGCCTGGCCGAAGGGCGCGTCGAAGGCGAACTGTGCGGAACGCGGCTTGCCTGGCTGGAAGCCCGGCTTGAACAATCGGCCGGCAGACCCGCCTACATTTTCCTGCACCATCCGCCGGTCGCGCTCGGCCTGCCGCAGCTCGACCCGCTGGCGCTCGAACAACCCGAGCGGCTGCTGGGACTGCTGCGGGACCATGGCAATGTCCGCCACATCTTCTTCGGCCATGTCCATCGCGACATCGCCGGCACGGTCGCTGGCATTCCGTTCTCGGCGCAGCGCGGCCTGCACGCCCGGTTCGAGCTTGCGCTTGACCGATCGAGCGAGACCGTCGAGCAGGCGCCGCCCTCCTATGCGGTCATCCTCATCGACAGCGCCAACCAGCGCGTGGTCGTGCATGGCTGCGATTTTCTCGAGCGGTGGCCGATCTATTCAGCCGAGACCGGCGCGCTCGTCTTGCCGGGCATTGCACCGGAGATGGACTGAGGCCGCATCTTGATCCGTGTTGGCGCCGGTCAGGCGAACACGTGCGCCTTGCCCGACACGGTGAGCCGCACGATCTCGCCGACCGCCGGTGCGTCCATGCCGGATTTGCGCAGGATCAGCGGCGTGTTGCCGATGGCGGCGGCGTCCGGCGGATCGAAATTGTTGAGGAGCCGCACCGCGATCGTGCATGTCGAGCCGGCGAATTCGGATTCCGTCACTTCGCCGAACAGCATGTCAGGGGTGCCCGACATGCCCTCGCGCGATGTCCGTTTCAGCGCGATCTGCTCCGGCCGCAGCATGATGCGGGCGACATCGCGGCTGTCCGGGGAATCGACCGCGATGCGGCCCAGCGGCGAGCTGGCGAAGCCGCCCGATATCCTGGCCGGCAGGATGATGGCATCGCCGAGGAACTCGGCGATCATCCTGTCCTTCGGCCGGAGATAGAGTTCGCGCGGCGTGCCGACCTGCGAGAATTTTCCGTCACGCATAACCGCCACCTGGGCCGCGAAGGACAGCGCCTCGGCCTGGTCGTGGGTCACCAGGATGGTGGTGATGCCGGCGGCCTCCAGCAGTTCGGCCACCGCCTTGCGCATCGAGGCGCGCAGGCCGGTGTCGAGCGCCGAGAACGGCTCGTCGAGCAGCATCAGCCTGGGCTTCATCGCCATGGCGCGGGCGAGCGCCACACGCTGCTGCTGGCCGCCAGAAAGCTCGTGCGGGCGGCGCTTGAGGATCGCCTTGTCCAGCCCGACAATATAGGCGAGCTCGACGATGCGTTCGGCGCGCCTGTCCTCGCTGCGGCTCATGCCGAAACCGATATTGTCCGATATGGTCAGATGCGGGAACAGGGCGCCGTCCTGCGCCACCACGCCAATGCCGCGGCGATGTGCCGGAACGGCAACGCCGCCATTGGCCAGCACCTCGCCGTCGAGCACGATGCGGCCCTGGTCCGGCGCCTCGAAGCCGGCGATCAGCCGCAGCAAGGTCGTCTTGCCGCAGCCGGATGGACCGACGATCGCCGTGCGGCTGCCGCTGGCGATGCTGAGGTCGACGCCGGCCAGTGCGGCGACCGGGCCGTAGTGCTTGTGCAGATCGCGGAGTTCAAGAAAGCTCATCGTCCGGCCATCCGTTTCGACTGGACATAGAGCAGCCAGGTCAGCGGCAGCGACATCGCCACCATGATGAAGGCGTAAGGGGCGGCCGAGGCATAATCGATCTCGCCGCTGTAGGACCAGAACGCCATCGCCAGCGTGCGGGTGCCGTTCGGCGCCAGCATCTGGGTCGCGGTCAGTTCGTTCATGATGCCGAGCGCCACAAGGGCCATGCCGGCCGCGGCACCCGGCGCCGACAGGCGGATCGTCGTCGACCACAGGGCGTTGAGCGGACGCCGGCCGAGGCTGGACGCGGCGCGCTCGAGCTCGACCGGTGCCTGGGCGATCGACGCCCGCAGGCTGACCAGGGCACGTGGCAGGAACATGAGGGCATAGGCGACCAGGATGGTGAACAGGGTCTGATAGAGCGGCAGGGCGATACGCACGGTGATGGTGACCAGAGCCAATGCAATGACCACACCCGGTAGCGAGCCGACGATGTAGTTGCAAGCTTCGAGCAGGCGCTGCAATGGCCCCGGCGCGCGGATCGAGATCCAGGCCATCGGCATGGCGGCGACGGTGGCAAGCAAAGCGCCGGCAAGCGACAGGAACAGCGTCTGGCTGAGAGCCAGGCCGATCTCGTCGAGCCGCCAGACATCGGCGCCGCCGGCGAGCAGCCAGCGGCCGATGGTCACGAACGGCACGCCAAGCGCCAGCAGCGTGACGACGGCAAGCAAGGCCAGGCTCGGGATGGTGGCATGGCCAAGGCGCGCCCTTTGCTGATGCCGCGCCGCGCCGGAGCCGACCCGGGCATAGCGTTCCTCGCCGCGCACCAGCACTTCCAGCCCCAGAAGCACGAAGCAGCAGGTCACCAGGACGCCGGCCAGCATGTTGGCGGCCGGTCCATTGAAGGTCGACTGGAACTGGTCGACGATCGCGGTGGTGAAGGTATCGAAGCGGATGAAGACATAAAGGCCATATTCGGCCAGCAGATGCAGTCCAACCAGCAGCGAACCGCCGCAGATGGCGAGCCTGAGCTGCGGCAGCACCACGCGCTGGAAGACGCGCCAGGGTCCAAGGCCAAGTGCCGCGGCCGCGTCCTCGAGGGCGGGATCGAGGCGACGCAGCGCCGCCGACACCGGCAGATAGAGAAAGGGGAAGTAGGCGATCACCGACACCAGCACGCCGGCCCACAGGCCGTGCAGCCCGGGCACCATGGTGATCCAGGCGTAGCTGTGCACGAAAGCGGGGATGGCGAGCGGCGCCACGCACAGCCAGGCCCAGAACCGGGCGCCGGGCAGGTCGCTGCGTTCGGTCAGCCAGGCGAGCGCCACCGACAGGACGATGGCGATCGGCACGGCCAGCAGCACCAGCAGGCCGGTGTTGACGAGCAGCTCGCCGACACGCGGCCGGAAGACCAGCACCGAGACGGTCTCCCAGCCCGTTTGCACCGCAGTCCATACGATGAAGGCGAGCGGCAGCAGCGCCAGTAGCGAGACGAAGACCGCGGCGGCGACGAGCCAGCGTGCCGCGCGTCGCCGCGCCTTTCGGCGCACCTTCGGCGGCAGGCCCGGGCGCGCGAGATCGACCGCCGACTGCATCAGCTCAGGCGCCGTTCGGTTGCGGCGCGGCGGCGGCAATCATGGGACCACGGTCGCGGTCAGGAACGCAGCGTGTAGTCATGGACGAATGCATCTCGAAAACAAAACGCTCCCGCGGAAGGCAAAGTCCCGCGGGAGCACGGTCGGTTGCCCTTATTAGGACGAACGACAACTAAAGCAAGCCGGCTGCCGTCATCAGGTCGGTGACCTTCTTGGAGTTCAGCGTCGCGGCGTCGACCTTCGGCGCCTGCAGGTCGACCAGCGGCACCAGCTTGGGATTGGACTCCGCGCCCTTGCCAACCGCGTATTCGAAGGAGGTTCCGTTCTTCAGCACGTCCTGGCCGCCCTTGCCGGTCACCCATTTCAGGAAAGCCTGGGCTTCCTTCGGGTGCTTGCTCGAGGCAAGCACGCCGCCACCGGAAACGGAGACGAAAGCGCCCGGATCCTGGTTCTTGAAATAGTGCAGCGCGACGTTCTTGCTGTTTTCGCCGGTCTTGGCCTGATCGCCGAAATAGTAATAGTGGTAGATCACGCCGCCTTCGATCTCGCCGGCGTTGACCGCCTTCATCACGGTGCTGTTGCCCTTATAGGCGGTGAAGTTCGCCTTCATCGCCTTCAGCCAGTCCGCCGTGGCGGCCTCGCCCTTGAGCTGCAGCAATGCGCTGACGATGGCCTGGAAATCGGCGCCCGAGGGCGATGCCGCCCAACGGCCTTTCCAGCTCGGGTCGGCGAGATCGAGTAGTGACTTGGGCAACTGGTCGGCCTTGAGCTTGGTGGTGTTGTAGGCGAAAACGGTGCTGCGCGCGGCCACACCCACCCATTTGCCGCTGGCCGCCTGATAGTCCTGCGGGACCTGGGCCAGCGTGTCGGCGTCGACTGGCGCGAACAGGCCGGCGTTCTCGACCAGCACCATGGCCGGCGAATTCTCCGTCAGGAACACGTCGGCGGGCGAGGCGGTGCCTTCGGCGACGATCTGATTGGAGAAATCGCTGTCGCCGCCATTGCGCAAGGTGACCTTGATGCCGGTTTCCTTGGTAAACCCTTCAGCCCATTCCTTGGCCAGGCTTTCGTGCTGGGCGTTGTAGACGATGATGCCGGCATCTTCGGCCATGGCCGGACTGGCGGCCAGGCCGATTGCAAGCGCAGTGGCACCGGCAAGGGCGCAAAGGGTGTATTTCATGGCGTCATCCTCGATCTCGTTGGTCTTGGCACGCTGCACCTACCTATACCTGACATCGGTAGTCAACATTGTCGATCTGCTTCAATCGGTCGCTGAGCTACGAGAGGGACAATTCCACGTGATGGAAGGCCGGATGGCGGCTTCTTCGCTAAGCGTACTCGCAACGCCTGTAAGGCGGTGGGCGGCCGGGCTTCAGGACCCGCAAACTTTCGTGACTTGCCCGTAGTTTGGCTTGGACATTATTTCGCCGGCCACGTAACAAATCAGTACCGAGGCGCGAAAATCGGGGAGTGAACTCTTGTGAGCGGCAAGGACGAGGCCGAGCTTTCCCGACTGTTGCGGGCCGCGATCGCGGGAGATGAAAGGGCCTACGCCGACTTTCTGCATCGGATCGCCGCGCTGGTGCGCGGTTTTGTCAGGCGCAAGATCGTGCAGGGCGGGGTCGATCCCGAGGATGTCGTGCAGGAAACCTTGCTGGCCATTCATGTGAAGCGGCATACCTGGCGCCAGGACGCGCCGGTATTGCCCTGGGTCTATGCGATCGCCCGCTTCAAGCTTATCGATGCATTCCGGCGGCGCGGACGGCGCATCGAGATCGACGTCGAAGACATCGCCGAGACGTTCGCCGAGCCGGAAACCGAGACCGTCAGCGAACGCGACATAAACCGGGCCTTGGGCGGACTACCGCCGGCACAGCGTTCCGTGGTCTCGGCCATATCCGTGGAAGGCCGCTCGATCGGCGAGACGGCGGCGAAGTTCGGCATCAGCGAGACGGCGGTGCGCGTGTCGCTGCATCGAGGGCTTGCCGCGATAGCCAAGAGATTTGGGCAGGGTCGGTTCGGGCGGGAATGACATGAGGACTGACGATCTCATCAAGGCGCTGGACGCCGATGCAGGCAGCAAGGCGATGCCGTTGCGCTCGGCGTGGTGGCTGGCCGCCGGTGCGGCAATTGTCATCGCGGCAGTCGTTTTCCTGCTCACGATCGGTCCGCGTCCCGACTTCATGGCGGCCGCGCACACGATGCGCTTTTTGTCCAAATTCGTTTTCACCATCGTGCTGGCCATCAGCGCCTTTGCCCTGATCCGCGCCCTGTCGACGCCAGGTGCCGCGACAGGCCGGGCCATGGCCGGGATGATTGCCGCGCCGCTGCTGGTGGCCGTGGCGGTGGGCCTGGAGCTCTTCATGGTGCCGGAGGAGCTGTGGAGCACGCGCATGGTCGGGTCCAACATGATGATCTGCATGGGCTTCATCCCGCTGATCGGGATCGGCCCGCTTGCGATCTTCCTTTGGATGCTGCGTTACGGCGCGCCGACGCGGCCCGTGCTAGCCGGCACGGTCGCGGGCCTGCTCGCCGGGGGGCTGGCCGCGACCTTCTATGCCGCGCATTGTTTCGACGATTCGCCGCTTTTCGTTGCCACCTGGTATACGATCGCGATCGCGGCGCTCGCCTTGCTTGGCGCGCTCGGCGGACGGTTTTTCGTGCGCTGGTAGCACGATACCGCGTCCCGGCCGATGCATACCGATCCTTAATCATGCCGGCAATTGTTTGCCGGTTTCCCATGCCGCCAGTACCCCAGACGCAACCTTTCCTTAAAATCGATCCTTCAAGGTTTTCACGGGAAGAAGCGATTGCCCACGGGGGTGGCACGGATCGTGACATTGCGAGGAACCATCGGGCCAGGATTTTACAGGCAGGCAGCGCTGGCGCTGCTTGTGGCCTGCGTTGCCATGGTGGCGGCCTCGATCCTGCTCGCGAGGCTGAGCCTCGATGCCAAGGCGCTCAAGCTCTCCCTGCAAGTGTCGGTCGCGGTGGCGGTCAGCGCGGTTTTCCTCGCCGGCCTGTTCATTCGCCGCATCTCCGACGACCGGCGGCAGATCGCGGAGAGCGAGCAGCGGTTCCGCCGGGCCATGGAGGATTCGGCGATCGGCATCGCGGTCGTCGGGTTGGACGGGCGCATCATCGAGGCCAATCCGGCCTTCGCGGCCATGCTTGGCTACAGCCGCGAGGAGATCGAGGCGCTGACCTTCTTCCAGATCACGCATCCCGACGACCTGCAGATCGGGCGCGAAACGATGGACGGCCTGAAGGCGGGCACCGTCCACGCCTTCCAGTTCGAGAAGCGCTACCTCAAGAAGGACGGCACACCCATCTGGGCTCATCTTGCCGGCTCCGTCATTCGTGACGAGACAAGCGGGCGGCCGCTCTATCTCGTGTCGCAGATCGAGGACATCGACGCGCGCAAGCAGGCCGAGGTGCGTATTGCCGAGGCCGAAACGCGCTGGAATTTCGCGCTGGCCGGCGCCGGTCAAGGCGTCTGGGACCTCGACATGCGCAAGGGCGGCACGACCTACTCCTCGACCTGGGTCAAGATGCTCGGCTATGCCGACGGCGAACTCGATGGCGACCCCGACCATTGGCTGACGATGATCCATCCCGACGATCGCGAGGCTGTTGCCACTGCGGATCGGGCGCATCTCGACGGCAACACGGAATTCTTCGAAGCCGAGTTCAGGATGCGTCATAAGGACGGCCACTGGGTGTGGATCCTCGACCGCGGCAAAGCCATCGAACGCGACGCGGCCGGGCGTTTGACCAGGGCCATCGGCAGCTTGACCGACATCACCCGGCGCAAGGAGGCCGAAGAGCGCCTGACGGTCTCAGCGGCAATGCTGGCCGACGAGAAGGAACGGCTCAGGGTGACGCTGCAGTCCATCGGTGATGCGGTCATCTGCACCGATGCCGCAAATCGCGTCACCTTCATGAACCCGGTCGCCGAGAAGCTGACCGGCGTTTCCGGCGACGAGGCGCTCGGCAAGACGCTCGGCCATGTCTATTGGGCGGTCGACGAGGAGACGGGGCAGAGGATCGGCGTGGCACGGCCGGCGATCGGAGCGGCGGCGCCCTCCGACCAGAACAGCCGAGCCGTGCTCATCCGGCGCGACGACACGCGCTGCAGCATCCGCCAGGTGGTGTCGCCGATCATCAACGAGCGCAACGAATTCTGCGGGCTGGTCATCGTCTTCCAGGATTTCACGGATGCGCGGGCCCTGCAGCGGCAGCTTGCCCATGCCGCCGCGCACGACGCGCTGACCGGCCTTGCCAATCGTTCGAGCTTCATCCGAACCATGGAGGAACTGGTCGATCAGGCCCGTAAGGACGCCGCGGCGGCTGGAGGCGGCAGGCATCAGTTCATGTTCATCGACCTCGACCACTTCAAACTGGTCAACGACACCGGCGGTCACGCTGCCGGAGACGCTTTGCTGAAGCGTGTCGCAGAGGCTGTTCGCGGCGTGCTCGACCCTGAAGATATCGTGGCGCGGCTGGGTGGCGACGAATTCGCAGTCATCCTGAAATCGGCTTCGACCGCTGGCGCCGGGATCGCGGCACGCTCGATCATCGATGCGATAGCCGGCCTTGATTTCATCTGGGATGATCGGCCGCACGCGATCGGCGCGAGCATCGGGCTTACCGCGATCTGCGCCGATTGCGGCGAAGTCGACGAGATCATCGCAAGGGCCGACGCCGCTTGCTATGCGGCCAAGGCGGCCGGCCGCGGATGCGTTTCCGTGGCGCTGGATGACAAGATCACCGACGACAGGTCGGAGCCATCCAGGCCGCTCGCCGCGGCATCCTGAACGGCCGACGCGTCACACTTTTCCTGGAATTGCGTCAGCGCGTCGGAACGGGGTGCTCGCCGCGATAGTCATAGAAGCCGCGTCCGGTCTTGCGGCCGAGCCAGCCGGCCTCGACATATTTGACCAGCAGCGGGCAGGGGCGATATTTCGAGTCCGACAGGCCGTCATGCAGCACCTGCATGATCGACAGGCAGGTATCGAGCCCAATGAAATCGGCCAGCTGCAGCGGTCCCATCGGGTGGTTGGCGCCGAGCCGCATGGCGGTGTCGATGGCATCGACCGAGCCGACACCTTCATAGAGCGTGTAGATGGCCTCGTTGATCATCGGCAGCAGGATGCGGTTGACGATGAAGGCCGGGAAATCCTCCGAGACCGTGATCGTCTTGTCGAGCTGCTTCACATAGGTCTTTGCCGCCTCGAAGGTCTGGTCCTCGGTGGCGATGCCGCGCACCAGTTCGACCAGCTTCATCAGCGGGACGGGATTCATGAAATGTATGCCGATGAAGCGTTCCGGCCTGTCGGTCTGCGCGGCGAGCCGCGTGATCGAGATCGACGAGGTGTTGGTCGCCAGGATGGCTTCGGGGTTGAGCTGCGGGCAGAGCTGGGCGTAGATCTTGCGCTTGACCGTCTCGTCCTCGGTGGCCGCCTCGATCACCAGGTCGGCGCCGGCCAGATCGGCCATCGCCGGTGCGGACGCAATGCGCGCCATCGCCTGGTTGCGCAGCTTCTCGTCGAGCTTGCCGGACCCCACCTGGCGGGCCATGTTGCCGCTGATGGTGGCGATGCCCTTCTCGATGCGGTCGGGCGAAATATCGTAGATCAGCACCTTGTAGCCCGATAGCGCGGAGACATGGGCGATGCCGCCGCCCATCTGGCCTGCGCCGATGATGCCGATCGTCTCGATCTTGCTCATTACACCGATCCCGTCCGGAGCCCTTCCGCCTGAACCGCGAAAGCGCTCCACCTCTTTGTCTTACCGCAATTCCGGACGCAAAACCGCTGCGCACTTTTGCTGGAATTGCTTTTAGCCTTTGCGGCCTGCTTTTTGTGCGGTGCAAACTAAAAGGGCGGGGCGACTTCGTCTACCCCACCCCTGGTATTTAATACGCTTTGCCAGAGAGCGTCAAAGCGCCTTCTGCAACTCCGGCAGGACGACGAAGAGATCGCCGACGAGGCCGTAGTCGGCAACCTGGAAGATCGGCGCCTCCTCGTCCTTGTTGATGGCGACGATGACCTTGGAATCCTTCATGCCGGCAAGGTGCTGGATGGCGCCGGAAATGCCGACCGCGATGTAGAGATCGGGGGCGACGACCTTGCCGGTCTGGCCGACCTGCCAGTCGTTCGGCGCATAGCCGGCGTCGACGGCGGCGCGGGACGCACCGACGGCGGCACCGAGCTTGTCGGCGACCGGCAGGATGACCTCCTGGAACTTCTCCGAGGAGCCGAGCGCACGGCCACCCGAGATGATGATCTTGGCCGAGGTCAGTTCCGGACGGTCGGTCTCCGACAGCTTGTTTTCGACAAAGGACGACAGGCCGGGGTTGGCCGCGGCCTTCACCGTCTCGACCGCTGCCGAGCCGCCCTCGGGCGCCGCCTGGAAGGAGGCGGTGCGCACGGTGATGACCTTCTTGGCGTCGGTCGACTGAACGGTCTGGATGGCGTTGCCGGCATAGATCGGGCGCTTGAAGGTATCAGGCGACACCACTTCGATAATCTCGGACACTTGCGCAACATCGAGCAGGGCCGCCACGCGCGGTGCGACGTTCTTGCCCGACGAGGTCGCCGGCGCGATGATGGTGTCGTAGCTGCATGCCAGCGACACGACGAGTGCCGCCGTCGGCTCGGCAAGGCGCTCGGCGAGCTCGTCGGCTTCGGCGAGCAGCACCTTGCTCACGCCCTTGAGCTTGGCGGCGGCGTCAGCCGCGCCCTTGGCGCTCTTGCCGGCCACCAGCACATGCACGTCCGAGCCGATCTGCAGGGCCGCCGAAAGCGCCTTGGCGGTCTGGTCGGAAAGGGTGGCGTTGTCGTGTTCGGCGATGAGGAGAATGGTCATGTTATCTGTTCCTTCCGATCTCAGAGCACGCCGGCTTCGTTCTTCAGCTTGTCGACCAGTTCGGCGACGCTCTTGACCTTGACGCCCGCCTTGCGGCCGCTGGGCTCCTCGGTCTTGATGACCTTGAGGCGCGGCTTGACGTCGGCGCCGTAATCGGCCGGGCTCTTCTCGTCGAGCGGCTTCTTCTTGGCCTTCATGATGTTGGGCAGCGAGGCGTAGCGCGGCTGGTTGAGGCGAAGATCGGCGGTGACGATCGCCGGCATCTTCAGTTCCACCGTCTGGAGGCCACCGTCGACTTCGCGGGTCACCTTGGCCTTGTCGCCGTCGAGCACGACCTTGGAGGCGAATGTCCCTTGAGCCCAGCCCAGAAGTGCGGCCAGCATCTGGCCGGTCTGATTGCTGTCGTCGTCGATCGCCTGCTTGCCGAGGATGACGAGCCCGGGCTGCTCCGCATCGACCACGCCCTTCAGCACCTTGGCGACACCGAGCGGCTCGGTCTGTTCGTCGGTCTTGACCAGGATGGCGCGGTCGGCGCCCATGGCGAGCGCGGTGCGCAAGGTTTCCTGCGCCTGCTGCGGTCCAACAGAAACGACGATGATCTCTTCGGCCTTGCCGGCTTCCTTCAGCCGGATCGCCTCTTCGACCGCGATCTCGTCGAACGGGTTCATCGCCATCTTGACGTTGGCGAGTTCAACCGACGAACCATCAGCCTTCACGCGAACCTTCACATTCGCATCCACAACCCGCTTCACGGGCACAAGGATCTTCATTTGCCTGTCACCTCTTCACGCTAGTTGGGCGCGCTATAACAGCCTGCGCCCCTTCTGAGTTGTCGAAAGCCGACATTCCTGACTGAATTCCGGCCAGACGGAATTCTGGCCGGATGGAAATTCTGGTCTTTGCCCGCCTTTAGGCTGCGGCGGAGACGTTTCCGTAGTTGCGGCAACCCTTGACGTCAATACGCCGCAAGCGGCTCAAATCGGTTCAGTTCGGGCCGGAAGGGTTTCCCCGGCCCCAGCGCGTCGTCGCGGCGGACGGCTCGGGCGTTGCCGGCCGGGCCGCGAGCGGCGGCGGCTCGGGAGCGGCGGCCNGGCTCGGGAGCGGCGGCCGGGATATCCTCGTCGGCGCCTGCAAACAGCGGCACCCCACGGCTGCGCAGGACAAGCACCAGCACGGCTCCGGCGATGATGCCTCCGATGTGGCAGGCCCAGGAAATCTGGTCCTCGCCACCGGCGGCGAACATGACGATCTGGAACAGCACCCACAGGACAAGCGGGATGAAGGCCGGAATACGCAAGGGAATACGGGCAAAGGCCAGCACCCAGACCTTCACCCTGGGGTAAAGGATGAGATAGGCGACGACCACGCCCGCGATGGCGCCGGACGCGCCGATCAGCGGCACTTGGGAGTCCCATGCGACCAGCCCCTGGAAGGCGGCCCCGGCGACAGCGCACAGGAGATAGAAGATCAGGTAGCGGATATGGCCGAGCGCGTCCTCGACATTGTCGCCGAACACCCACAGGAACAGCATGTTGCCGCCGAGGTGGAAGATGTCGGCGTGCAGGAAGGAGTAGGTGAGGTAGCTCAGGCTTTCAGGGATGACGATGAAGCGCGGGTCGAGTTCCGCCGTGTTGTGGACGACGGACGGGATGAAGCCGAGGCCGAGCACGGCGGCATTGGTGAAGTTCTCGCCGCCGAGTGCGGTGGCGCAATAAACCAGCGCGTTGGCCACGATCAGACCGATCGTCACATATTGCAGCCGGATATGGCGCAGCCTGTTGGTGTCGTAAAGCGGGATGAACATGCGTGTCTGGTTCCCTTCCGCTTTTCGATCAGTTCAGCGGTTCTTGCCGGGAACCCATAGCACGTCGCCATTTCCGTTGTCATTGACCGCGCGGGCGGCGACAAACAGGAAATCCGAGACGCGATTGATGTATTTCAGCCCGTCGCCATTGACGTGTTCCGCCGGATCCTGGGCGAGCGCCACCATCAGCCGCTCGGCCCGCCGCGCCACCGTGCGGGCGAGATGCAGGGTCGCCGCCGCCGGCGTGCCGCCGTTCAGCACGAAGGATTTGAGCGGCTGGAGATCCTTGTTGAGCAGGTCGATGTCCTTCTCGACACGGTCGGTCTGCGCGGCGGTGATCCGCAAGGGCTCATAGCCGAGCGGCTTGCCGTCGTCGGGCACCGCCAGGTCGGCGCCGAGGTCGAAGAAGTCGTTCTGGATGCGCGAAAGCATGGCATCGATCGCCGGGTGGGTTCCCGCCGTGTGCACGCGCGCCATGCCGATGCAGGCATTGGCTTCGTCGACCGTGCCGTAGGCATCCACCCGCAGATCGGATTTCAGCCGCCTTTCGCCGGTGCCGAGGCCCGTTGTGCCGTCATCGCCGGTGCGGGTGTAGATCTTGTTGAGCTTGACCACATCGCCTCCCGAACGACGTCACTTGCGGGTGAAATACACCGCCAGCAGGATCAGCAACAGCGCCACGGCCTGCAGCATGACGCGCGCCTGCATCAGCTTGTTCGATGTGACGCCGGAACCGCCGCGCATCATATTGATGAGGCCGCGGACCAGCACGATTGCCACGGCGACCATGACCAGAATGGCGAGGATGTTGAAGACGGTTGCCATGTTGCGTTCCAGTTGTTTCGGGTTAGGCGCGTTTGGCCATCAGGCGGTAGAGCATCGATGCCGGCAGCAAGCGCTTGAGCGCCGCGCCGATCCTGGCCGGCACTGTTACCACATAGTGCGGGCGCGGGCGCCGCGACAGAAGTGCATGGCGTAGAACCTTGTAGACCACTTCCGGCCCGGGCTTCAGCGCCGACTGGCTGCCGCCGGCGCGCAGCCGCTCCAACTGCGCCGCGTAGTCCACGCGATGCACGGAATTCTCGAGGTCGATGTTTTTCAGGAACCAGGGCAGGCCGTTGCTGGCGATCTTCGATTTGACCGGCCCCGGCTCGATCAGCGAAACATGGACGCCGCTGCCTTCCAGTTCCTGGCGCTGGCAGAGCATCAGGGCCTCGAGCGCATGCTTCGATGCCGAATAGGCGCCGCGAAAGCGCACCGGCACCAGGCCAAGGATCGACGAGCAATGGACGATGCGGCCGTGGCCCTGGCGGCGCATCACCGGTACCAGACGGCGGGTCAAGTCATGCCAGCCGAAGAAATTGACCTCGAACTGCTCCTTGAGCGCCGCCACCGACAAGTCCTCGACGGCGCCGGCCTGCGCGTAGGCGCCGTTGTTGAACAGCGCGTCCAGCCTTCCGCCGGTGCGTTCGAGCACTGAAGTCACCAGGGCGGCGATCGAACCCGGATCGCTGTAGTCGAGATGGAAGGCCTCGATGCCGTCGGTTTCGAGAGCGGCGATGTCTTCGGGTTTTCGCGCCGTCGCGAACACCCGCCAGCCCTCGGCCTTCAATGCGCGTGCGCAAAAGGCGCCTATGCCGGAGGACGCACCGGTGACGATGATGGTGCGCAACTCTGTTGCGGGCGAATTCGTGTTTTGACGAAGGGTTGCCATTTGTCGCATTCACTTCCCATATTCGCGGCGTCGAGACAATCGAAGGGAGCGCGCGTTCTTGCTGCGGAATATTGTCGCCCTGCGCCGCGTGCTCTACGACGCGATCGGCCATTTCAATACCGATGACGGCTGGGCGATGGCCAGCCATCTGGCGATCACCTCGCTGATGGCGCTGTTTCCGTTCCTGATCTTCGCCACCACGCTGGGCAGTTTCCTCGGCGCCCAGGCCTTCGCCGACACGGCCGTGCATCTGGTCTTCGACACCTGGCCGGATCAGATCGCCAAGCCGATCGCGCATGAGGTGCTGAACGTGCTGACCGTCAGGCGCACCGACCTGTTGACCTACGGCGTGCTGCTGGCGGCCTATTTCGCCTCGAACGGCATCGAGGCGCTGCGCACGTCGCTCAACCGGGCTTACCGCGTCACGGAGACGCGCGGCATCATCTATCGCCGGGTGCAGAGCATCTTCTTCGTGCTGATCGCCACCGCCGGGTTCCTGGCAATCAGCGTGCTCCTGGTGTTCGCGCCGCTGCTGGCGCGGCTGGCGGAAGCCCATTTCGAGTGGATCAAGCCCTATACCGGCACGATCACGCTGTGGCGCTACGTCATCGCCTCAGCCGTCATCATCGGCGGCTTGTTTGCCGTCCACTACTGGCTGCCGGCCGGCCAGCGCCGTTTCGTCTCGCTGGTGCCCGGCATCATCTTCACACTGGCCGCATGGCTTATCGGCTCGACCATATTCGCCACCTATCTCGACCATTTCTCGTCCTATGTGACGACCTATGCTGGTCTCGCCTCGATCATGATCGCGGTGGTTTTCCTCTACATCGTCTCGGCGATCTTCATCCTCGGCGGCGAGCTCAATGCCGCGATCAGCCGCTATCTGGAGGCACGTGCGCGGGTGGGATGACGGGCCGAATTGGAAGAACTGAGGAATTGAGGAACTGAAGAATTGGAGAAGAAGTAGACAGCGCCAAATATGGCCGATTTTTCCCTCAATTCCTCAATTCCTCAATTCCTCAATTCCTCAATTCCTCAATTCCTCAATTCCTCAGTTCCTCAATTCCACAGTTCTTCCCTTCGCCTGCCGAGCCGTTGCCAGGCCGACGCCGAAGGTCGTGATCGCCATGCCGACGATCTGCAGTGCGTTGAGCTGCTCGTCGAAGAGTGCCCAGGCGATGATCGCTGTCACCGCCGGCACCAGGTAGAATAGCGAGGCGACTTTCGACATCTCGCCGTCGCGGATCATCACCATCAGCAGGAAAATGGCGCCGAGCGACAGCACCAGAACCAGCCAGGCCATGGCGAAGATCAGTTCGCCATTGATGATGACGGTATGGGTTTCGAAAGCGAGCGCGGCCAGGATCATCAGGCAAGCACCGCCGACATATTGCCACATGGTGGCTACGACGAGGTCGCCGCCGGAAGCGAAGCGCTTCTGCCAGATGGTGCCGGCGCTCATGCCGAGCACCGAGACCAGCGAAGCGATCAATGTCGCCGCCGTCACTCCGCCGCCGAGCGCGCCGAGCTTGGGCCACAGCACGATGACGATGCCGATCAGGCCGATGCCAAGGCCAAGCCAGTGGCGCGGCAGGATGGCCTCGCCGAGGAACTTGCCGGCAAGCACGGCCGTGATCAGCGGCTGCAGGCCGACGATCAGGGCTGAAAACCCGGCCGGCATGCCCCTGTGGATGGCCCAGAAGACGGCGCCGAGATAGACGCCATGCATCAGCACGCCGGCGCCAGTGGCGTGCAATGCCTGCTTGCGGGTGGCTCGTTTCGAGCCCAGCACAAGCGTCAGGATGGCCAGCAGGATCGCGGCTATCACGAACCGTGCGGCAAGGAAGGTGAACGGTTCGGCCCATGGCATGGCGTAGCGGGCGCCGATGAAGCCGGTCGCCCACAAGACGACGAAGGTGGCGGGGATGAACCGCTTGATGCTGTGCATTTTTCCGGAGACCGCCACGCTGGTGAGAATTGACCGTGGCGCTGCTCTAGTCCCGTTCAAGCCGGCGCGCAAAACGAAACGATTGATCCATGCATCACTGGAATTCAACGGGCAGTGCGATTTTCTGGACCAGCCGAGAGGTCAAAGCCCCACCATTCGCCTGATATCATCAGGTGATGCGCCGGCATCGCGCAGCTTGGCAAGGCCGGTGTCGCCGAGGCTCTTCGACAGTTTTCGCCCATCCGGCCCGAGGATGAGCCGGTGGTGGAAATAGGTGGGCTGCGGTAGCCCCAGAAGCTCCTGGAGCAGGCGCTGCACGCTTGTTGCGGAAAACAGATCCTGGCCGCGCACGACATGGCTGACGCCTTGCAAAGCATCGTCCATGACGACCGCAAGATGGTAGCTGGTCGGGATGTCGCGGCGCGCCACGATCACATCGCCCCAGTCCTGCGGGCGGGCGGCGACCGCGCGCGTCGCCGACAGCGCCTCGTCGGTGAATTCGGCCCATGCGAGATCCCTGCCGACACGCGCCAGGGCGGCGCCGACATCGAGCCGCCAGGCGAAGGGCGCATTTTCGGCGATCCGCCGCTTGCGTTCCCTGACCGGCAGCGCCTTGTCGGCCGGGGGGTAGAGCGGCACGCCGTCAGGGTCGCGCGGCCAGTCGCGCCCGCGCCTTTCGCTGTCGGTGATGAAGGCACGGATCTCGCCACGGCTCATGAAGGCCGGATAGACGAGTTCCTCGTTTATCAGTCGATCGAGCATCGTCCCGTACTCGGCAAAATGCCCGGACTGGCGGCGCACCGGCTCCTCCCAGTCGAGACCCAGCCATTCCAGATCGGCCAGCACGCCCGCCTCGAATTGCGGCGTGCAGCGCGTCGTGTCGATGTCTTCGATGCGCAGCAGCAGGCGCCCGTCATTCGCCTTTGCCAGCTTCTGGTTGAGCAGCGCCGAATAGGCATGACCAAGGTGCAGTTCGCCGTTGGGGCTGGGCGCGAAGCGGAATGTCAGGAGCGTCATGTCTCGAACGGCAATCGGGTTGTGCGGCGGTTTTGGCAGTTGCTACCTTGCGGCACATTCGCGGACAAGGATACCATGCAACGCATCGCCACACTCGACGACATCGCCCGCGGGCTCGATGCGCTTTGCGCGATCGACCCGCGTCTGGACAAGGTGCGCGGCATGGCGGGCGAGGTGCCGCTCAGGCTTTCCGAGCCTGGCTTCCGGAGCCTGGCCTCGATCATCGTCTCGCAGCAGGTGTCGCGCGCCAGTGCAGATGCGATCTTCGGCCGGCTGACCAGGCTTGTCGACCCGCTGACGCCGCAGGCGATCTTGGCCGCCGGCGAGGACATGTTCCGCGAAGCCGGCCTGTCACGGCCCAAGCAGCGCGGCCTGATCGCGGTTGCCCAGGCCGTGGCCGACGGCCTCGACCTTCATCACCTCTGTTCGCTCGACGCTGTCGAAGCTACCACCGCGATGACGGCGGTGCCGGGCATTGGTCCCTGGACGGCGGAAGTCTATCTGTTGTTTGCCGCGGGCCACCCCGATATCTTCCCCGCGCGTGACGTCGCGCTGCAAACGGCGGTCGGTCATGCGCTTGGCATCGACCCGCGCCCACCCGAGAAAGCACTGATCGCATTGGCCGAATCATGGAGCCCCTGGCGAGGTGTCGCATCGCGGCTTTTCTGGTCCTATTATCGCGAAACCAGGGGCCGGGACGCCGCGCCGCCGGCCTGAATCTGCAAAAAAGCATAAAAATCATGCGTTTTTGACGCTTCGGCGACGCGACAATCCGCTTCACATCCCTGTCATGTCAGGCTTACAGTATCCCCGCCGTTCGGGTCTAGAACCAAGGAGGTAAACACGTGACGGTTGCCGTATCTCCGGATGGGCTTCCAGCACTGGTGCTGAATGCGGATTACCGTCCGCTCAGCTATTACCCGTTGTCGCTCTGGTCCTGGCAGGACGCCATCAAGGCCGTCTTCCTCGACCGGGTGAACATCGTCGCCGAATACGAGCACGCGGTGTCGTCGCCGACCTTCTCGATGAAGCTGCCGAGCGTGGTCAGCCTGAAGGCCTATGTGAAGCCGTCCAGGCATCCGGCCTTCACGCGCTTCAACGTCTTCCTGCGCGACCGCTTCCAATGCCAATATTGCGGCACGCCCGACGACCTGACCTTCGACCACGTCATCCCGCGCCATCGCGGCGGCGCGACGACATGGGAAAATGTGGTCGCCGCCTGTTCGCCCTGCAATCTGAGGAAGGGCGGCATGATGCCGGCGCATGCCAAGATGTGGCCGCTGCAGAAGCCCTACCAGCCGACGGTGCACGATCTGCACAACAACGGCCGCCTGTTCCCGCCCAACCATCTGCATGAAAGCTGGATGGATTATCTCTATTGGGACGTCGAACTCGAACCTTGAGATCGTTCGAGAATTCGGGAGGCTGGCCGCTCACTTATCAGCGGCTTCGCGTTTAAGGACCGGCTTCCCCCGCTCCNGTCGCTGCGAAGCAGCGACGGAGCGGGGATCGACCTAGCTCGGACTCTAGAGCAATTCACCGTTTCACGGAAACGGCGAACCGCTCTATCTTTTTGTTTTTACGCAATTCCGGACAGAAAACCGTGTCACACTTTTCCTGGAATTGCTTTAAAGCCGCGCCATACGACCCAGCCTGCCGAATTCCTTGAACGATCTCGCGCCAGATCAGTCCTTGGCTAAGGCGCCGCGGAAGGCGACGGCTGCTAGGACAAGGCTGGCGATGGCGTTCCAGCCGGCGAGCGACAGGCCAAGAATGCGCAGGGCGGCCTTGTCGCAGGAAGGCGGCACGAATTTGTCGAGCGCGTCGAGCACGCCCTTGCCGCCGGTGTCGACCGGCCCGGCACCCGCCGTGCAATCGGTCGGGCCCGCCCACCACTGCCATTCGACGCCGGAGTGGTAGACGCCGAGATAGAGGCCGTAGAGCATCAGCAGGCCGCCGATGCCCAGCAGGCCGCGCGTCAGCCAAGCGGGTGCGCGCAGCATCGATGCAATCACCGCCAGCACCATCAACGGCACGCCGATATAGTAGGGGGTGCGCTGCTCCAGGCAGAGATGGCAGGGGATGTAGCCGCCGATATACTGGAAGCAGAGCGCCGAGCCGACGGTGGCGGCCATGGCGACGGCGAGAAACAGGGCGGTTCGCGTCCGCTGGCGTCCGGTGTCGGCATTCATGATGGCTGTCATGGGGTCTTTCGTCCGCTGAATTCGTCGGGCTATTTCCTTGTCCGTGTCGTTGTCCCAAAGCCGCTACACAGTTTTGGGCGACATGGATCAGAACGCGTATTTGACCAATATATAGAGCAAAATCAGGGCAGCCGCGCCGGCGCCGACGATCAATCCCAGGCGCTTCTCGATGAATTCCCTGATCGGCTCGCCATAGCGGCGCAGCAGCCAGGCAAGCAGCAGGAAACGAGCGCCTCGCGCCAAGATGGCCGAGACGATGAAGACCACAAGATTGATGTGAAGCGCCCCGGCGAGAATAGTGACCACCTTGATCGGCGGCAGGTGCGCAACGCCGGACGTGACGAGCAGCACCAGCATCAGCCCGGTGCCGGACGACTGCCACTTCTCGAAGGTGGCAATGCCGCCGAAGTGCTCCAGGATCGGCCGTGCTATCGTGTCGTAGGCATAGTAGCCGATCAGCCAGCCGGCAATGCCGCCCAGCACGGACGCGGCAGTGGCGGTCAGCGCGTAGCGATAGGCGCGTTCTGGCCGCGCCAACGCCATGGGCAGGAACAGTACGTCCGCCGGGATGAAGAACACCGAACTTTCGACGAAGGCGATGAAGGCCAGCCACCATTCGGCGGATTTGCGGGCAGCCAGGGACAAGGTCCAGTCGTACAGTCCACGAAGCATCGGCACTCCTAATGCATGTCGCCCGCAAGGTGTGTATCGGTTTCGGGACAGAACAAGGACCCAAAGCGCAGGGCATCCATCCATGTTCAGATGGGCATCGCTTTGACACGCCGCCTGTCTAGAAAGATTTTCCGCGCTGCACAATGGCAGCACAGCCACGAAATCGGAAGGCGCAGTTTGGTCGCATCCGGCCGATCCCGAGATTTGGCCAGTTGACGAACAGGCCTCCGACCGTATAGTCCGCGCCCATCCAGGCCGTCCGGCCTGAGCCCCTATGGCGGAATTGGTAGACGCGCTCGACTCAAAATCGAGTTCCGCAAGGAGTGCTGGTTCGATCCCGGCTAGGGGCACCACCCTTCGCTCTTCGAGCTTCGGGTGGCAAGCCATTCCAAGCTTTGTAAATGGCGTGTCCTCCGTAGCCTTGGTGAACGAGGAAGCCTTGGCGAAGGAGGATCACCGCCGCCGCAACAGGCTCCTCATGCGGTTGCGCAGCAGGCGGGCCATGTTGCGGGTCTCGCGGTAGAGATGCAGCTGCGAAGCAGCCTGGCGTGCCAGGCGGTCGGCGTCGGGCGTCAGTCCGATCACCAGCGTGCCGATCGGCTTGCGCTCGGTCCACAGCCGGCTCATCACGGGATGGTCGGGCACGGCGCAGGAATCGGTCATCATGATGTTGGGATCGTCGAGGTGCTGCTTCGTCACTTCGATCATCAACAGCGTGCCCGGCGAATAGGCGGCCAACGTCTCGTCATAGGCCGTCTTCCAGGTGTAGGCGACGCCGGCTTCGACGAAGACGATCAGGCAGGCGATGGTGCGGCCGTCGAGCGTCAGCGAATGGATGCGGCACATGTCCTGTTCGGCGAGCCGATGCACGGCCTCGCGCGCGAAGGCGGCGCGGAAGCGGTCGATCGCCATGGCGGTGCGCTCGCGGCCCTTCCAGCCGGACGCTTCCAGCGTCAGGAAGCTTTCGATGGCGTGGCGGATCTCTTCGGGGCCGCGCGCCACCCCATGCTCCAGCCCGCCGAGGTCGCCGAGGCGCCGCTTCAGGCGGCGGAATTCGCGGTAATGGTGTGAGCGCAGCGAGGCCTTCAGATAGTCGTCGCCGTCGAGTTCGCTCTCCAGCGCGGGGCGCTGGGTCTGGCCGGTGGTGACCAGCGTCAGGCCACGCGTCTCGGCCACGGTGCCGAGCAGGCTCGCCACCGGACCGTCGAGCCTGATGTCGGGCAGGACGAAGACTTTCGGCAGTTTCAGGTGCGGGCGCGACAGCATCGCGAAGAAGTCCTCGACGACGCCGACCGGATCGTCGCGGTCGATCAGCGGCGTGCCGAGCGGACCGAACGGGCTCGACCAGGTGCGCATCACAGGCACGCCAAGCGGCACCACCGGGCGTTCCACCGAGAACGGCACCAGGAGGCGCAGCCGGTTGCGGTATTCGTCGCCGTCGCGGATCACCGCCAGCCGCACCTCGCGATCCTCTAGCCGGGGCATGGCCGGCGCCAGGAAGCGCGGGTTGAAGAAGACGTTGGGCTCGATCGTGCGGGCGCAGAGATAATCCAGCTCCTCGACCAGGTCGAAGCCGGCCGATGCCGGATAGATGGCGAGCTTGCGCTCGGGCCGGTTGTTGGCGAGGATTTCGATATGGGCAGGGTCGGCGTCGCGCGCCAGCCCGGCAAGGCCGGATACCATGGCGCCGGCCGTACCGCCGCTGGTTTCCTCGAGCAGGGGGACTGCGGCCATCACGCGGCTCCTTTGACTGGCACGAAGATCGCCATGACAATGCCGAGCTTGCGCCAGACCGTAAAAGACAGCGCGGCGGCCTCGAAAATCATGGCGAAGGCGGTGGCCATCGCCGCGCCCCACAAGCCGAAGAGCGGGATGAGCACGACGTTGAGGCCGATGTTGAAGGCCAATGTCATGGCATAGACGGCGGCACAGATGTTCTGGTTGCCACTCATGGTGAGCAGGCTCTCGCAAGGCCCGACGGCGGCGCGCGCCACCACGCCGAAGACGAGCAGGAACAAGAGCGGATAGCCCGATGTGAATTCGGGGCCGAACAGCACCAGCATCGGTTCGCCCAGCGCCAGCACCAGCAGCGCCATCAAAAGCGACGGCCAGAAGGTCCACGACACCGTCTCGCGGGCGAAGGCGGCAAGCTTTTCCGGCTCGCCATGGGTGAACTGCGCATAGCGCTGGGCGACACCGGCCTTGACCGCGAAATAGACGAAATGCACCAGCGCCAGCGTCTTGACCGTGGCGAAATAGACGGCGACGTCGTTCGGATTCATATAGGCGCCGACCATCAGCACGTCGGCGTTGGTGAGCAGGAAGAAGAAGCTTTCGACCAGGAAGATCGGCAGCGAGACGACGAACCATTGCGCGAAATGCACCTTCATCGGCCCGGCGGGGATCTTCCGTTCCATGCGCTGGGTGACGCCGATGAGTTGGGCGAGCGTGGTGACGTAGGTGGCGGCGATCGAGGCGAAGATCGCTGTCTTGGCGTCGGGCGCGTAGCCGGCGAAAAGCATCAGCGCCATGAACAGCAGGATCAGCACGGGGCGTATCAGGTAGGTCGGCGACAAGGCGAACAGCGCCCATGAATTGGCCCGCGCCAGCCCTTGCAGCAGGTCCGACAGCGCGATCATCGGCAGGCAGATGACGCCCAGGACGAACGGTATCACGTAGTAGTTCTCGATCCATGGTGCGGCCAACCAGACGCCAAGCGCGCCGAGCCCGGCGATGATCGTCGAGGCGATCAGCACGAACAGGCGGCTGGCCACGACGATGCCGCGCAGTTCATCCATCAGGCCGCGCTCGCGGTATTCGGGGATGAAGCGGATAACAGAGGTGTGGAAGCCGAGGCAGGCGAGATTGCCGACGATGACCATCGTCACCCAGACGAGGACGAAGATGCCGTATTCGAACGAGCCCATCCAGCGCGCCATCAGCACCTGGCTGACGAAGGCGATGACGGCGCTGACGATGCGGATGGAGAAGGCGATGACCGACATGCGGCCGGCTTCGCCGCGCTCGTCGGCGGTGAACAGCACGGTGTCGATGCGGTCGAGCAACGGCCCCATGCGCAGCGCCAAGCGCTGCGGCAAGAACCGCCCGGCAGTCGTGGCCGCGGAAAAGCGCACCCCGAATTTTCTCCGTTTTCCGCCTCTTTTTCAGGGTTGGGTGTAGCGGAGACACATTAAGAAAACGTGGGCGGGGGCTCCCTTCGCCCCGTTCAACGGGGGTGAGGCGTGGTCCGCGCAGCGGACGAAAAGCCAATTGCTTGGCTTTTCGAACAACGAACGCCCGAGCGGTAGCGAAGGGCTTGCCGGCAGGCGGATGAGGGGCAGCGCAGGGTTTGGGAGATTTGCGCTGATGCGGGCAGGGCCAGGGAAATTATCCCGGACGAAATGGCTGCGCGGGGACTGCGTCTGACAATCGCTGATGTCAGCGTCGCCCCTCATCCGCCCTTCGGGCACCTTCTCCCCGTTCACGGGGAGAAGGAAGAGCGCGGTCCTTACGCGAACGCGCCGTGGCAGTGCTTGTATTTCTTGCCGGAGCCGCAGGGGCAGGCTTCGTTGCGGCCGACCTTGCCCCAGGTGGCCTGGTTGTTCGGGTCACGATCCTCGGGGGCGACGATGGCGTTGCTTTCCTGACGCACCAGGAGGGCGGTCTCGCCGTCGCCGAAATCATTCTCGCCGGTGGTGCCGTCGATATGGCTGCCGAACATGTCAGGCGCTTCCGGGGGCGGCGCTTCGGCGGCCTGGCGGACCAGTTCGACGCGCATCAGCTGGGCGGTGACGGCCTGGCGCAGATTGCCGAGCATCGCCTGGAACAGCTCGAAGGCCTCGCCCTTGTACTCCTGCAGCGGGTCGCGCTGGGCGTAGCCGCGAAAGCCGACGACGGAGCGAAGGTGGTCGAGGTTGACGATGTGCTCGCGCCACAGATGGTCGAGCGTCTGCAGCACGACCGAGCGCTCGACATAGGTCATCACCTCGGGGCCGAAGCGCTCGGCGCGTTCCTTGGCGGCGGCATCGGCGGCCTGCGCGATGCGCTCGCGGATGTCGTCCTCGGCGAGGCCCTCTTCCTTGGCCCAGTCCTCGATCGGCAGGTCGAGATTGAGGAATTCGGCGACTTCGGCCTTCAGGCCGGCGACATCCCATTGCTCGGCATAGGCGTTTTCGGGGATGGCCTTGGCGACGATCTCTTCGATGACGCCCTCGCGCATCTCGGCGATTGTTTCCGACAGGCCTTCGCCGTCCATCAGTTCGATGCGCTGCTCGAACACGACCTTGCGCTGGTCGTTGGAGACGTCGTCATATTTCAACAGGTTCTTGCGGATGTCGAAGTTGCGCGCCTCGACCTTCTTCTGCGCCTTTTCCAGCGCCTTGTTGATCCAGGGATGGATGATCGCCTCGTCTTCCTTGAGGCCGAGCTTCTGCAGCATGCCGTCCATCCGCTCGGAACCGAAGATGCGCATCAGGTCGTCCTGCAGCGACAGGAAGAATTTCGAACGGCCGGGGTCGCCCTGGCGGCCGGAGCGGCCACGAAGCTGGTTGTCGATGCGGCGCGATTCATGGCGTTCGGTGGCCAGCACATAGAGGCCGCCGGCGGCCAGCGCCTTCTCCTTCAGCCGCTCGACATCGGCGTTGATCTCTTTTTCCCGCGCCTCGCGCTCGGGGCCTTCAGGCATGTCGCCCAGTTCCTCGGCGATGCGCATCTCGGCATTGCCGCCGAGCTTGATGTCGGTGCCGCGGCCGGCCATGTTGGTGGCGATGGTGATGGCGCCGGGTTTGCCGGCCTGGGCGACGATGGCCGCCTCGCGCTCGTGGTGGCGGGCGTTCAGCACCTCGAAGTCATTGAAGCCTTCCTTGCGCAGGCGCTCGGCCAGCTGCTCGGACTTCTCGATCGAGGTCGTGCCGACCAGCGTCGGCTGGCCCTTGGCGCTGGCCTCGCGGATCTCCTTGACGATCGCCTTGTATTTCTCCTCGACCGTCCGGTAGACCTCGTCGTCCTCGTCTATGCGGATGACCGGCAGGTTGGTCGGGATTTCGGTGACCTCGAGGCCGTAGATGTTGCCGAATTCCTCGGCCTCAGTCAGCGCCGTGCCGGTCATGCCGGAAAGCTTCTTGTAGAGACGGAAGTAGTTCTGGAAGGTGACGGAGGCCAGCGTCTGGTTCTCCGGCTGGATCGCCACATGCTCCTTGGCTTCCAGCGCCTGGTGCAGGCCTTCCGAATAACGGCGGCCCGGCATCATGCGGCCGGTGAACTCGTCGATGATGACGATCTCGCCGTTGCGCACGATGTAGTCCTTGTCGCGCTGGAACAGGCGGTGCGCCTTCAGCGCGTTGTTGACGTGGTGGACGATGGCGACGTTCTCGACGTCGTAGAGCGACTCGCCCTTCAAAAGATCGGCATCGCGCAGCAGGTTCTCCAGCTTCTCGGTGCCTTCCTCGGTGAAGATCGAGGTCTTCTGCTTCTCGTCGATCTCATAATCCTGCGGCTGCAGCTGGATGATGAAGGTGTCGATGGTGTTGTACATTTCCGAACGGTCCTCGAGCGGACCGGAAATGATCAGCGGCGTGCGCGCCTCGTCGACCAGGATCGAATCGACTTCGTCGACGATCGCGTAATTGTGACCGCGCTGCACCATCTGGGCGCGCTCGTATTTCATGTTGTCGCGCAGATAGTCGAAGCCGAGTTCGTTGTTGGTGGCGTAGGTGACGTCGGACGCGTAGGCGACGCGGCGCTCCTCGTCCGACAGGCCGTGGACGATGACGCCGACCGAGAGGCCGAGGAATTTATAGACCCGGCCCATCCATTCGGAGTCGCGGGTGGCGAGATAGTCGTTGACGGTGACGACATGGACGCCGTTGCCGGCGAGTGCGTTGAGGTAGACCGGCAGCGTCGCGACCAGCGTCTTGCCTTCGCCGGTGCGCATTTCGGCGATGCCGCCATTGTGCAGCACCATGCCGCCGATCAGCTGGACGTCGAAGGGACGCATGCCGAGCACGCGGCGCGCCGCCTCGCGGGCGGTGGCGAAGGCCGGGACCAGTAGGTCATCAAGGCTGGCGCCATTGGCAATATCCTGGCGGAACTTTGCCGTGCGGCCGGCAAGCTCGGCGTCGGAAAGAGCCCGCATCTCGTTTTCCATGGCGTTGATCGCCTCGACGCGGGGCCGGGTCGATTTGACCCGACGGTCGTTGGAGGAACCGAAAACCTTACGGGCGAGACCGCCGAGACTGACCATCCAATGGTCCTTTCGATAGAATTCTCAATCTTGAGACAGGCGCCGGCCGGCCCCATCAAATCCGCGTGAACGCACCGCTTGAATGCGGGCAAACACAAAAAGCGCCCGGAAAACGGTTCTGGACGCCAAGTCGTTGGACAGATAAGAGGGGGCTCAACTGATGTCAACGCCGCGCTGGCCCTGCCGGTCGCGCCAAATTCCGCCACAATCTGGCTGATCTGGAAGCCGTCCCTCCTTACAATCCTCCACCGGAGTCATCCTTATGTCCTTGTTGTTCCGCCGTGCGTCGCTTGCCAGCCTTGGTCTGGCTTTCGGGCTGTCGGCTCTTAGCCTGTCGCCGCTGATGGCGCAGGAGACCGCTCCTGCTCCCGCGCCGGCCGATGCGGCGGCTCCAGCACCCGCGGCGGCACCGGTCGACCCGAATGCCGTGGTCGCCACCGTCAACGGCCAGCCCTTGACCGAAGCCGACCTCACGCTTGCCGAAGGCGAGCTGTCGCAGCAGTTCGCGCAGCTGTCGCCCGAACAGCGCCGCGCCGCGGCACTTTCGGCGGCCATCGAGATCCGCGTCATGGCAGCCAAGGCCGTTACCGACGGTCTCGACAAGGATCCCGACTTCCAGCGACGCATGGCCTTCCTGCAGCAGCGCGCCCTGCATGGCGAGATGGTCGAGAAGGGCGTCGTTGCCAAGGTCACCGATGCCGAAGTCCGCGCCCGCTACGACCAGGAGATCGCCAGCACGCCGCCGGTCAACGAGGTGCATGCCCGTCACATCCTCGTGAAGACGAAGGAAGAGGCCGAGGCGATCATCAAGCAGCTCGACGGCGGCGGCGATTTCCAGAAACTCGCCAACGAGCACACCAGCGATCCCTCGGGCAAGACCAGCGGCGGCGACCTCGGCTGGTTCGGACCTGGCCAGATGGTGCCGGAATTCGACAAGGCCGCCTTTGCGCTCGAGGTCGGCAAATACACCGAGCAGCCGGTGCAGACGCAGTTCGGTTGGCATGTCATCAAGCTCGAGGACAAGCGCACCAAGCAGCCGCCGGCCTTCGACGACGTCAAGGACCAGGCCAAGCAGGCGGTCATCCGGGACAAGTATTTTGCCCTGGTCAAGTCACTGCGCGCCGGAGCCAAGGTCGAGATCCCCGATGCCAAGCTGAAGCAGGCCGTCGATACGATGGAAGCGGGCAAGTAAGCCTGAACGACGTTTTTCAAAAAGGGCGCGGCAGCCAAGGGTTGCCGCGCCCTTTTTTTGTTGGCCGCCACTATCTGCCTGATGCCGCTATGCCTTGCAGGAGATAGTGGACCACCTTGCGTATCGTCGCCTCGGGCTCATCGAGCCGGTTGGTCAGGAGATGCCGCCAGGCATAGGAAGCGACGAGATCGGCGACCACGGCCGGATCGATATCGTTGGCGATCTCGCCCCTGGCCTTGGCGCGCTCGATGATCTGCCCGGTATGGGTGCGGCGTCCGCCGGCATAGCCGGCAAGGGCTGTCGCCGCGGTTTCGTCCGTCTGCGCCTCGGCGATCAGCGACCTGAACACGCTGCCCGACGATGTCTCGCGCCAATGCGCGAAGAGGTTCTCCAGGAAGCCGACGAGATCCTCCTCCAGTTTTCCGGTATCGGGCACGTCGACGCGTTTCTGGCGCTGGTAGACTTCGAGCAGCAATGCCGCCTTGCTCGGCCACCAGCGGTAGATGGTCGGCTTGCCGGCACGGGCGCGGCGCGCCACGGCTTCGATCGAAAAGCCTGCATAGCCGGCCTCAACCAGCACGGCTTCGGCGGCTTCCAGAATGGCTTCGGCGCTGTCGGGATTGCGCCTGGCGCCAATCGATTTGCGTGCCGGATCCGCGTCCTCGGCCATTCCCGTCGTCCTCGCCAACAGTTTCGCCGGCAATCATAGGTGAGCGCGCGATGAAACGAAACGGGCCGTTTTCTTCGAATCAGGCGAAGCCGCAGCGCGGTCGTCCCGCCGTTCATTGCATCGCTTGCGAGGTTTCCGACTCGATGCGCCACCCGTCCTCGGCCTTGACCAGCCCGAGCGTGACGCGCGCCTTGCCGGTCAGCCGTGCCGCCGACTTGTCCTTCGGCACATAGTCGTAGCGCATGGCGAAAGCGGCATCGGCGCGATCCTCCCCATGCGGCGTGATCTCCAGGCTGCCGGGTTCCAGGCCAAGCGACCACGAAGCCCATTGCGCGAACCAGTCGGCCTTCATCTTGAGGATGGCGGCGGCGTCGTAGCGTGCGCCGAAAATGGAGGCGGACGAACCGTAGAGCCGCTGGACGGTGCCGGCTATCGCCCTGGTGTCCGGCCCCAGATAGTCCTGGCGCAGGAATTTTTCGATCGAGGCCTTGTCGTCGCCCACGGAGCGCTCGAGTGCAGCGACCTGCGGGGCCGGCGCGGGTGCCGCCGCCACTTTGGGCGACAGCACCGGCTCGCCGCCCGGCACGAACTCGAAGCGTTCGAGCAGCGAACCCTGTTCCCATGGTCGCTGGGCCTCGCGCGTTTGCGAGACCACATCGCGGCGCACCGCGATCATCACGTCGTTGATGCTCTGGCCGGGCTCGGCGATGTGCCGCAGCAAGGCGGCGGCAAAGGGCGAGTTGCGCCCGGTGCCGTCCATGGCGACCGCACCCGGCGCCGTCGAGAAGGCGATGAAGGAGCCGCGCGTCGAATCGAATTGCGCCAGCCCCGCCAGCGCGTTCGCCGAGCGGGTTGTGGCGCTGCGGCTCAAGCTGCGGGCAAACGGATTGTTGCGGCAGGCATCGAGAAACACCAGGCTGACCTTGGTTTGCTGTTCCATGATGTCGAGGACTTCGTCGATCGGCACCGCTTCGAGCTGGAGCTTCACCGGCATGTCGAGCCTGGCGTCGACCGGCACGACATAATTGCGGCCGTCCACCTGCAGGCCATGGCCGGCATAGTAGAAAAGCCCGGCGCCGGCGCCCTGCAGGGCATCCGAGAACTCGCCGATCTTGCGTTCGAGCTCGCGCTTGCCGAGGTCGTTGCCTTCGATGACCTCGAAGCCGATCGAGCGCAGCTTGTCGGCGATATCGAGCGCGTCGTTCACCGGATTGGCCAGAGTGCCGGCTTCGGCATAGGTGCCGTTGCCGATGACGAGCGCGACGCGCCGTTGCGGCTCAGCGTCGGCGCCCAGCAGCAAAAGTCCCAGAAACGCCCAAGCGAGGATCGCAAGCCTGCCCATGGGAAGCGATGATAGCGCCACAGCCCCCGGCGATGCCAACAGATTTGAAACGCAAGCTTGATCCGCGGTGGTTTCGCGCCCGGCAGGCGCGGCGAAAACGCCCTTGCGCATGGGCTTCGTATCGGGCAAACCGGCCTTCCCCTTGCGATTTTCCCGCCCGAGGTCCCCATGTCCACGACGATTTCGCCGCTCGCGCCGAAGAAATACCCCAAGATGCCTGTTGTCGAGGGCGTGCGCATCGCCACCGCCGAAGCGGGGATAAAGTACAAGAACCGCACCGACCTCCTGGCCATGGTCTTCGACGCGGGCACCACGGTCGCCGGCGTTTTCACAAAGTCGAAATGCCCCTCGGCGCCGGTCGATTTCTGCCGGCAGAACCTCGGCCCCGGCAAGGCCCGGGTGCTGGTCGTCAATTCCGGCAACGCCAATGCCTTCACCGGCAAGAAGGGCCGCGAGTCCACCGCGCTGACAGGCGAGGCGGCGGCCAAGGCGGCCGGCTGCACGGCGGGAGAGGTTTTTCTGGCGTCGACCGGTGTCATCGGCGAACCGCTCGACACCACGAAATTCAGCCATCTGCTGGCCGGCCTGGTCAGCGACGGCAAGCCGGATCTGTGGACCGAGGCGGCCAAGGCCATCATGACCACGGACACCTATCCGAAAGTGGCCACGCAGACCGTCAAGCTCGGTGACACCGATGTCACCATCAACGGCATTTCCAAGGGCGCCGGCATGATCGCGCCGGACATGGCGACGATGCTGTCCTTCGTCGCCACCGATGCGCCGATCGCGGCTCCCGTGCTGCAGGATCTTTTGTCGCGCGGCACCGCCAAGACCTTCAACGCGGTCACCGTCGACAGCGACACCTCGACCAGCGACACGCTGCTGATCTTTGCCACCGGCAAGGCCGCCCAACGCGGCGCGCCTGAAATCACCGATCCCAGGGATGCCCGTCTCGGCGCGTTCCGCCGGGCGCTCGGCAAGGTGCTGAAGTCGCTGGCGCTGCAAGTGGTGCGTGACGGCGAGGGCGCCCGCAAGCAGGTCGAAGTCACCGTCACCGGGGCGAAATCGGCGCGCTCGGCCAAGCGCATCGCGCTGTCGATCGCCAATTCGCCGCTGGTCAAGACGGCGGTTGCCGGCGAGGACGCCAATTGGGGCCGCGTCGTCATGGCTGTCGGCAAAGCCGGCGAGCCAGCCGATCGCGACAGGCTGTCGATCTGGTTCGGCGACAACCGGCTGGCGCATGAGGGCGAACGCGATGCGGCCTATTCGGAAGAGAAGACTTCGGCCTACATGAAGCGCGACGACATCCGCATCCGCGCCGATATCGGCATCGGCCGCGGCAAGGCGACGGTGTGGACCTGCGATCTCACCAAGGAATATGTCGCCATCAACGGCGACTACAGGAGCTGATCGCCTTGGTTTCGCGCCATCCGGCAAGCATGCTCGCAACCGTGCGCCGCTACGAGGCGGCCGGCTTTCGCGCCTGGCCGGCGGCCGCGGTCCATTACGACGGCACCTGGGTGGTGCGGCTGACCGCCGGCCATCCGGCCAAGCGCCTGAATTCGGTCAATCCGCTCGATCCCGGCGACACGCAGCACATGGCCGACCGTATCGGCCGCGCCAGCCGCCGTTTCGACGCCTATGGCCGGCCGCTGACCTTCCGCATGTCGCCGCTGTCTGGGCCTGATCTGGCCAGTCATCTCGACAAGGAGGGCTGGAACCGGTTCGACGAATCCCTGGTCATGCGGCTGCCGCTGGCGGCCGCGCAGCTCGACACCGCCATGGACCAGATACCGCTCAAGGACATCAGCCGCTTCATCGGCGCCTCGCTCAAGGTCAGCGGCTCGGATGTTTCCTTGCGGCCCGGCCTGTCGGAGATCATCGGCGCCATTCAGCCCGAAGCCGGGCTGTTCGCGCTCGAAGACGGGGCAGAACCGCTGGCGACGCTGATCTGCGTGCATGACGGCGATCTTGCCGGGCTGTTCGAGGTGGCGACCGACAGGTCGGCGCGCAACAAGGGCCATGGCCGCAACCTGATCTTGTCGGCGCTGAAATGGGCACGGCTGCGCGGCGCGCGGGAGGCTTGGCTGCAGGTCGAGGCCGGCAACGTGCCGGCGTTGGCACTCTACCATTCGCTCGGCTTCGAGGAAGTCTATCGCTACCACTACCGCCGGCCGCCCGGTCATGAGTGACGTTGGGCAGGAATGAGCTGGTGAATACATGAATGATCTAGCAAGCACGGGCAAGCGCCTGCTGCTGGTCGCGGCCTGTGCGCTGGTCGATACCGATGGCCGCGTGCTCTTGGCGCAGCGACCGCCAGGCAAGCAGCTTGCCGGCCTGTGGGAATTCCCCGGCGGCAAGGTCGAGCCCGGCGAGACGCCGGAACAATGCCTCATCCGCGAACTGCAGGAGGAGATCGGCATCGAGACCGAGATCCCATGCCTGGCGCCACTCACCTTCGCCAGCCATTCCTATGACGACTTCCATCTTCTGATGCCGCTGTTCATCTGCCGCCGTTTCCGCGGCATTGCCCAGCCCAGGGAAGGGCAGGCGCTGAAATGGGTGCGGCCCAAGCAGATGCGCGACTATCCGATGCCTCCGGCCGATGCTCCGCTGATCCCGTTCCTCATCGATCTTCTGTGAGCAGGGCAAGGCCACATGCCGCCGGTGGCCGAGCCAGATCCACGGTATCGGGCCATATCAGCCGGCGTTAATGGAAGATTTATCTCATCATGAAAAATTGATGCATGGCCGTGTTGTCGCGGCCGTGCCGCCGATTCGCTGGGGAGCGACAGCATGAGCCTAGACAGGGATTGGGACTCGATCCGGTCCGACCGCAGCTTTCGTGTCGCCGATGCCGGCATGGGGGTGCTGCGCATCACCCTGCTGTTCGGCTCGGCCGCGGTGGCACTGGCGCTGATCGCGACACCTTTCCTCGACAGCCGGACGCGCTCGCAATCGGTTCGTGACGATTTTTCCGGTGGTCTCGACATGACGGCCACGGGTTCGGTCAGTCATCGCAGCATCTATACGGTGCGTCGCAGCGTGCTGCAGGCTCAGCCAAGTTCAGTCTGCATCATTCGGTCCGACGGCAGGAGCAGCGGCGACTGCTGATATGGTTAAGAGATTTTCCAGAGGGCGGTGATTTCACCGCCCGTTAAGCCTTTGCCGTTAACCTTTCTTAACAGATCGGCGGTAGGGTTCCGGCAAGAGGGATCGAGGCGATGAAAACAGTGCTGCTGCGTTTTCTGACGGATGAGACCGGCGCCACCGCCGTCGAATACGCCTTGATTGTCTGCGTGCTGTCGCTGACCATCATTGGCGGCATCGGCCAAGTCTTCAACTCGATCACCTGGCTGTTCAGCGACAATGGCAGCAGGCTTGCCAACGCTTTCGCGCGTTGACCTTGGCGCGCATTGATCCTGGCTTGCCCGCGTCGCGGACAGTTCAATGCTTTTCAGGCCCTTCCAGCACAGTCTTCAGCGATACCTTTGCCGAACCTGGCTTCAGCGGTTTTTGCTGCGACGCATCGGGCGCCCAGCCGGACATCCAGACGAGCGAGAAACTCGCCCTTATCCGGCCATCAGGGTCGGAAAACCGCTCGCCGTAGATTTCGGCGGCACGCGCGAACAGCTTGCGTGAACCCGGCCGCCGGCTGCGGTCGGCAAGCGCGCTGGTTTCGCCCATGGCGCGCAGGTCGGCCATCAGGGCAAACAGGTTGGCATAGCGCACCGTCACGGTTTCGACATCGGCGACCGGCAGGGCGAGACCGGCCCGCTGCAAAAGCGCACCGGCATCGCGCACGTCGGTGAACGGGATGACGCGCGGGCTGGCGCCGCCGTAAAGCTCGGTCTCGGCCGCAAGCAGGCTTTCGCGCAATTCACCGAGCGTGCCGGCGCCCGCGAAGGCGCCGAGGAAAAGTCCGTCCGGCCGCAGCGCGCGGCGGATCTGGATCAGCATGCCCGGAATGTCGTTCATCGCCTGCAGCGACAGAAGCGACACCGCCAGATCGAGGCTTTCCGGCTCGAACGGCACGGTTTCCAGCGGTGCGATCATGCCTGCGGCACCGTCCAGGAAAGCCGCGTCCGTCTCGACGCGGACGATCTCCGTCACCTTGCCGCTCGCGGCGAGGACGTTGGCCGCGGCCGGTGTCTGGCAAAACAGCACCGCCGCCTTGCCGAACCTGCGCTCGACGGCACCCAGCCGGTCGGCAAGGTCCTCGGCGGCGCGGTTCATGAGGAAATCGGCACCGTCAACCGGAGCGTCAAGCGCGCGCCGCTTGTGCGCCAGCCACAGAGAGGTATCCATTATCGGCTGCAACGGGCGGATCCTTGTTTGTCCGCGCCCTGATATACCTGGTATAGCCGGTACGGAGAACCAACCACGTGGCCGATCCGAGGTCCAAGATCAAGTCCGTCGAGATCGGAAGCCTGGCCCGCTCGGCCCTCGGCTGGCCGGCGCGCATCCTGTTTCCGCCGGTTTGCGCCGGCTGCCGCCGGCATGTCTCGCAGCCCGGCGTGCTGTGCGGCGCCTGCTGGCCGAAGCTGCGACTTCTGGAACGGCCCTGGTGTCCGGTGATGGGCACGCCGTTCACGCACCACATGGGCGAAGGCTTTCTGTCGGCCGAGGCGATTGCCGATCCGCCGCCCTTCGACCGGGCGCGGGCGGCCGTTGCCTATTCCGGCGTTGCCCGCCAGATGGTGCAGGGGCTGAAATACCAGGATCGTACGGATCTTGCCCCATGGATGGCGCGCTGGATGGTGCGCGCCGGCGCCGACCTCATCGCCGAGGCCGATGTGGTGGTGCCGGTGCCGCTGCATTGGCGGCGTTTCTTCAGGCGGCGGTTCAACCAGTCGGCGGAACTGGCGCGCGCGGTCTGCGAACTCAGCGGCCTGTCTTTCGCACCCTCGGCGATGCGGCGCGTCAAGCTCACCCGGCAGCAGGTCGGGCTGGAGCGGCAGGAACGCGAGGACAATGTGCGCGCCGCTTTCCGGGTGCCGGTGGAAGCCGAGATCGAGATTGCCGGCCGCAGGGTGCTTCTGGTCGACGATGTCTACACCACCGGCGCCACCGTGCGTTCCGCTACCAAGGCGCTGAAAAAGGGAGGTGCTGCCGCAGTCGACGTGCTGACCTTTGCCCGTGTGTTGCCGGGGGACTTTCGGGCGGACGAGTCCGCGACTATATAAGTCGGCAATGGACGTATGAGCTTGGAAGAGACTACGGAATTCGTCATGGCCGATGTCACGATCTATACGCGCATGATGTGCGGCTACTGCACGGCAGCCAAGCGGCTGCTGGAGCGCAAGGGTGTCGCCTATACCGAGCATGATGCCTCGTTTTCGCCGGAACTGCGGCAAGAGATGATTTCGCGTGCTCACGGGCGCACGACCTTTCCGCAGATTTTCATCGGCGATATGCATGTCGGTGGCTGCGACGAACTCCATGAACTGGAGGCCGAAGGCCGGCTGGACAGGCTGCTCGCCAACGGCGCGACGATTTGAGGGTGTGACGATGGGTGTTTTCAAGGCTGCTGCGGTCCAGATGCGTTCAGGCGAGAGCCCGGAGCGCAATGCGGTCGATGTCGAACGGCTGGTGCGCGAAGCCGCGGCGCAAGGCGCGACCTACATCCAGACACCGGAAATGACCGGAGCGCTGATCCGCGACAAGGAAGCGCGTGCCGCTTCCTTCACCTCCGAAGACAACGACATCGTTGTCGCGACCGCTCGCAGGCTGGCGCGCGAACTCGGCGTCTTCCTGCATATCGGCTCGACCGCGATCCTGCGTGCCGACGGCAAGCTCGCCAACCGGGCGCTGCTGTTCGGACCCGATGGCGCCACGCTCGCCACCTACGACAAGATCCACATGTTCGACGTCGATCTCGACAATGGCGAGAGCTGGCGCGAATCCGCCGCTTACGAACCGGGCACCGAGGCCGTCGTGACCGAGATCGCGGGCGCCAGGCTTGGCTTCGCGGTCTGCTATGATCTGCGTTTCCCGCAACTGTTCCGAGCCGAGGCCATGTCCGGCGCGGATGTTTTGACCGTACCCGCCGCCTTCACCCGCCAGACGGGCGAGGCCCACTGGCATGTGCTGCTGAGGGCTCGCGCCATCGAGAATGGCGCCTATGTCGTTGCCGCAGCGCAAGGCGGCCTGCATGAGGATGGCCGCGAGACTTTTGGGCATTCGCTGATCGTCGATCCGTGGGGCCGCATCATCGCCGAGGCCGCGCATGACGAGCCCGGTGTGATCGTCGCCGAGATCGACCCGGCGCAATCGACAGCGGCGCGCAAGAAGATCCCCAATTTGAAGAATGCGCGGGATTTCATCGTCAATGCCGGTTCAGCGGAGGCGCCGCTTCTCAGGGGTGCTGCCTCTTGATCCGTTTTTCCTTGATCTGCGAGAACGAGCACGAGTTCGAGGGCTGGTTTCGCAGCAATGACGATTTCGACACCCAGAAGAAGCGCGGCTTTGTCGACTGCCCGAGCTGCGGCTCGCACAAGGTGCAGAAGGCCTTGATGGCGCCCGCCGTTTCCACGGCCCGCAAGCAGGAAACGATAGCACTCGCCATGGGCGAGGCGCAGAAGCAGGCTCTGGCGCAGTTGAAGGCGATGGCCGAGAAGGTGCGCGAGAATGCCGACTATGTCGGCGACAAGTTCGCCGAGGAAGCCCGAAAAATCCACTTCGGCGAAACCGATGCGCGGGGCATCTATGGCGAGGCGACGCTGGACGAGGCCAAGAGCCTCGCCGAGGACGGCGTCGACTTCATGCCGATCCCAGTGTTCCCGGACGACCGCAACTGAGCGGTTAGCCCATACTGCCGATCAATTTCCCAAGCAGGCGCGACAGCGTTTCCCGTTCGGCCTGTGTCAGGCCCGCGAGGATCTCGTGTTCGTTGGCGACGTGCGCGGTGACAGCCTCGTCGATGAGCGCAAGGCCTTTTTCGGTCAGCCGCACCACAATGCCACGCCGGTCGTTGGGGTGCGGTCCGCGCGAGATCAATCCGGATGTCTCGAGCCGGTCGAGCCGGTTGGTCATGGCGCCCGACGTCACCATCGTCGCTTCGTAAAGCGCGGTCGGCGTCAGCGCGTAGGGTGATCCGGAGCGGCGCAGCGTCGCCAGCACATCGAACTCCCCGGACTGCAAACCGTAACGGGCAAACAATGGCGCGAGGCGATCGCGGGCGATCAGGGACGATGCCTCGTTGAGCCGTCCGAGTACGCCCATCGGCGAGACATCCAGGTCCGGTCGCTCCCGTTTCCACTGCTCGATCGCTCGCGCTGCCCTGTCCATTGTCTCACCGCTATATATCTTGACGTTAAGAATCTTTGCATTATCTTACCGCAAGATTCAATGCCGGCCAAGGGCCGCACGACAGGGCTCGATCAAATGAAATTTCTCTGGGATTCGGCGCTCGGCCTGCTCATCGTCACCGGTGGCTTGCTCGGCCTGACGCTGCCTTTCGGCAAGCTTGCAACGGCGGCTGGGGTGCCGGCCATGGTCTGGGCCTTCGTCATCTCGTTCGGGGCCGGCGGCGTGCTGCTGTGCGTGCTCTTGGCACGCGGCCAGCGCATCCGGCTCAGCGCCCACAAACTGCGCTATTTCTTCGTCACCGCGGCGGTATCCTACGCCGTCCCCAATCTCTTGATGTTCTCGGCCATACCGCATCTGGGGGCCGGCTACACCGGCATCATGTTCACGCTGTCGCCCGTCATCACGCTGGTGTTTTCGATTCTGCTGCGCGTCCGGCGCCCCAACCTTCTCGGCATCATCGGCATCGCCGTCGGCTTCGTCGGCGCCGTCATGGTGGCGGTGACACGCGGCGAGGCCGGCCAGCCCGCCGATCTGTTCTGGGTGGTGATGGGCCTGCTGATCCCGGTCAGCCTTGCCGCCGGCAACATCTACCGCACCATCGACTGGCCGCAGGATACCGGGCCGATCGAACTGGCCGTCGGCAGCCATCTGGCAGCGGCGACGCTGCTGCTCGCCGGCATACTTGCGTTGTTCGGCGTCAGGGCTTTCGCACCGCTCGGCGGCGTGCCGCTGGTCGTCGTCGGGCAGGTTGCGTCGGCCGCGGCGATGTTCGCCTTCTTCTTCCGGCTGCAGGCGGTCGGCGGCCCGGTCTATCTCAGCCAGATCGGCTATGTGGCGGCCGCCGTCGGGCTGTTTGCCGGCACGATTTTTCTTGGCGAGCACTATCGGCTGCTGACCTGGGCCGGTGCGGTCATCATCACCATCGGCGTCATCATCACCACCAGGGCGCAAAGCCAGAAGCCGTAGCTATTCTGGATCTAGTCGGCACCTCCGCCGCCGGGCTCCGGCCTTGGATGCCGGTCATTTCTCCAGGGAGTGTGGTCGTCAGACCGATGCCTTTTCGGCCAGCACCATGTAGTTGACGTCCATGTCCTTCGACCGTGACCAACGATCGGCAAGCGGATTGTAGGTGACGCCGGTGCGATCGATGACGGTCAGGCCGGCGCCGCCGAGTGCCTTTTCCAGCTCTTCCGGGCGCACCAGCTTGCCGAATTGGTGGGTGCCGCGCGGCAGCCAGCGCAATACATATTCGGCGCCGATGATGGCGAGACCCAGTGCCTTCAGCGTGCGGTTGATGGTGGCCACGAACATGATGCCGCCGGGGCGGACCATCTGCCCGCATTTGGCGACAAACAGGTCGATGTCGGCGACATGCTCGACCACTTCCATGTTGAGGATGACGTCGAACGTCTCGCCGGCGTCGGCAAGGTCCTCGGCGGTCGTGGCGCGATAATCAACGCTCACATTGCCGTCGGCCGCGTGCAGCTTCGCCACTTCGATGTTGGTCGCCGAAGCGTCGGCGCCCACCACCTCGGCGCCAAGCCGGGCCATCGGCTCGCACAGGAGGCCGCCGCCGCAGCCGATGTCGAGGATGCGCAGACCTTCGAAAGGCCGCGCCGCGCGCGGGTCACGGCCGAAGCGCACCGCTATCTGGTCGCGGATGTAGGAAAGCCGGACCGGATTGAATTTGTGCAACGGACGAAACTTGCCGTTCGGGTTCCACCACTCCGCGGCAAGGGCGGAAAAGCGTTCCACCTCTCCGGCATCGATCGTCGATCGTCGGGGCTCGGGCATCGGTTGGTCTCCTCGGCACTGCAGCGCCGCATGTCCTTGGACGCGCAAAGGACGCTGTAGCACTTTGAATCTGCGCATGACCCCGAAATCGAGATCGATTTCGGGGCCATGCGCTAGGAAGTCGGGCGTGAGGCCGCGAATGTCAAGGCAGCATTTTTCCTCCACTGGCAGAGCAACCCGCCCTGTCAGGACCCGCCCTGTCAGGACCCGCCCTGTCAGGACCAGCCCTATCAGGCCCCGCCTTGTCAGGCCCCGCCTTGTCAGGACATGTCACCAGCCGGGCATTGGGGCGAAACACGATCGGCCTGGCGGGCGAAGAGAGGATAGGCTTTGAGTTAGAGAGACGACGATGACACGGAAGACGGCTTCGATCCTGTGGCGCCGGCTGGATGTGGAAGGACACGAAGCTTGCCTGCTTTCGCAAACCGACGACAGGTTCCGTCTCAAGGGACAGGCCATCTTCGTCCAAACGGCTTCGTCGTCGACTATCCCGGCTTATGGACAGGCGTGGCCGCGTCGGGCTGAAGCGGAGTTCTGGCGGCCAACATGCATTATTTCGTGTCCAGCACCTCGCGCAGCTTCGCGGCCAGTTGCTCGATGGTGAACGGCTTGGCCAAGAAGTTCACGTCATGGTCGAGCACGCCGTTGTGGACGACGGCATTCCTGGTGAAACCAGTGGTGAAGATGACTTTCAGGCCGGGTTGGCGCGCCACCGCCTCCTCAGCGAGCTTGCGGCCGTTCATCACCGGCATGACGATGTCGGTGAAGAGAAGGGCAATGCCAGGTGTGGCGGCCAGCTTCTCAAGCGCCTCCTGACCGCTTCCAACGTGGATGACCTCATAGCCGAGTTCGCGCATGGCGTCCGTCGTGGCCGCCCGCACTTGGGCATCGTCCTCGACCACGAGGATCGTCTCGGTGACCTTGGCGGTGCTGTCGCCGCGCTCGGCCGGTATTGCCGGCTCCTCCGGTCCGAAAAAGCGCGGCAGGTAGATCCTGACCGTCGTGCCCTGGTCCCGTTCGGAGTAGATCTTGACGTGGCCCCCCGATTGCTTGACGAAGCCGAACACCTGGCTCAGCCCAAGTCCCGTGCCCTTGTTGACCGGCTTGGTCGTGAAAAAAGGCTCGAATGCCCTCGCCATCACATCCGCCGACATGCCCTCGCCGGTATCGCTGACGGCGATCATCACATATTGGCCGGGGATCACGTCGGCATGGGTGGCAGCGTAACCGTCGTCGAGATGGCTGTTGGCGGTCTCGATGGTCAGCTTGCCATCTTCGCCCATCGCGTCACGGGCATTGACGGCCAGGTTGAGGATCGCGTTTTCGATCTGGCTTGGGTCGGCGTGGGTTTTCCACAGGCCGCCCGCCAGCACCGTTTCGATTCGGATGCCTTCACCCAGGGCACGACGCAAAAGGTCGGACATGCCGGTCACCAGGCGATTGGTGTCGACGACCTGCGGCGCGAGCGGCTGCTGGCGCGAGAAGGCAAGCAGACGCGAGGTCAGCTTGGCGGCGCGGCTGGCCGCGTCGGTCGCGGCCTCGATGAGCTTTTCCAGGTCGTACTCGCCGCGCTTCAGCTTGCGCTGGGCAAGGTTCATGGCGCTGATGATCACCGCCAGCATGTTGTTGAAATCGTGAGCGATACCGCCGGTCAGTTGCCCGACGGCCTCCATTTTCTGCATCTGGCGTATCTGGGACTCGGCCTTTTCACGTGTCTGGATCTCGTTGCCGAGTTCGATGTTCTTGCGCATCAGCTCTTCCTGGCCGACCACAACGTCGCGGAAGCGGCGGCGGGATTCGCGGATGGTGTAGACGCCGAGGAGGAAGATCGCCAGAAGGGCCGCCAGCGAACCGATGCGCAGCCAGGCTTCAACCCGGTCCGTTTGTTCGTCGCGTGCGGCGATGTCGGCGGCGCTGATGCGGCGGATCGTATCCATGCTGGCGCGGATTTCGTCCATGGCGGCCTTGCCCTGGCCGCTGCGGACCAGTTGCAGCGCCGCGGCAGCGTCGCCCTTGTCATAGAGGGCAATCGTCCGGGCCTGTTCAGCCTGCTTTTGCGAAAGCGCATCCTTGATATGATTGATCTGCTGGACGATTTGGTCGTCCGAAGCCGTCATGGCGCCGATGCGGGAGAGCTGTCCCGGAATGGCATCGACGGCCTTCCGGTAAGGTTCGAGATAGGATTTCTCACCGGTCAAGAGATAGCCGCGCTGGCCGCTCTCGGCGTCCTGCGCCATTGAAAGCAACCCCGACAGCAACTCTTGATATTCGATTGTCTCGCGAGCGGCGGCGCGATTGGCTCGTTGGTTTTCGACGAGCACGGCACGGGTGCCGACGATCATCGCCAACACGGCGAAGCCGGTGACGAGTGGTACCGACTGCCATCGCATGGCACGCCGAAGACGGGCAATCATCTATTTTGCCGAACCAAAAGAAATTTCTCGCGGGCAATATTTGGTAAGCGGCGCAAGCTTGGAAGGCAATATGCTGCCTTCTTGAAAGCGGCGATCAGCCGCCAGCCTTGCGAAACCGTCATCATTTGGCTAAGGAGGCCGCGCATTCAGCGGCCGGCGTCAGCCGGGCGCTTTCTCCCGCTTTCGGCTCCTGGCCGGCTTCAGTCAAAGGCATTTCGCTTCCATGGCGCGTATCGTGATGAAATTCGGCGGAACCTCCGTCGCCGACATCGCCCGCATCCGCAATGTGGCGCGTCACGTCAAACGCGAGGTCGACGCCGGCCATGAGGTGGCTGTCGTGGTCTCAGCGATGGCCGGCAAGACCAATGAATTGGTGCAATGGACGCGCGAAGCCTCGCCGATGCATGACGCACGCGAATATGACGCGGTCGTCGCCTCGGGCGAGCAGGTCACTGCGGGCCTGCTGGCGATCACCTTGCAGAACATGGGCGTGCATGCGCGCTCCTGGCAGGGCTGGCAGATCCCGATCAAGACCGACAACGCGCATGGCGCGGCGCGCATCCTCGACATCGACGGCGCCTTCCTGATCAAGCGCTTCGGCGAAGGCCAGGTGGCGGTGATCGCCGGATTCCAGGGCATTGGGCCCGACAATCGCATCGCCACGCTTGGCCGTGGCGGCTCCGACACCAGCGCGGTGGCCATCGCTGCCGCTGTCAAGGCCGACCGTTGCGACATCTACACCGACGTCGACGGGGTTTACACCACCGATCCGCGCATCGAGCCGAAGGCGCGGCGGCTGGCCAAGATTTCGTTCGAGGAAATGCTTGAAATGGCTTCGCTCGGCGCCAAGGTTCTGCAGGTGCGTTCGGTCGAGCTTGCCATGGTGCACAGGGTGCGTACCTTCGTGCGGTCGTCCTTCGACGATCCCGATGCGCCCGGAATGGGGGATTTGCTCAATCCTCCGGGAACGCTCATTTGCGACGAGGAAGAGATCGTGGAACAGCAGGTCGTCACCGGAATTGCCTACGCCAAGGACGAGGCCCAGATTTCTCTGCGCCGCGTCGGCGACCGGCCAGGCGTCGCCGCCGGCATCTTCGGGCCGCTGGCCGAGGCCAACATCAATGTCGACATGATCGTCCAGAACATCTCCGAGGACGGCAAGTTCACCGACATGACCTTTACCGTGCCGTCGGGCGACCTCGACAAGGCGCTTGCCGTGCTCGACCGGCTGAAAGCCGAGGTCGGCTACGACGTCGTGCAGTCTGAAGCCGGCATGTCGAAAGTTTCGGTCATCGGCATCGGCATGAGAAGCCATGCCGGCGTCGCCGCCACCGCGTTCAAGGCGCTGGCCGACCGTTCGATCAATATCCGCGCGATCACGACCTCCGAGATCAAGATTTCGATACTGATCGACGGTCCATACACTGAACTCGCGGTTCGTACTTTGCATTCCGTCTACGGTCTCGATAAGCAGTAGCAAGACTGAATCAGTTGTTGCGTGAGTGCCGGCCGCGGCGGAAACTGCGCCGGCAAGAAGCCCATTGGAGAACAAGCCGCGATGCGTGATCAGGCCAGTGGCCCGCGCGTTTTGCTCAAACGGCTCCGCGAGCTCATGCAGGAGCCGCTGGAGCCGCAGGAGCGGCTCGACCGGATCGTGCGCGACATCGCCTCCAACATGGTCGCCGAAGTGTGCTCGCTCTATGTGCTGCGCGCCGATTCGGTGCTCGAACTCTATGCCACCGAAGGCCTGAACCCGAACGCCGTCCACCTGGCGCAGCTCAGGCTGGGACAAGGCCTGGTCGGCACGATCGCGGCGAGCGCGCGGCCGCTCAACCTGTCCAACGCGCAGGAACACCCGGCCTTCGCCTACCTGCCGGAGACCGGGGAGGAGATCTACAATTCCTTCCTCGGCGTGCCGGTGCTGCGGGCAGGGCGCACGCTGGGCGTCTTGGTCGTCCAGAACAAGACCATGCGCCACTACCGTGACGACGAGGTCGAGGCGCTGGAAACCACCGCGATGGTGATCGCCGAGATGATCGCCACCGGCGATCTGGCGCGGCTGACCCGGCCCGGCCTCGAACTCGATTTGCGCCGCCCGGTCAGCTTCACCGGCCTGTCGTTCAACGATGGCGTCGGGCTTGGCCACGTCGTGCTGCATGAGCCGCGCATCGTCGTCACCAATCTGTTCAACGAGGACAGCGAGGAGGAGGTCCGGCGGCTCGAAGCCTCGCTCGGGTCGCTGCGGTTGTCGATCGACGACATGCTGGAACGCCGCGACGTCGCCTTCGAAGGCGAGCATCGCCAGGTGCTGGAAGCCTACCGCATGTTCGCCAATGACCGCGGCTGGGTGCGCCGGCTGGAAGAGGCGATCCGCAACGGCCTGACGGCCGAGGCGGCGGTCGAAAAGGTGCAGAGCGACATGCGTGCGCGCATGCTGCACATGACCGATCCTTATCTGCGCGAGCGGATGAGCGATTTCGACGACCTCGCCAACCGGCTGCTGCGCCAGCTTATGGGGCGCGGGCCGGAGGATGTCGCCGCCTCGCTGCCGAAGGATGCCATCATCGTCGCCCGTTCGATGGGCGCGGCCGAACTGCTCGACTATCCCCGCGACAAATTGCGCGGGCTGGTGCTCGAGGATGGCGCGGCCACCAGCCATGTCGTCATCGTCGCCCGCGCCATGGGCATTCCGGTGGCCGGCCAGATGAAGGGCGCCGTCTCCATGGCGGAGAACGGCGATGCCATCATCGTCGACGGCGAGGAAGGCGCGATCCATCTGCGGCCGCAGTCCGATCTCGAAGCCGCCTATGCCGAAAAGGTGCGTTTCAGGGCACGCCGGCAAGAGGTCTATCGCGAGCTGCGCAAGAAGCCGTCGACGACCAAGGACGGTGTCCAGGTCGATCTCTTGATGAATGCCGGGCTGGCCGTCGACCTTCCGCAACTGGCCGAAGCCGGCGCGGCCGGCATCGGCCTGTTCCGCACCGAATTGCAGTTCATGGTCGCCTCGACCTTTCCCCGTGCCGAGGCCCAGGAGAAACTCTACCGCGACGTGCTCGAGGCGGCACGCGGCAAGCCGGTCACCTTCCGCACCATCGATATCGGCGGCGACAAGGTGCTGCCTTATTTCAAGGGCGCCATCCAGGAAGAGAACCCGGCGCTCGGGTGGCGAGCAATCCGCCTGACGCTCGACCGTCCCGGACTGTTGCGCACGCAGATCCGCGCCCTGCTGAAGGCCAGCGGCGGGCGCGAGCTCAAGCTGATGCTGCCGATGGTGACCGAGCTCGGCGAGATCGCCCAGGCGCGCGAGATCATCGACCGCGAGGTGCGGCATCTGTCGCGCTTCGCCCATCATCTGCCGACCAGCCTCAAGCTCGGCGCCATGCTGGAAGTGCCCTCGCTGCTGTTCCAACTCGACGAATTGATGAAGGCCGTCGACTTCGTCTCGGTCGGATCGAACGACCTGTTCCAGTTCGTCATGGCGGTCGACCGCGGCAACACGCAGCTGGCCAACCGCTTCGACACGCTGTCGGCGCCGTTCCTGCGCGTGCTCAAGCAGATCGCCGACGCCGGTGCCCGCAACCACACGCCGGTCACCCTGTGCGGCGAACTCGCCGGAAAACCCATTTCGGCGATGGCACTCATCGGCCTCGGTTTCCGCTCGATCTCCATGTCGCCGGCCTCGATCGGCCCGGTCAAGGCGATGCTGACGGAGCTGCCGCTGGAAGAATTGAAGGCGTTCTTCGACGACAATCTGATGGCGCCGGCGCAGGGGTTGCCCATGCGGGCGCTGCTGCAGGCCTTTGCCGACGACCGCTCGATCCCATTGTAGCTGCCTCATCATGGTCAACCTGCCACGCGATCGTATGGATCAAGTCGTCAAGCGTTTCGAGATGCTCGAGGCGCAGATGTCGGCCGGACCGGCGCCGGACGCCTATGTGAAGATGGCATCCGAATATGCAGAGCTGCAGGAGATGGTGGCCAAGGTTCGGGCGCTGCGCTCGGCCGAGCATGAGCAGGCCGATCTCGAGGCGATGCTCGCCGACAAGGGCACCGATGCCGAGATGCGGGCACTGGCCGAGGCGGATCTGCCTGGTGTCGAGGAGCGCATCGAGGCGCTGCAGAAGGATATCCAACTCCTGCTGCTGCCCAGGGATGCCGCTGACGACAAGAACGCCATCCTCGAAATTCGCGCCGGCACCGGCGGCGACGAGGCCGCGCTCTTCGCCGGCGATCTGTTTCGCATGTATGAGCGCTATGCCGCCGAACATGGCTGGCGCTTCGAGACGGTGTCGGCCAGCGACGGCGATGCCGGCGGCTTCAAGGAAATCATCGCCACCATTTCCGGCAGAGGCGTCTTTGCCCATCTGAAATTCGAATCCGGCGTGCATCGCGTGCAGCGCGTGCCGGCGACCGAAGCCAGCGGCCGCATCCACACCTCCGCCGCCACCGTAGCAGTGCTGCCGGAAGCCGAAGAGGTCGATATCGACATTCGCGCCGAAGATATCCGCATCGACACGATGAGGGCCTCCGGCTCGGGCGGCCAGCACGTCAACACCACCGATTCGGCGGTGCGCATCACCCATTTGCCGACCGGCATCATGGTGGTGCAGGCGGAAAAGTCGCAGCATCAGAACCGGGCGAAGGCCATGCAGATCCTGCGCGCCCGGCTCTACGACATGGAGCGCAGCAAGGCGGACGAGGAACGCTCGGAGGCTCGCAAGTCGCAGGTCGGCTCCGGCGACCGTTCGGAGCGCATCCGCACCTACAATTTCCCGCAAGGCCGCGTCACCGACCATCGCATCAACCTGACGCTCTACAAGCTCGACCGGGTGATGATGGGCGAGCTCGACGAAGTCATCGACGCGCTGATCGCCGATCACCAGTCGAAGCTGCTCGCCGATATCGGCCTTGATGGCTGACAGCCTGCCAGAGGCGCTGGGGCCGCTGCTGCGGGAAGCGCGGGCTCGGCTCGTGGCCGCCGCTGTCGATGATCCGACGCTCGACGCCAGGCTGATCGTCGAGCATTTTTCCGGTACCACGCGCACCCAAGCGATTGCCGATCCGGAGCTCAAGGTTCACGGGCGCGCCATCGAGGCGATCGACGCCGCCTTGAGACGAAGGGCCGGTGGCGAACCGGTGCATCGCATCCTCGGCTATCGGGAATTCTACGGTTTGCGCCTGTCGCTGTCGCCCGAAACCCTGGAGCCACGGCCGGATACCGAAACGCTGGTCGAGGCGATCTTGCCGTTCGTCAAGGCAATCGCGGCGCGCGAGGGCGCATGCCGCATCCTCGATCTCGGCACGGGGACGGGCGCCATCGCCCTGGCGCTGCTCAGCGCCGAGCCGGCCGCGACCGCCACCGGTGTCGATATCGCCCCCGGTGCGCTGGCGACGGCGACCGGCAATGCCGGGCAACTCGGGCTCGGCGGCCGGTTCACGGCGCTGCAGTCGGACTGGTTCGAAAAAGTTTCGGGCCGATACCATGTAATTGCCGCAAACCCTCCCTATATAACTTCTCAAGACATTGGAAATCTGCAGGACGAAGTCCGCGATTTCGACCCGCGCCTGGCCCTCGATGGCGGCGTGGATGGGCTGAACCCCTACAGGATCATCGCCGCCGAGGCGGCAAGGTTTCTGGAAGCCGAAGGCAGGGTTGCGGTCGAGATCGGCCGCACGCAGCAGGACGAAGTTACGGATATATTCAGGTCTGCGGGTTATGGACTGGTCGGTGCTTTCCGCGACCTTGGTGGAAACGACAGGGTTCTTGTCTTTCAACGGGGAAAGCCTTGACGCAGTGCGAAAAAAGCGCTTGGCAATGCCGGGGAATGCGGCTAGGGTCGCCTTAACCGGATGAGACGAAGCAGGCAGTGCTCTTAGCGATTCGGTTTCCTTGGAAATAGCTGCCTTCTTGCGCAAACGACGCCCAAGCTTCGTGCGGGAATCGTCCGGCAAGTGATGTAACCGGAACAGGATGGCACGTGGCGCCAACGCAATTGATGCGGGCGAACGCCGGTGAAGAAACCGAACGGCTGGCTGCATGAGCGCCACCGTTCGTTACGAGTTTTCAAAAATTTCAAAATGAAGAGAGTCGAATGAGGCCACAACAGCAGAACAGGCGCATGCGCGGTCGCAACAACAATGGCGGCGGCGGCGGCAATAACAATAACAACAACAACAACCGCAAGGGGCCGAATCCCCTGACGCGCAATTACGAGAGCAACGGTCCGGACGTAAAGATCCGTGGATCGGCTCAGCAGATCGCCGAAAAATACGCCACCCTGGCACGTGACGCGCAAAGCTCCGGCGACCGGGTCATGGCGGAGAACTATCTCCAGCACGCAGAACATTACAATCGCATCATTGCCGCCGCCCAGGCGCAGATGCCGATCCAGAACGTCCAGCAGAATCGCGACGATTTCGATGATGACGGCGACGAGGATCGCGACGAGTTCGACAATGCCGGGTCCGGCAATGGGGCAGGAAACGGCGGCAACGTTGGTTCCGAACCGCAAGTTCCGGTGGTCAACCATGGCGCCGGGCCGCAACCGGTGATCGAGGGCATGCCGGCCGAGGTGGCGCTGAACCGGGAAAGCGGCCGCGATAATCGTGATGGCGGGCGTGACAACAATAGCGGGCGCAACAATGGCGGCCGCGACAATGGCGGACGCCACCGTGATCGCCGCCCCAATGGCGGCTATGGCCAGAACGGCCAGCGCGATTATGCTTCCGCAGAGCAAGGCGGCCAGCAGCAGCGCAACGACGCCCCGGTTCAGGCGGAAGAAGCCGCGTCGCCGGCCGAGAGCGTTGCGGCAGCCGAGCCAGCTCCATCATTCGAGAATTTTTCGCCCGCCGGTCTGGCGGCCCAGGCCGAACTCAAGGAGGCAGCCGCCGAGAGCGGTGCCGCCCGCCGCCCGCGGCGTCCGCGCCGTCCTCGCACCAATGCCGACCAGGTCGACGCCGGTGGCGGCAACGCCGATACGGGTGAGATGACCACGGCCCCCGCCGACAGCGGCAATGCCGAGNCAATGCCGAGCCGGCCACCACCGATATCGACAACTGATCGAGGGCATCTCAAGACATTGAACGGCGGGGAGAAATCTCCGCCGTTTTCGTTTGGGCTGACGTGGAATATTATGCGTTGACCGATATCAAGGCGTCTTGAGACGGCATGGCCTATGCACCATATCTCGGCTGAACTGGATCCGGCTCGAATGGGCGGGTCCGTCACCGTAATCTGATCCGGTGCCGCAAAGCGGGCCGGTGACGGAAGGAGACAGATATGAACCTTGAGAAATATTCCGAGCGCGTGCGCGGCTTCATCCAGTCCGCGCAGACCATGGCGCTCTCACGCAATCACCAGCAATTCACCCCCGAACATATCCTGAAAGTCCTCGTCGACGACGACGAAGGCCTGGCCGCGTCGCTGATCGAGCGCGCCGGCGGCAATGTCCGCGACGTCAAGCTCGGCGTCGAGACGGCGCTCGAGGCGATGCCCAAGGTGGAAGGCGGCAACGGCCAGCTCTATCTGGCGCAGCCTCTGGCCAAGGTGTTCTCGACCGCCGAGGAACTGGCCAAGAAGGCTGGTGACAGCTTCGTCACCGTCGAGCGGCTGCTGCAGGCGCTCACCATGGAGAAATCGGCCAAGACCGCCGACATCCTGGCCAAGGCCGGCGTCACCGCGCAGGCGCTGAACCAGGTCATCAACGATGTCCGCAAGGGCCGCACCGCCGATTCGGCGAGTGCCGAACAGGGCTATGACGCGCTGAAGAAATACGCGCGCGACCTGACGGCGGATGCCCGCGCCGGCAAGCTTGACCCCGTGATTGGTCGTGACGACGAGATCCGCCGCACCATCCAGGTGCTGTCGCGCCGCACCAAGAACAACCCGGTGCTGATCGGCGAGCCGGGCGTCGGCAAGACCGCGATCGCCGAAGGCCTGGCGCTGCGCATCGTCAATGGCGACGTGCCGGAATCGCTGAAGGACAAGCAGCTGATGGCGCTCGACATGGGCGCGCTGATTGCCGGCGCCAAGTATCGCGGCGAGTTCGAGGAGCGGCTGAAGGCCGTGCTTTCAGAAGTCACCTCGGCCAACGGCAGCATCATCCTGTTCATCGACGAGATGCACACGCTGGTCGGCGCCGGCAAGGCGGACGGCGCCATGGATGCGTCGAACCTTCTGAAGCCGGCGCTGGCGCGCGGCGAACTGCACTGCGTCGGCGCGACCACGCTCGATGAATATCGCAAGCATGTCGAGAAGGATCCAGCCCTTGCCCGCCGCTTCCAGCCGGTCTTCGTCGATGAGCCCACGGTGGAGGACACCGTCTCGATCCTGCGCGGGCTGAAGGAGAAGTACGAGCAGCACCATAAGGTGCGCATCTCGGACTCGGCGCTGGTGGCGGCGGCGACGCTGTCCAACCGCTACATCGCCGACCGTTTCCTGCCCGACAAGGCGATCGATCTCGTCGATGAAGCCGCGTCGCGGCTCAGGATGCAGGTCGATTCGAAGCCCGAGGCGCTGGACGAGATCGATCGCCGCATCATGCAGCTCAAGATCGAGCGCGAGGCACTGAAGGTCGAGACGGACGATGCCTCGAAGGACCGGCTCGCCCGCCTGGAAAAGGAGCTGGTCGGCCTCGAGGAGGAATCGACCGAGATCACCGCCAAGTGGCAGGCCGAGAAGCAGAAGCTTGGCCTCGCCGCCGACCTGAAGAAGCAGCTCGACGAGGCACGCAACGATCTGGCCATTGCCCAGCGCAAGGGTGAATTCCAGCGCGCCGGCGAACTTGCCTATGGCAAGATCCCGGAGCTGGAAAAGAAGCTGAAGGAGGCCGAAGCCCAGGACGGCAAGGTGGGGATGGTCGAAGAGGTGGTCACCCCCGACCACGTCGCCCATATCGTCTCGCGCTGGACCGGCATTCCGGTCGACAAGATGCTGCAGGGCGAGCGCGACAAGCTGTTGCGTATGGAAGACGAGATCGGCAAGCGGGTCGTCGGCCAGGGCGAGGCGGTGCAGGCTGTTTCGAAAGCCGTGCGTCGGGCCCGTGCCGGCCTGCAGGATCCGAACCGGCCGATCGGTTCGTTCATCTTCCTCGGGCCGACGGGTGTCGGCAAGACCGAACTGACCAAGGCGCTGGCAAGCTTCCTGTTCGACGACGACAGCGCCATGGTGCGCATCGACATGTCGGAGTTCATGGAAAAGCACTCGGTCGCCCGGCTGATCGGCGCGCCTCCCGGCTATGTCGGCTATGAGGAGGGCGGTGCGCTGACCGAAGCCGTGCGGCGCCGGCCCTATCAGGTCGTGCTGTTCGACGAGATCGAGAAGGCGCATCCGGATGTCTTCAACGTCTTGCTGCAGGTTCTCGATGACGGCCGCCTGACCGATGGCCAGGGACGCACCGTCGATTTCCGCAACACGCTGATCATAATGACGTCGAACCTCGGCGCCGAATATCTCGTCAATCTCGGCGAGGACCAGGATGTCGACGCGGTACGCGACGAGGTGATGGGCGTCGTCAGGGCATCGTTCCGGCCGGAGTTCCTCAATCGCGTCGACGAGGTGATCCTGTTCCACCGGTTGCGACGCAAGGACATGGATCGCATCGTCGAAATCCAGCTCAAGCGGCTGGAAAGCCTGCTTGTCGATCGCAAGATCACGCTGGCGCTGGATCACGAGGCGATCGAATGGCTGGCGGCCAAGGGTTACGACCCGGCCTATGGTGCGCGACCGCTGAAGCGGGTGATGCAGAAGGACCTGCAGGATCCGCTGGCGGAGAAGATCCTGCTCGGCGAGATCCTCGACGGTTCGACCGTCAAGGTGACGGCCGGATCCGACCGGTTGAATTTCCGCTCGAAGCCGACGATTGTCGCGGCCGAGGCGGCGGCCTGACCCCAATGCCGCGCATCCAGTCCGGATGCGCGGCATTTTCTTCTAGGCATTCCTATCAACAGCGAGGCCCGGATGACGCTGGACGACTACAACAGCTTCTGCGCCTCGCTGCCGGCCACAAACCATGTCGTCCAGTGGGGCGGCGCCCATGTCTGGAAGGTCGCGACCAAGGTCTTCGCGATCGGCGGCTGGGACGACGGAAAGCAACTCTTCGTCACCTTCAAATGCTCCGACATCGCCTATGAGGTGCTCAAGGAACAGCCTGGCTGTCGGCCCGCGCCCTGTCTTGCATCGCGCGGCATGAAATGGATCCAGCGTCAGACAAGCCAGAGCGTGGATGATGCGGCGCTGAAGGACTACCTGCGCGAGAGCCATCGCCTGGTCGCCCTGAAACTGACGAAGCAGGCGCGCAAGCAACTGGGGCTTGGCGCAAGCTAGCGAATATTCCGAGAGACGCCGGAAGCCGCCATCTTCATGCCCGGTTCATGTTGGAACCATAAGGTGGTTAACTGGTTTGCTGGCGAGGGGGTTCGCCTACCGCATCGGTCCGAAAATCGTTTCGATTTCGGAAGGCATGATGTGGCATCCTAAAGAACAATGCCGGGCGGCGGCAATTTACGGACCGGAGAGTTGGCTACAATGTTCCGCACGATCTTTGCCCTTTCGGCGCTCGCCGCCGGGCTTGTGTCCTCCGGTGCGTTTGCCGCACCGACGCAGGACGATGCACCAAGGGTTGTCCGTGCTGCCGATGCCGGCGGCATCCTTGTCGCGCAGGACGGCAATCTCGATATCTACTACGACGCCAGGGGCAATCGCGTCATCGTCGATGCCGATACCGGCAAGGTCGTCGCCATCCAGCCACCGCAGTCACGGCTCGACCGGCGCGCGCTGCGCCGCGAGATGCGGCTGCGCGAGCTGGGCCGCGGCCCCGCCGACGATGACCGCTACTATCTCGACGATCCGGAAGACATGGCACGCTTCCGCCGCAAGCAGTTGGAAGAGGAAGGCCGGGTCATCCCGCCGCCCGCGGATGACGGCGACAATTCGGTGGAAGCCTATCCGCCGGCACCACAGGACGACGGCAGCTACGACAACAATTACCCCGACGCGCCGCAGCCCGCAAAGCCGCATACCATCAAGCGCCAGCCGCTCGATGAAGCCTCGATAGATCCTCTCCAGCCGGCAGCGCCCGAGGATCAGGACGCGCCCACCGATCAGGCGGCGCTGCCGCCGAATGCTGGCGGCAACACAGCGGTCGACCCGTCGCTGTCGCTGGGAGCGCGGCAGGATGTCGCCGCCCTGCAGGTGCTGCTCGACCGCGGCGGTGCTTCGCCCGGCGTCATAGACGGGCGCTTCGGCTCGAACGTCGACAAGGCGCTCGCCGCCTACAACGAGATCACCGGCAGCAATTTGAAGTCGACCGATGCGGTCGGTATCCAGGCCGCTCTTGCGCAATCGGGCGGCGATGCCTTTGCCAACTACACCATCACGCCAGAGGATGCGGCCGGCCCCTACGTCGCCTCGATCCCGGAAGACTACAGCCAGAAGGCGCAGCTCGACCGCATGGGCTACACGTCGGTGCCCGAAGCGCTGGCGGAGCGCTTCCACATGGACGAAAACTATCTGAAGTCGATCAACAAGGGCCTCGACTTCAATCGCCCCGGGACGATCATCAAGGTTGCCAATTTCGGCAAGCTGGTGTCGACCCCGGTCGCGCGCATCGTCGCCGACAAGGGCAAGAAGGAAGTCTACGCCTACGATGCGGGCGGCAAGCTGGTCGCAGCCTATCCCGCGACCATCGGCTCGGCCGACACGCCGTCGCCCACCGGTATCCACACGGTGTCGCGCATCGCGCTCGACCCGAACTACACCTACAATCCCAACATCAATTTCAAGCAGGGCCAGAACGACAAGATCCTGACCATCCCGCCAGGTCCCAACGGGCCGGTTGGTTCGGTGTGGATCGCGCTGGACAAGCCGACCTACGGCATCCATGGCACGCCGGAGCCGTCGAAGATCGGCAAGACCGAAAGCCATGGCTGCGTGCGCCTGACCAACTGGGACGCGCGCGAGCTTGCCAAGCTGGTGTCGCCAGGCGTCACCGTGGAGTTCGTCGGTGGACCTTCAACCGATGACTTTGCGCAGCAATGAGCCGCGCAGCGCGGCGGCATAGACCAGCTGCACCACCAGAATGAAGCCGACGCTGAGCAGAGGGGTGACCAGGCAAAGTGCGGCGCCGATCGCCCATAGAATCTGTGCCTTGACGATGCGCAGATAGACCGTGCGTTTCGTTTGCGCGTCGACATCTTCCGCCACAAAGCCGTTCTTCTCGGCGTAGCGCCAGCTGGCGAACAGCGTGACGCCGAGCATCAGCAGATTGAGCCAATAGACAAGAACCGCGGTCCTGAATTCGAGGAAGTCGGCCAGAAGGTCGGTCGAGAATGGCAGCAGGGCGATGAAGGCGAGAAAGCAGAGGTTCAGCGTGGCGAGCCGCCGGTCGGATTTGGCGATCAGCCCATGTTGCGCCTGCTGGCCGAACCAGAAGATGGTCAGCGTCAGGAAACTCAAGGCGTAGGTCAGGAAGCGTGGCGCCAGTGCCGCGATGGCGGCAAGCAGATCGCGCTCGGAATGAACAGCCTCATGCGCCGGCACCCTGATCTCGAGCACGATCAGGGTCAGCGCGATGGCGAACACGCCGTCGGTGATGCCGACGATGCGGCCACGTCCCTCCGCCGATGCTTCAAGTGGGCGCTTCATCGATTTCTCCCCGCCTGCTGCTCGCCGGAACCTAGCATGACTGCGGCCGTTTGCATCCGGATAGGGCGTCATCCTGGCCAACTGGCTGGTTTCAAGGACCGCAAGGCGCTGGCCGGTTGTTGCAAACACAATGGCGGTCTAAGCAGGGTTCCATGCATTCACCAAGCAAAGCAGCCGCCATCCCGCTGACCAGCCCGGTCACCACCGGAACCTTCTGTCCGCAATCGCAGCGGCGATACGTGTTGATCGCAGCGATCCTTGCTTCGGCGCTCGGCTTCATCGACGGCTCGATCCTGGCCATCGCCATGCCGGCGATCCGCGTCGATCTCGGCGCCAGCCTCGCCGAGGCGCAGTGGATTTCCAATGCCTATGCGCTGACGCTGTCGGCGCTGATCCTTGCCGGCGGTGCCGCCGGCGATCGGTTCGGGCTGCGCCGCGCCTTCGTGGCCGGCATTGCGCTTTTCGTCGCCACCTCGCTCGCCTGTGCGCTGGCGCCGAACGCTGTCGTGCTGATCGCGTTTCGCGCCCTCCAGGGCATTGGTGCCGCGATCATGGTGCCCGGCAGCCTCGCCATCATCGCCAAGGCCTACCCGAAAAAGGAGCGCGGCCGAGCGATCGGCATCTGGGCAGCGGCCTCGGCCTTGACCACCGCGCTTGGTCCCGTGCTCGGCGGTCTGGTGCTTTCTGCTTTCGGCGACGGCATCTGGCGGGCGATCTTCGCCGTCAACCTGCCGCTCGGCCTGATCTCGATCTATCTGCTGCTCGTCAAGATCCCGGCCGATGCACCGACGGAGAAGCGCAGCCTCGATCTTGGTGGCGGCGCGCTCGCGACATTGGCTTTCGGCGCGCTCGCTTATGGACTGACCTCCATGAGCTCCAGCGGCGAGGGCCATATGGCTGGGCCCAGCATTGCCGCCGGTGCCGTGCTGCTGGTCGTCTTCATCCTGTTCGAGCAGCGGCAGCGTGAGCCGATGATCGACCTCAGCCTGTTTCGCATCGGCGCTTTCGCCGGCGCCAATGTGGCGACCTTCTTCCTCTATTTCGCGCTGTCGGCCAATCTTTTCTACCTACCCATGTTGCTGATCGCCGGCTGGCGGCTGAGCACGGCCGAAGTCGGCTTCATCTTCCTGCCGCTGTCGGCATCGATCGCGCTTCTGTCGGGACCGGTCGGCCAATTGTCGGACCGGATCGGACCGCGTTTCCCGATCGCCTGCGGCAGCCTGATCGTGGCGGTCGCCTTCGCCGGGCTTGCCTTGCTCGCCTATGTTGGCTTCCATCATTTCTGGACGGGGATATTTCCGCTGATGNGCCTTCGCCGGGCTTGCCTTGCTCGCCTATGTTGGCTTCCATCATTTCTGGACGGGGATATTTCCGCTGATGGCGCTGATGGGGCTTGGCATGGCGCTGGTCGTCTCACCTTTGTCGACCGCGATCATGACGGCGGTGGAAGACAAGGATACAGGCGCTGCCTCCGGCATCAACAATGCCGTCTCGCGCATCGGCGGCCTGATCGCCGTGGCGGCGATGGGGTCGCTGGCCGCCTGGGTCTACGCCAACGCGCTGGACGGGAGTGCGGCGCCGGGCGTGCCCGGCTTCGGCGAACCGGCGCCGGCCGGACTTGCGCCGGCGCTCGATGCGGCGAGGCTCGCGGCCAGCGATGCGGCGTTTTCCGCCGTCTCCTTGGTGACGGCGCTGCTATGCCTGCTTTCGACAGTGATTGCCTGGACGACCATTTCCGGGGAGCCATTGCCCTGGCAGCGGCAAGCCAAAACGTCGCCGCAAGCCAAAACCCGGCAGGACTGAAATTCGAAGGCTCAGCCTTCGATCTTGGCGCTGGCGACCTTCAGCGAATTGCCGTCTTCCTGCTTCAGGAGATCGTCGATGCGCTCGCGCTCGCGCTTGAAGGCGACGAGATCGTCGCCCTTCAGCACCTTGCCGACCGGCAGCCGGACGCGCATAGAATCAACCTTCGTGCCATTGACGATCAGTTCGTAGTGGAGGTGTGGACCGGTGGAGAGGCCGGTCTGGCCAAGGTAGCCGATGACCTGGCCTTGCCGGACACGAACGCCAGGCGCGATGCCTTTGGCGAAAGCGCTCTGGTGATTATAGGAGGTCTCGTACCCGTTGGCATGGCGCAGGATGATCTGCTTGCCATAGCCACCGGCCCAGCCCGCTTTCTCGACCA
>NZ_AYWP01000002.1:320000-457384 GCF_000502435.1 Mesorhizobium sp. LNHC232B00
ATAGGGATAAAGTGGCGAACGCGGGGAACTGAAACATCTAAGTACCCGTAGGAAAGGACATCAACCGAGACTCCGGAAGTAGTGGCGAGCGAACCCGGACCAGGCCAGTGGCGATTGAGAGACAAGCGGAACCTTCTGGAAAGTAGGGCCATAGTGGGTGACAGCCCCGTACGCGTAATGCAATCAATCGTCCTCGAGTAAGGCGGGACACGTGAAATCCTGTCTGAAATTGGGGGGACCACCCTCCAAGCCTAAGTACTCGTGCATGACCGATAGCGAACTAGTACCGTGAGGGAAAGGTGAAAAGCACCCCGACAAGGGGAGTGAAAGAGTACCTGAAACCGATTGCCTACAAACAGTGGAAGCCCAAGGTTCGTCCTGGGTGACCACGTACCTTTTGTATAATGGGTCAGCGACTTAGTGTGACGAGCAAGCTTAAACCGCTAGGTGTAGGCGCAGCGAAAGCGAGTCTGAACAGGGCGTTCAGTTCGTCGCATTAGACCCGAAACCGAGTGATCTAGCCATGAGCAGGTTGAAGGTAAGGTAACACTTACTGGAGGACCGAACCCATAACTGTTGCAATAGTTCGGGATGACTTGTGGCTAGGGGTGAAAGGCCAATCAAACTCGGAAATAGCTGGTTCTCCGCGAAATCTATTTAGGTAGAGCGTCGACCGAATACCCCAGGGGGTAGAGCACTGGATGGGCTAGGGGTCCTCACCGGATTACCAAACCTAACCAAACTCCGAATACCTGGGAGTACTAGTCGGCAGACACACGGCGGGTGCTAACGTCCGTCGTGAAAAGGGAAACAACCCTGACCTACAGCTAAGGTCCCCAAGTTATGGCTAAGTGGGAAAGGATGTGAGGATCCCAAAACAACCAGGATGTTGGCTTAGAAGCAGCCATCATTTAAAGAAAGCGTAACAGCTCACTGGTCTAAATAAGGGTCTTTGCGCCGAAAATGTAACGGGGCTAAAGCCATACACCGAAGCTTAGGGTTTGGTCCGCAAGGGCCAAGCGGTAGCGGAGCGTTCTGTAAGCTGATGAAGCCATACCCGTGAGGGGTGGTGGAGGTATCAGAAGTGCGAATGCTGACATGAGTAACGTAAGGGGAGTGAGAGACTCCCCCGCCGAAAGACCAAGGGTTCCTGCTTAAAGCTAATCTGAGCAGGGTTAGCCGGCCCCTAAGACGAGGCGGAAACGCGTAGTCGATGGGAACCACGTTAATATTCGTGGGCTTGGAGGTAGTGACGGATCATTGAGGTAGTCCAATCTTATCGGATTGAACGGGCTGCTGCGTGGTTCCAGGAAATAGCTCCTCCTTATAAACCGTACCCGAAACCGACACTGGTGGTCTGGTAGAGTATACCAAGGCGCTTGAGAGAACTATGCTGAAGGAACTCGGCAAATTGCACGCGTAACTTCGGAAGAAGCGTGACCCTTTTCCACGCAAGTGGAGGAGGGTGGCACAGACCAGGGGGTAGCGACTGTTTATCAAAAACACAGGGCTCTGCGAAGTCGCAAGACGACGTATAGGGTCTGACGCCTGCCCGGTGCTGGAAGGTTAAGAGGAGGGGTGCAAGCTCTGAATCGAAGCCCCAGTAAACGGCGGCCGTAACTATAACGGTCCTAAGGTAGCGAAATTCCTTGTCGGGTAAGTTCCGACCTGCACGAATGGCGTAACGACTTCCCCGCTGTCTCCAGCATAGACTCAGTGAAATTGAATTCCCCGTGAAGATGCGGGGTTCCTGCGGTTAGACGGAAAGACCCCGTGCACCTTTACTATAGCTTTACATTGGCATTCGTAGTGGCATGTGTAGGATAGGTGGTAGGCTTTGAAACCTGGGCGCCAGCTCAGGTGGAGCCACCCTTGAAATACCACCCTTATTACTATGGATGTCTAACCGCGGCCCGTTATCCGGGTCCGGGACAATGTATGGTGGGTAGTTTGACTGGGGCGGTCGCCTCCTAAAGAGTAACGGAGGCGCGCGATGGTGGGCTCAGAACGGTCGGAAATCGTTCGCTGAGTGCAATGGCATAAGCCTGCCTGACTGCGAGACTGACAAGTCGAGCAGAGACGAAAGTCGGTCATAGTGATCCGGTGGTCCCGCGTGGAAGGGCCATCGCTCAACGGATAAAAGGTACGCCGGGGATAACAGGCTGATGACCCCCAAGAGTCCATATCGACGGGGTTGTTTGGCACCTCGATGTCGACTCATCGCATCCTGGGGCTGGAGCAGGTCCCAAGGGTATGGCTGTTCGCCATTTAAAGCGGTACGTGAGTTGGGTTCAGAACGTCGTGAGACAGTTCGGTCCCTATCTGCCGTGGGTGTAGGAATATTGAAAGGATCTGTCCCTAGTACGAGAGGACCGGGATGGACGGATCTCTGGTGGACCTGTTGTGGCGCCAGCCGCATAGCAGGGTAGCTATATCCGGACGGGATAACCGCTGAAGGCATCTAAGCGGGAAACCCACCTTAAAACGAGTATTCCCTGAGAACCGTGGAAGACGACCACGTTGATAGGCCGGGTGTGGAAGAGCGGCAACGCTTGAAGCTTACCGGTACTAATAGTTCGATCGGCTTGATCGTTCTCATTCCTTATGCTCATCGTGAACACGATGTTCTGGCCAGCGCTCACGCATGAGCGGCCCCTCTGGGGCCTGTGCTCCGCGAGGGCGCCGGAAAGCCGGCGACGCGCAGTCGCGCTTGCGGGCTTACGCCCGGGGCGCCCTGCAATGAACGTCGCCATTGGCACGGAAAGACGGGCAAACGGCACAAGCCAATAGCGAGCGGGTATCCCCTACTCACTATTCCCTGCTGCCTAATCCCTAACCCAGCTTCTCGAAAACAACGTGCGTTTTGCCGACCTGGTGGTTATGGCGGAGCGGCTGCACCCGATCCCATTCCGAACTCGGCCGTGAAACGCTCCAGCGCTGATGGTACTTCGTCTCAAGACGCGGGAGAGTAGGTCGCTGCCAGGTCTGCCAAACGCACGTTGAACTCACATCCAACCGGATGTCAGTGAAATCTTCTCTTTACGAACATGGCCCGCCAATCGGGAAACCACGGGCCGCGAAAGCGGCCCTTTCATTTGGTGAGCCAGCTATCTATTTGTAAGCCATCCTAGTCATAGGCATCGGCTTACGTCCAAAGCAGGCAAACGCTTGCTTAGATCAGCAAGCAAAACGCTTGCTGAGGGTTGACGCGGGGTGGAGCAGCCCGGTAGCTCGTCAGGCTCATAACCTGAAGGTCACAGGTTCAAATCCTGTCCCCGCAACCAAACCTAAAACGGCCCGCTCAAGCGGGCCGTTTGCATGTCTGGCGGCAAGTTCCAGACAATGAGGAGTGCCTCTCGCCGGCAATCGAACGGCACGGCTCCGCGCGCGAATGTAAGTTCTTGCTGACAATGTCGCGCGCCCGGCGGCATCATGCCGTTTCGAGGCGACGCGCGCGCTTTCTCTCGGCCGCCGCCAGCAAGTCGACGAAGGCGCGTACCTTGGCGGGCCGGAAGCGGGCGGGCGGGAAGACCGCGTGGATACCGCCGGTCGGCAAGGTCCAGCCGGCGAACACCGGCACCAGCCGTCCCTCGGCGATATCGTCATTGACACTGTAGTCCGGGAATATGCCCAGCCCGATGCCGGCAAGCACACAGGCCAGGGCGGCCGGGCTCTTGTCGCACATGATGACCGGATTGAGTTCGGTCAGCACCGTTTCCCCATCCCTGGAAAACAGCCATTGGCCGATGCCGCGCAGCTGCGCGTTGCCGACCCAGGCCAGCGATCTTGCCTGGTGCGGACCGACGTCGGATGGCAGGCTTGCGGCAAAGGCCGGGCTTGCCACCACGATCTGCCGTATCGTGCCCAGGCGCCGTGCCTGGTTGGAGGAATCGGCAAGCCAGCCGACGCGGATGCCGAGGTCGATCTGCTCGTCCACCAGATTGCTCACCGCGTCGTCGAAGATCGCCTCGACGCGCATCTGTGGATAGGTCTTCAGATAGGCGGCCATCACCGGCGCGACCACCTTAGCGCCATAGTCGAGCGGGGCAGTCAGCCTCAGCATTCCGGCGGGCTCGACCGCCCCGTGCGAGATCTCGCCATAGGCTGCCTCTGCCTCGCGCAGGATGATGATCGCGCGGTCATAGAAGAGGCGCCCCTCTTCTGTCGGCGTGACACGCCGCGTCGTACGCCGCATGAGCGTTGCGCCCAATTCTTCCTCAAGCTTGCCGATCTGGTGGCTGACCACGGCCTTGGCTACGCCCAGCCGGTCCCCCGCCACGGTGAACGAGCCGGTCTCCATGACCGTGGTGAAGTAGACGAGCCGATTGAGATTCAGAAGCTCGGCCATATGACCTGCCTTTGTCTGATTTGATCGGACAGTTTGTATTATTGGCTCTGGTTTATCGCAAGGTCGCCGTCTGCCACATATTGCCAGCACATTCCGGTGGGCCGCACCCGATGCCCACAGCAAGGACAGTATGATCGTGAGCAATCCGGACGTGACCTATCTTTTCGATCCGCTCTGCGGCTGGTGCTACGGCGCCTCCCCGATGCTTGACAGGCTGTCGGCCAGCGGCGTGCGCATCGAACTGCTGCCGACCGGCCTGTTCTCCGGCGCAGGGGCGCGGCCGATGGATGAAGCTTTCGCTGCCCACGCCTGGGCGAACGACCAGCGCATCGAGCGCCTGACCGGGCAGAAGTTCACGCAGGCCTATCGGCGCGATGTCCTCGATGTCCGTGGCACCTTGCTCGATTCCCATGCCGCCACGCTCGGCATCAGCGCTGCTGGCCTGGAACGTCCCGGCGGCCGGCTGACGGCGCTGAAGGCGATCCAGCGGGCGCGTTATGTCGATGGCAGGGATATCGTGACGATCGACGGTGTCGCAGAAGTGCTTGCCGCCGCCGGCATGGCGGATGCTGCCGGCCTGCTGCAGTCGCCGACGGAACGGCTGATGAAGGCGCACCGCGAACTCGTCGGCCAAGGCCGAACGCTGTTCGAGCGCCTTCATGCCGACGGCGTGCCTTCGCTCGCGGTCATCCGCAACGACGCGCCCCGGCTCATCGGTTCGAACGCACTGTTCGGCAGCTTCGACAATCTTGTCGCCCATATCGCGGCGGCGTGATCTCTCCCAACTAACCCCAGCAAGGAACGGAAAAAGACATGGCAAAAGTCGCTCTCATCGGTGCATCGGGCGCCGTCGGTTCGCGCATCCTCAAGGAACTCTCGGATCGTGGCCATACAGTCACCGGCATTGCGCGACACCCGGAAAAGATCGCTGCGCTGCCCGGCGTCACGGCCAGGAAGGGGGATGTCTTCGACAGCCAAGCTCTCGCCGACCTGATCCGCGGCCATGACGTGGTGATCAGCTCGGTGCATTTTCTGGACAGCGACGCCGACACGCTGATCGCGGCGGTGCGTGCTTCCGGTGTGAAGCGCTACCTCGTTGTCGGCGGCGCCGGCAGCCTCGAGGTCGCGCCAGGCAAGCGTCTGGTCGATACCCCCGAATTCCCTGCAATCTACAAGGCCGAGGCACAGAAGGGCGCCGACTTCCTCGACAAGTTGAAGACCGTCGGCGATCTCGACTGGACGTTCCTGTCGCCGTCCGCCATGTTCATCCCTGGCGAGCGCACCGGCAAATTCCGCCTCGGCAAGGACACGCTCCTCGCCTCGGACAAGGGCAGCAGCATCTCCTTCGAGGACTACGCCATCGTCATGGTCGACGAGATCGAGAAGCCTGCGCATGTCAGGCAGCGTTTTACGGTCGGCTATTGATCAAACTGACTGACGTCCTGGTTCAGCCAGGTACATCCAAGCGGGCGGCCATGACCGCTCGCAGCCATGCCGTGATGGCATCGAAGTCGATCGGTTTTGTCGTGTCGACGTCGAAGAGCGGTCCGCGCCGCAGCGGTTCGGCACGCTTGGCGAGCTCGATCAGTTCGGGGATATAGGCGGCACCGGGATGGCCAGCGGGGCGCTGGTCGAGCCGGGCGCCATAGCGCTCGGCAAGGACCTCGCCGGGCGCGTGGCACCAGATTTCGACGGTCTGTTCGACCCCAGCTTTTCGCAGATAGTCCTCAAGAACTTCACGCGGCTGAAAGCCGAACCAGGCATCGATGACAAAGGTGCTGCCTGCCGGAGCTTCGCCGACGGCCGACCAGATCGCCTGATAGCTGGCGCGGCCGAGCGTGCGGTTGAATTCGCGGTCGCCGCCGCCAAGCACTTCGAGGAACGGATTCTTGATCGTGTCGAGCGCGAGCAACGGCCATCCCATGCGGTCGGCGATGCCGCGCGAGACGGTGCTCTTGCCGCTTGCGGGAATGCCGTTGACGAGCACGGCACGCCTGGCGTGGCTGGACTGGGCCAAGCGCGGAACCGGACCTGTGCCCGGTTCCATGGCGAGTGCCTGGAGGCCAGCGCCGATCACGCCGGCGTCGTCGCCGAGCTGCGCGGGTTTCACCGGGCATTGATACCAGGGCGCCAGCGCCGGCGCTCGGCCGAGTGCTGTATGTGCTGCCCGGCCAAGGCCGCCGCCAAGCAGCACCATGTCGGGATCGAGCACGGCAACGGCCGTGTCGATGGCGGCACGCAACGGTCTCGCCCAGGCGTCGAGTATGCCGCGCGCCTGGATGTCGCCGGCCGCATCGCGGGCAAAAAGCTGATCGACAGAAATGTCGGCGCCGAGCCCGGCGCGCGCAATGTGGCGGCCGAGCGCGGTGCCTGAACTGGTGGTCTCGACGCAGCCGCGCCGGCCGCAGGCGCAAACCTCGCCGTCGACATCGACGGTGATGTGGCCAAGCTGGCCCGCCGTTGCCGAGCCACGCGTAATCAGGCGATCTTGAGCGATGGCGCCACCAATGCCGGTGCCTATGGTGAACATGACGATGTTGTCATGGCCGCGCCCGGCGCCGAGCGCCATCTCGGCGGCCAACGCCATGTTGCAGTCGTTGTCGATGATGACGGGCTTGCCTGTCATGTCTTCCAGGCGCTGCGCCAGCGCAACCGAAGCGAGGTTGACGTAGCCACCCGACAGGACGGCGCCGCGCCGCGCATCGACACGGCCGGGGACGCCGACGCCGATGGCCTTCACATCGGGCGTGTCGAGAAGGCGCACCATGTCGGCGATGCGGCCAAGCACCAGCTCCGGGTCGGGCGCGCTTTTTTCGGAAACGCGCTTGAGGATTTCACCGGTCCCGGAGACGCGGGCGGCACGCAGATTGGTGCCGCCTATATCGATCCCTATGCTGAGGGGCATGACGTCCTGCATCTGTTTTTCCGCAAATTCCGGACGCAAAACCGCTTCACACTTTTGCTGGAACAGCTCTAGTCCAAACGCAATTGTCAGGCAGCGGCTTTTTGCCGGTAGTGCCCGATCACGGCCTGGATCTCACGCAGTCGCGGCACTGCGATGGTCTTAAGCCTTTCTCGCTGGATGTCACGGTCGAGGGAGATGCAGTCTTTCCACAGCGAACGGCCGGCGATGACGCCCGAGGCGCCGTTCTGCATGGCGATCTCGACCTGGCCGAGGAATGTTGCGTGGTTGACGCCGGCCGAAAGCACCGCCCATGGCACCTCGCCGGCCATTCGGGTGATGTTGGCACAGGCTTCGGGCGTGCCGGGATAGGGAAGCTTCAGCACCTTGGCGCCGCATTCCAGCGAGATTCTGGTGCCTTCCTCGACAAGCCATGGCGTCCTGGCCGCATAGTCCTCGGGGCTTTCGCCTTCGAGCGGATAGGTCAGGAACTCGACGACCAGCAGCAGGTCCTCCTTGCCGAAATCGGCGATGCACTGGCGCAGGATGGCGATGTTGTGTTCGTTGGCTTGCGGCTTGTCGGCCCGCAGATACACCATGATTTTGCCGCCGGTGCCGCCCAGGGCGCGGACACGGCGCGCATCGATGCCTGGAACCAGGCGTGACAGCCGGTAGCCTTCGGGCGAGACGTCAAAACCGGAGGCGTCGAGGCCGATGAGCAGTGCCGTATCGCGGTTCAAGACGCCCTCGTCGACGATGCGCGGCACCGCGCAGAGCGGGTCGAGCAGCACGCAGGATGCAGCACTGGCGAGGTAGCGCGTGATGTCAGCCTTGGTGTCGCCGAGCATGTCGTTGGTGATCCTGGCCTGTTCTACCGGATCCGATGCCAGCAAGGTCCGCATGCCGCCGCGCTGGTCGCAGGCGATGGCCACCATGGCCCCGTCCTTGCCGCATATCTGCTGGTAGCCGCGCAGCTCCGCGGTGGTCATCTTCGTCATGATCTTCAGTCCGATGTTGGCGCCGTCTTACCGACGGCGCGGATCCCGTGGAAACAACAATGTTCAGTTCTGCCCGCCTTTGCCGGCGGGAGATTTTTTGCCGCGTGGTGCGCCGTCCGCTCTCGAAAACCGTGCCCGCCGGCATTGCCGCATGGAAACGGCCCCACGTTGCGAGTTGGCTGGATTTGCGCGATAACTCCCATCGGCGTATACGTGTGTAACACGTTGCTGAAAGGAATTGCAAGCTGTCTGTTCCCTCCATCCAGGATGCGACCGCGTCGCGGACATTGCTGCACACGGTCGCCAAGCTGCACTATTTGGAGGAGATGTCGCAGGTCGACATCGCGCGGCAGCTCGGTGTCTCCACCGCGACGATTTCGCGCCTGCTGCAGCGGGCGCGGACAGAAGGGATCGTGCGTATCGAGGTTCTCGATCTGGCGACGCCGGAGGACATCACCAGGCAGTTGATCGACGGGTTGAAACTGCGGGATGCCGCGGTGGTCGAGACGCCGGCGGCAGGCACGCTGGCGGCGCTGGCGGCACCGCTTGGCGGGCTGCTCAGGCAGGCGCAACTGGTGGCAGGCTCCGTGGTCGCCATCGGCTGGGGGCGCGCCGTGCGCGAAGTGATCCGGGCCGGCCTGCCGCGCATACCGGGCGTGCTCACCGTCGCCGCCACCGGCGGCATGCAGCAGCACGCGGCGCATTTTCAGGTCAATGAGTTCGTGCGGCTTGCCGCCGAGGAGTTCGGCGGCACGCCGCACTTCATCCATGCACCCTATCTGCCGTCCACGGAGTTGCGGGATGTCTTCCTGCGCGATGTCGCCATCCGCGACGCCGTCGCCTTGTGGGAGAAGACCGACATCGCGATCGTCGGTATTGGCCTGCCGCATGCCATCAATGCGCCGGAGGCAAGTGCCGCCACGCCGAGCGAGCAGGCGTTGGTCCATGCGGCCGGTGATGTGCTTCGGCATTATTTCGATGTCGAGGGGCAGCCGATCGCGTGGGAAGGGGAGAGCCGGATGATCGCCATGTCGCCGGCACAGCTTCGCGCCGTGCCGCAGGTGATCGGCCTTGCCGCATCGCCAGAGAAGGCGACGGCAATCATCGGCGCGGCTCGCGCAGGGCTGATCAACACGCTGGTCACCGATACGAAGACGGCGCAGGCCATACTCGCGGCGCTTGCGCAGCGATAGGATCGGCAGGACATTGGCGGCGGGATGGAGCCGGCTGCGAAAACAAGTTGTGTCGCCGAGAGGCGCGGGCAATAGTTTGCTGGGGCTCCACGGAGCAGTCGGATGTCGTACGGTGTGAAAAACCCGGCGCTGCAAGCTCGGAAAAACCGAGTTGCAATTTATTTCTGCAAAGTGTTACAAGTCAGGATGCCCGCCAGCAAGGCGCGGCGGGGGCATAGTTTGCCGGACCTCGCGGAGGCAGGGGAATGGGGCTGTGGCCAAGTGCGCCGGTCTGGCTGACCGGCTGACATATCGACTGGAGGGCGCTTGGGAGGAAAGCTGCCCGTGACGGCAAACAGGCGTTTAAGCCGCCTTGTCCCCTAGTGGACAGCGGCCATTCCAATGTCACTTGCAACGGCAGATCTGCCAACAATGAGGAGGATGTCATGAAGAAGATTGTTGCCGCGCTCGCGGCGCTTGCCGTCACTGCGACGGTGCTGATCGCGCCCGCGCAGGCGCAGGACAAGAAATACACCATTGCGCTCATTCCGGGCCTCACTACCGATGGTTTCTACATCACCATGCGCAAAGGCGCCCAGGCGGCTGCCGATGCGCTTGGCGTAAACCTGGTTTTCCAGGGCGCGCCGGAATTCAACCCAGTCACCCAGGTGCCGGTGCTCGATGCGGTCATCGCCAAGAAGCCTGACGCGATCCTGATCGCGCCGACCGACAAGGTTCAGCTGGTCGAGCCGCTGCGCAAGGCCAATGAAGCCGGCATTCCGGTCATCACCGTCGACACCTTCATCGGCAACGGCGCCTACCAGACCGGCGCGGGTGACGCGGATTTCCCGCTGTCCTACATCGCCTCGGACAATGTGCTCGGCGGCGAGATTGCCGCTCGCGCGCTGGCCACCGCCGTTGGCGACAAGGGCAAGGTCTATGTCTCGAACGTCAAGCCTGGCATCTCGACCACCGACCAGCGTGAAGAGGGCTTCAAGAAGGAGATGGCCAAGCATGCGGGCATCACCGTGCTGGAGACCCAGTTCAACGACGACGATGCCAACAAGGCGGCCTCGCAACTGCAGGCCGTGTTCGCGCGCAATCCGGACCTGGTCGGCGTGTTCGGCGCCAATTTGTTCTCGGCGCTGGGCGCGGCCAATGGCGTCAAGCAGGCCGGACAGACGGGAACCGTCAAGGTGGTCGCCTTCGATGCTCCGACCAGCATCGTCGACAACATCAACACCGGCCTGGTGGACGTGGCGATCGCCCAGCATCCCGCCGAGATCGGCTATTACGGAGTCGTTTCGGCCTATGCCCACCTGACCGGCCAGTCGATTCCGGTCACGATCGGCACCGGCTTCACGATCATGGACAAGTCCAACATCGCGGATCCGAACATCTCGAAGTATCTCTACTCCGAGTAGTCCAGACGAGCCCGGCTCTTCCCGGTCCGCCGGGAGGAGCCCGTGCCGGGTCCACGCCGGAGGCGGGACCTTTTTTGATGGCAGCCGCGGAGTATCCATGACCTCCACATCACCAGCCCAGCCGGCCGAGAAGCATGTCGCCCCTCAGGCCGATCACGGCGATCCGGCCAGGAACTGGATCGCACGCATAGCGGAGGCGCGCGCCTGGCTGTTCCTTGCCGGCCTGATCATCTGCTTTGAGATATGGTCGAGGACCGACTTCGGCGCGACCTTCGTGCTCAATCCGTTCAACCTGCAGTCCATCGCGATCTTCGCCGTGGCGCCGCTGCTCTTGGCGACAGGGCAGACCTTCGTCATCATCTCGGGCGGCATCGACCTGTCGCTCGGCTTCATCATGGGGCTGGCCGCCGTCATCGCCGCGCATGCCACCAACATGGCGGGCGCGGCCATTCCCTTGCCGCTGGCGATGCTGGCAGGCATCCTTGCCGCGGTCATTGTTGCCGGCGTGCCGGGCGTCATCAACGGCTTGCTGATCTCGCGCCTCAGGGTTCCGCCTTTCATCGGCACGCTTGGCATGTTCGGCGTCGCGCGCGGTGCCGCCTTCCTGCTCGCCGGGGGCACGACGGTGCCGGTGCAAAATTCGTGGTTCGCGCTGCTCGGCAACGGCAAGTTCCATGGCGTCCCCTATCTGGTGATGATCGCCGCCGTCTTCGTCGTCGTGATGCACTATCTGCTCAGCCAGACCCGGTTCGGCCAGCACAATTATGCCATCGGCGCCAACGTGCAGGCGGCGCGGCGCGCCGGCATCGACATCAGGGGCCACATCCTTCGGCTCTATGTGCTGTCGGCGATGTGCGCCGGCCTTGGCGGCGCGCTCTATGCCGCGCGGTTTACCGCGGGTGCCGCGCAAGCCGGCGAGCCTTTGCTGCTCGATAGCGTCGCGGCCGTGGTGATCGGCGGCGCCAGCCTGTTCGGCGGCTCCGGCACCATCTTCGGCACGGTCGCCGGCGCGCTGGTGATCGCGGTCATCCAGTACGGACTGGTCTTCGTCAATGTCGAGCCGTTCTGGCAATTCATCGCCGTCGGCATCGTCATCATCATTTCCGTTCTCATCGACCAGGCGCAGCGCCGGTTCAGTGGAGCCCGTCAGGATGAATAGCACCAACCAGAACGCACCCCTGCTGGAAGTCCGCAACCTGTCCAAGCACTTCGGTGCCGTGCGGGCGCTAAACGACTTCTCGATGGCCGTGCGGCCGGGTGAAGTGGTGGCGCTCGCCGGCGACAATGGCGCCGGCAAGACGACGTTGATCAAGGCGATATCGGGCGTGTTCCAGCCGACCGGCGGCGAAATCCTGCTCAGGGGTCAGCCGGTGACGTTCGCGACGCCGCAGGAGGCGCGCGAAAAGGGCATCGAGACGATCTACCAGGACCTCGCGCTTGCCGACAATCTGTCGATCGGCGCCAACATCTTCCTTGGCCGCGAACCGATGCGCAAGGCGTTCGGCTTCCTGCCGGTGCTCGACCGCAAGGCAATGGCCACGGCGGCCAAGGAGACGATGGGGCGGCTGGATTTCCACGTCAGCCGGCTAGAAGCCCCGGTCAGCAACTTCTCCGGCGGCCAACGCCAGGCCGTCGCCATCGGCCGCGCCGTCTACTGGGATGCGCAGATACTGATCATGGACGAGCCGACCGCAGCCCTTGGCGTGCCGGAGCAGCGCAAGGTGATTTCGCTCATCCACCAGCTCAAGGCGCAGGGGCGCGGGGTGATCTTCATCTCGCACAATCTGCAGGACATCTTTGCCGTCTCGGACCGCATCGTGGTGTTGCGACGCGGCATCCAGGCCGGCGAGCGCAAAATCTCCGAGACTAACCATGACGAAGTCGTCAGGCTGATGGTCGGCGGCTAGAGCATTTCACCGTTTCACGGAAACGGCGACCCGCTCTATCTCTTTGTTTTTACGCAATTCCCAAGGGAAAGCGCTACGCGCTTTTCCCGGGAAAACCATGTCACACTTTTCCTGGAATTGCTCTAGCCGGCATCGCGATTGGTCAGCGCGATGTGGCAGCAGCCTGGGCCGTGGCCCGGCGTCCAGGTGACATTGTCGAAACGCACGCCCGTCGCCTCGAACAGGCCGCGGTCGAAGGCGCCGGCGATGCGGCAGAGCGTGGCGAGCTTTTCGTCACCGACTCCGGCCTCGACCCAGGCGTCCTTGAGCGGGCAGCGCTTCACCTTGAAGGCGATGCGGTCATCGCCGCGCTCGACATCGGTCGGGTACATCAGGCCGCCATCCGGGCTGACCGCCAGGAAGGCCTCGCCGATGGCGCGCGCGTCGTTGGCGCCGAAGCTGGCGAAGGCGGCTGCAGCCACTTCCTTGCCGCGCTGCTCGATGGTTCGGATCATGACCGCCTCGGCCTTTTCGGCGCCGAGTTCTCCGGTCAGTTCGTCGAGGAACAGACGGTAGAGATCGGCGCGGTTGCGGAAGGCGGAATCGAGTTCGCGCGACAGTTTCTCGGCTCTGGCTACGGGGTCTGTCATGATGCGTCCTGTGCGGTTCTCTTGAGTTTTGGCGCGGCGGCCACCAGGGCCTTGCCGATGGCCGATTGCGGTGCGTCGATGACGGCACGGGCGTCGCCGCTCTCGGCAATTCGCCCAGCGTCGAGGAGGATGACGCGCTGAGCGATCGCGCGGACCACGCCGAGATCATGTGAAATGAAGAGAAAGGCGATCCGTTCCTGCCTTTGCAGGTCGAGCAAAAGATCAAGGATCTGCCCGCGCACGGAGACGTCGAGCGCCGACACCGCTTCGTCGAGCACGATCAGCGACGGTTTCGTGGCGATGGCGCGCGCGATGGCGACGCGCTGCCGCTGGCCGCCGGAGATTTCGTGGATGGCGCGCGCGGCAAGATCCGCTGCCAGCCCTACGCGTTCGAGCAAGGCGGCGATGCGGTAGGGCCGCTCGGCGCGCGAGGCAATGCGATGGATGCGCAAGGGATCGTCGAGCACCCGCGCCACCGTGGCGCGTGGATTGAAGGCGGCCAGCGGATCCTGGAACACCATTTGCAGGCGCGCGCGATGCGCTCGCAGCGCGGCGCCACCAAAAGCCAGGAAGTCATTGCCTTCGAATTCGATGCGGCCGGCATCCGGCTCGATCAACCGCAGCACCAGCCGCGCGATTGTCGACTTGCCGCTGCCGGAAGGGCCGGCGAGCGCCAGCGTTTCGCCCGGCTCGATGCGAAAAGAGACATCGTCCACGGCGGCAACTGTCTTGCCGCCGCGACGATAGTGTTTGGTGAGGCTGGATACCGTGAGCAGGCTCATGCGTGGCGCCCGCTTCGGTTCAACAATGGTTCGGCATCAAGTCCGATGTGGGCATCAAGGAGCGTGCGCGTATAGGCCTCGGCCCGGGCGTTGATAATCCGTGGCGTCGGGCCAAGTTCGACCAACTGGCCATGGCGGAACACGGCGATGCGCTCGGCAAGCTCCGCGGCAAGCGCGATGTCGTGGCTGATGAACAGCAGCGTCATGCCGTCCTCGGCCACCAGCCGGCGGATCAGGGCGACGATGTCGGCCTGCACGATGGTGTCGAGCGCGCTGGTCGCCTCGTCGGCGATCAGCAATTTCGGTCCCGCGGCGATGGCGGCGGCAATTGCCACGCGCTGCTTCTGGCCGCCGGAGAGCTGGTGCGGGAAGGCTCGCAGGGCCGAGTCAGGATCGGGCAGCCGGACGCGTTCGAGCAGGGTTTTTGCTTGCGTGTATGCCTGTGGCCAGGTGAGGCCGAGATGGGTGCGGGCGACTTCGGCGATTTGTTTGCCGATTGGCATAACGGGGTCGAGGCTGGCGGATGGGTCCTGGAAGACGAAGCCGATATCGCGGCCGCCGAGAGGAGGGTGACTTGATCTGGTGAAGAGCTTTTGCGGCCTGTGCTCTACGAGGCCCCCCTCTGTCCTGCCGGACATCTCCCCCTCTAGGGGGGAGATTGCGCTCTCATCTCTGCCTTCGCCAATCACCAGCGTTGCGGGAAATCTGCCGACAGCGAACCTGCCAATCTCCCCCCTTGAGGGGGAGATGTCCGGCAGGACAGAGGGGGGTGCCCTGGCGCCCAACGTCGACGGTAGGAACCAATCGATCTTTCCTTCAATCTTGGCAGACCCCGGCAACAACCCCGCAATAGCCAGCGCCAGTGTGCTCTTGCCGGATCCGCTTTCGCCGATGATGGCCAGGCGCTCGCCGGCGACGATATCGAGGCTGATGTGCTTCAACGCCGCGACCTCGCCGCCGTCGCGGCGGTAGGTGACCGTCAAGTCGCGGATCGCTGCGAGTGCGGTCACGACAGGCCTCTCCTGATTGCCGTCGTCTCGACGATGCCTTCACCGGCGAGATAGACCCCGAGTACCGTCAGCACCAGCGCTATGCCAGGAACGATGGACAGGAAGGGCGCGGTGCGCAAAACAGCGCGGCCTTCGGCGATCATGCCGCCCCAGGTGACCCGGTTGGGGTCGCCGAGGCCTAGAAACGACAAGGCTGCCTCGGTGAGGATGGCGGCGGCGACGATCACCGACGACATCGCCAGCACCGGCGGCAGGGCGTTGGGCAGCACTTCGCGAAAGGCGATTTCGAGCGGATGCATGCCGACAGCGCGGGCGCTGGCGACATAGTCGCGCTCGCGAATGGAGAGAACTTCCGCGCGGGCGATACGGGCAGGCCCGGTCCAGGTGCCGAGCGCGATGGCGATCACGACGACGCCGCGCGATGGCCCGACGACACTGACGAAGGCCAGAGCCAGCAGGAAGCCCGGCACGGTCTGGAAGGCGTCGGTGATGCGCATCAGCACCTCGTCGACGAGGCCGCCGGCAAAGCCGGCCAAAGTGCCGACCACTGCGCCGATGGCCAGTGCCGCCGTCGCCGCCGCAAGCCCGACGGCGAGCGAGGTGCGGGCGCCGTGGAAAAGCTCGGCCAGCACGTCGCGGCCGAGCCGGTCGGTGCCGAGCGGCAGCGACCAGTCCTGGAACGGCGGCAGCAGCGGCTGCCCGGCAATGGCTTNGCTTGCGGATCACCGGAAAACAGCAGCGGTGCCGACAGCGCCATGGCGATCAGCGCCGCCAGAAGGATGGCGCCGGCGACGGCCTCAGGCCTCCGCAGAAAGCGGCGAAGCGGGTTCACGCGCCGGCCTCGCTGGCGCCGACGCGCGGATCGAGGAAGGCATAGGCGATGTCGACGAGGAGGTTAATCAAGATGACCAGCACGGCGCTGACGAGGATGATGCCGAGCAGCAGGGGTGTGTCACGCGCGGCCACGGCTTCCTGCGCCAGCCGGCCGAGGCCGGGCACGGAGAAGACGCTCTCGATGACGACGCTGCCGCCGAGCATCTGCGCCGACTGCAGGCCGAGCATGGTGACCAGCGGCAGCAGCGCATTGCGGGCAATGTGGGCGAGCACGATGCGGCGGCGCGAAAGCCCCCTGGCGCGGGCGGCCAGGACAAAATCCTGCCGCCAGACTTCGGCCATGCCGGCACGCATCATGCGCAGATAGAGCGCGAGATAGATGAAGCCGAGAGCGGAAACCGGCAGGACGAGATGGACGGCGATGTCGGCGGCGCGGTCGAGGCCGGTCTTGTCCGAGGCCAGGGTTTCGATGCCGCCGATCGGCAGCCAGCGCAGGTCGACGGCAAAGACAACGATCAGCACCAGGCCGAGCCAGAAACCGGGCACGGCATAAAGTGCCAGCGAGCCGATCGACAGGAAGCGGTCGCGCAAACTCCCGGGTCTCGCGCCGGCATAGATGCCGAGCGCCGAGCCGAGCCCGAAGGAGAGCGCGGTGGCGCTGACCATCAGCAGCAGCGTGTTGGGCAGGCGCTCGAGGATGACGTCGCGGATCGGCCTGGAGAAGGTCAGCGACTGGCCGAGGTCGAGATGCAGCAACGCCCAGAGATAATTGGCCAGCCGCGTCAGCTCCGACTGGTCGAGACCCCAGCGATGACGCAGCAATTCGATCATGCCGGCGTCGCCGCCGGTCGAGACGATGTAGGCGTCGACGGCATCGCCGGGGGCGGCCTCGAGCAAAAGGAACGTGCCGATGACGACGATCAGCAGCACGAAGATGCTGCCGACGAGACGGCGGCGGAGGAGGGTAAGGGCGCGGGTCATGGGGGCGTCGATGGGTTGGCGATACGTTGGTTAGGACCGCGCCTAGGCACCCCCCTCTGTCCTGCCGGACATCTCCCCCTCAAGGGGGGAGATCGGCTGTCTCTTTTGGCTTCGCCAATCTCCAACGTTGAAGAATTCGCGGGGCAGACAAGCGGCCAATCTCCCCCCTTGAGGGGGAGATGTCCGGTAGGACAGAGGGGGGCCTCGTAGAACTCAACGTCTATGATGATTTCGCGAATTCTCATCCGCGCAAATGTGTCACGATTCCAGATACGTGTCCGCCCAGTTCGACACCGCCCAGCGCGGGTTGTTGGCGATGTTGCCAACGGTGTCGCGCGCGACGCTGATGAAACTCCATTCGGCGACGTTGATCAGCGGCAGGTCGGCGGCCACCTCCTTCTGGAACTCCTTGTAGAGGTCGGTGCGGGCCGTGGTGTCGAGCGTCTCGGATGCCTTGGCGATGAGCGCATCGAGCGCGTCGTTCTTGTAGCCGCCCTGGTTGGAGAACGGCACGCCGTCGGGAATGCCGCTCTGCACCAGGATGGTTGTCGAGATCGCCGGATCGCCGCGGAACACCGGCGGACCCACCGCAAGATCGAAGGCGTGGTCGGTGTAGACGGCCTTGATGTGCGCGGCGGAGTCGTTGTTGACGAGCTCCGCGTCGATGCCGATGGCGGCGAGCGCCTGGCGCAGGTAGTCGCCGAACTGCTTGGTCTCGTTGAAATACGGCGCGGGCAGGAGCTTGAGCGTAAAGCGCTTGCCGTCCGGGCCTTTCTTGTAGCCGGCCTCGTCGAGCAAGGCGTTGGCCTTGGCGACGTCGAAGGCATAGGTCGGCACGTCGGCGGTGTAGAACTGCGGGTCGTTCTTCGGCACCGGGCCGGTGGCGGTCGCGGCATAGCCAAGGAACACGGTCTTGACGACGAAATCCTTGTCGATGGCGTGCGCGATCGCCTGGCGCACTTTCACATCGGCCAGCTCCTTGCGGCGATGGTTGATCTCGACGACGAGCTGATAGGTCAGCCCTTCGTAACCCTTGATGATCACTTTCAGGCCCGGCACTTTGGAGATGCGGTCGAGGTCGGCCAGCGGCACGGCCGAGAAGGCGGCAAGCTGGATTTCCTCGGCTTCCAGTGCGCTTGCCGCCGACGTGCGGTCGGGCAGCACCTGGTAGATGATTTCGTCGAGGTAGGGCTCGTCCTTGCCCCAGTAATCCGTGTTCTTGATCAGCCGGTAATACTGGCCGGCCTTGTACTCGCCGAACTTGAACGGCCCAGTGCCGATGGGCGCGTTGTTGGCCGGGTTGTCCTCGATCTTGCCGACCTCGTAGACATGCTTCGGCACGACGCTGCTCAGCGCTGGCAGCGCGTTGCGGATCAGCTGGAACGGCGTCGGCTTGGCGAATTTGAAGACGGCGGTGAGATCGTCAGGTGTGTCGACGCCAGCCAGATCCTTGAACACGGTGCGCCCGAGATTTTGCAGCGGCTTCCAGATCTGCAGCGCCGAGAAGGCGACGTCGGCCGATGTGAACGGCTTGCCGTCATGCCATTTGACGCCCTCGCGCAGCTTGAACGTCACCGAGAGCCCGTCGGCGGCGCCTTCCCAGCTCAGAGCCAGGCGTGGCGCAAGCCCGTCCTTGCCGTCGAAGGAGGCTTCGGCCAGCGTTTCGACGATCTTGCTGGAGATGAAGAAGACGCCGTTTGACGCGACGATCGCCGGGTTGAGGTTGCGCGGCTCGGAATCGGCGGCGAGCACCAGCCGGCCCCCCTTCTTCGGTGTCTGCGCCCAGCCAAGTGTCGGCATGGCGGTGGAGGCGAGCAGTATCGCCGAGCCGGCAAGCATTTTGCGTCTGGAAATCGTGAAACCTGACATGATCGAACTCCGTCCTCTCCGCGACCCCACACGGCGCGCCATACCCCTCGGACGCCTGCGAGCCCGCCGGCATCCTTGCGGCGGCGATTATGAGCCTTGCCAAAGGTTTCGCCAGAGACGGAATTGGCGCATCCTTGCTTGGCTTTGAAATTTTCGTCCGCTGGACCAGTTTGCGGGAAATGGCTCAATTCAATCCATCTGGTAAGACCAGATTTGATGGATATACGGCCAATGACGACTTGGTGCCGGCGCAGTCACGATCTTCGTGCATTTCTGGCTGGACCAGTGTGGGAAAAATGGTGCAGATTTGATCGACAGCCAGCGGATCGGGACGCGAAGCGGCCAGTGATCCCAAGCAATCCAGGGAGAGAGAGATGAACATTGCGCCGGGCAAGAGTGCCGTCAGCAAGATCCCGTTCGACCAGGCTAGGGTCGATCGGCTGATGGAGGAGGCCGGCATCGATGTGCTGCTCGCGACCTCCAAGCACAACACGCAATATCTGCTTGGCGGCTACAAATTCATCTTCTTCGCCGCCATGGATGCGATCGGCCATAGCCGCTATCTGCCCATTGTCGTTTACGAGAAGGGCGGACCCGATCACGCCGCCTATATCGGCAACCGCATGGAAGGCGGCGAGCACCAGAACAACCCGTTCTGGACACCGACGCTGCACGCCGCCTGCTGGGGCACGCTCGATGCCGCGAACCTCGCCGTCGAACATCTGCAGAAGATCGGCAAGGCGGGCGCGCGCATCGGCATCGAGCCGGGTTTCCTGCCCTCGGACGCCTACACGCTGATCCGCAAGGCGCTGCCGGAGGCCAAGCTGATCGATGCGACCGACATGCTGGAGCGCATGCGTGCGATCAAGACCGATGCCGAGCTGGAGAAGCTGCGCACGGCTTCCGAACTGATCACCGATTCCATGCTGGCAACCATCCAATGGGCGCGCGAAGGCACGACCAAGGCCGAGATGATCGAGCAGTTGCGGCGCGAGGAAACCAATCGCGGGATCCATTTCGAATATTGCCTGCTGACGCTGGGCTCCAGCCACAACCGAGCCGCTTCACCGCAGGCGTGGAGGAAGGGCGAGGTGCTGTCGATCGATTCCGGCGGAAATTACCACGGCTATATCGGCGACCTCTGCCGGATGGGCATCTTGGGCGAACCGGATGCCGAGTTGGAGGATCTGCTGGCCGAGGTCGAGACGGTGCAGCAGGCTGCCTTCTCGAAGGTCAAAGCGGGCACGCTCGGCGGCGAGATGATTTCCCACGCCGAGGGCGTGCTGAAGAAATCGAAAGTCGCTGCCTATACGGATTTCTTCGCCCACGGCATGGGCCTGATCACGCATGAGGCGCCGTTCCTGATGACCAACCATCCGGTGACCTATGAAGGCACCTATGCGGCCAAGCCGCTGGAGAAGAACATGGTGCTGTCGGTCGAGACGACGATGCTCCACCCGACGCGTGGCTTCATCAAGCTTGAGGATACACTGGCGGTGACCGAGAGCGGCTATGTGATGTTCGGTGATCGGGGGCGGGGGTGGAACCGGGGCGGGACAGCCTAGCTCGGCGCGGGCCTCCTCACCCGGATTGCCAACCGAATTGCGAAGGGCAATTCGGGGCAATCCGACCTCTCCCCAAGGGGAGAGGAGTTCGCGCCGGCGCTGGCTTCTGTCTTCTCCCTCGGGGAGAAGGTGGCCGCGCGAAGCGGCCGGATGAGGGAGCCTCCCCGTAAACGCGGAAGCGCGAGGAGAGACTACTCGCCACCCGCCGGAATCAGCCTGAAATCCGGCAGTTCCCGCAAGCCCAGTTCCGGGCCAGCCGGCGAATAGACGACGAAGAGCTGCATCGGCCCGTCGCCTGTGTTCAATGTCGAATGAAAACGGCTTTCCGGCACATAGATGGTGCAGCCGGGGCCGACCTTCTCGACCACCGGATTGCCCTTTTCGTCCTCGACCATCTGCTCGCCATGGCCCGAAATGACGAAGATGATCTCTTCGGCGCCGGGATGGTTGTGGCGGGCGTGGCCCTTGCCGGAGGGCAGGTCGACCACGCCGCCGGAAAAGCGGACAGCGCCGTTCACTTCCGGAGCCACCGTCAGCGACAGCTTGCCCCAGTCGAAGCCGAAGGCGCTGACGTCCTTCGGGTAGACAAACACCTTGCTCTTGTCGATCATCTCTCATCATCCCTTCTTTTTCTTCGCGGCTTTCTCGCCGCCGAGCGCCTTGAAATCGGCAGTCTGCCTGGCGATCGCCGCTTCGGCCGGCAGCCGTTCCATCGAGCTTGCGCCATAGAAGCCGTGCAGGCCCTTGGCTCGCGAGAGAATGTAGCGCGCGTCGTCGGGCATCGAGATCGGGCCGCCATGGCAAAGCAGGATGACGTCCTTGCGAACCGAGCGGGCGGCTTCGGTGATGGCATCGATCTGGACCACGCAGTCGTCGAGCGACTTGGCCGAGGTGGCGCCGATCGAGCCGCCCGTCGTCACGCCCATATGGGCAACGACGATGTCGGCGCCGGCCTTGGTCATGGCGCGAGCTTCGTCGGGGTTGAAGACATAGGGCGTGGTCAAGAGGTCAAGCTTGTGCGCCTCGGCGATCATGTCGACCTCGAGCCCAAAGCCCATGCCGGTCTCCTCGAAGCTCTGCCGCATGGAGCCGTCGAACAGGCCGATGGTCGGAAAGTTCTGCACGCCGGAAAAGCCCATCGTCTTCAGCTCGGCCAGAAGCAGGGGCATGATGACGAAAGGATCGGTGCCGTTGACGCCGGCCAGAACCGGCGTCTTCTTCACCACCGGTAGCACCTCGTAGGCCATCTCCTTGACGATCTCGTTGGCATTGCCATAGGCGAGCAGGCCGGCGGCCGAGCCGCGCCCAGCCATGCGGTAGCGCCCGGAATTGTAGATGATGATGAGATCGATGCCGCCGGCCTCCTCGGCCTTGGCCGACAGGCCGGTGCCGGCGCCGCCGCCGACGATCGGCACGCCCTTGTCGATCATTCCCCGGAACTTCTTCAGTATGTCCTTGCGCGGTATGGCGGGCATATTTTTTTGAACCTCAGTGTCTGGCGATGTCGAGGAAGGCGGCGGTTGCCGCCTGGGCGAATTCGGGGTCGTTGATGTGCAGCGGCAGGCGGGTGATGCGGCGCATGCCGTTTGGCTGGATGGTGCGCTCGATGGCTTCGAACAGGACCGCATCGGCCTCCGGATCGAAGAAGGCGCCACCCTTGACGTCGAGCGCCGAGACACCCTTTTCAGGGAGCAGGAAATGCACCGGTCCTTCACAGCGGGCGAGCCTGGCGCCGATCCATTCGCCGATCTGGCGGCACTCGTCTGCCGTGGTGCGCATCAGCGTGACGTTCGGATTGTGCTCGTAGAACAGCCGGCCGCGATATCGTTCCGGAATGGTCGAAGGCGCCCAGAAATTGACCATGTCGAGCGCGCCGACCGAACCGACATAGGGCAGGCGGGTGCGCATGATCGCTCCGAAACGATCCTGCGTCGCCGGTAGCACGCCGCCGAGCAGAAGGTCGCAGACCTCGGTGGTGGTGATGTCGATCATGCCGGATAGCAGGCCGCTGTCGGCAAGCTTCTCCATGCTGCGGCCGCCGGTGCCGGTGGCGTGGAAAACCATGCAGTCATATCGGGAGCGAAGCTGGTCGGCGATGGCCGTCACGCACGCCGTGGTGACGCCGAACATGGTGAGGCCGATCGAAGTTTTGCCGTCGGGCAGCGGCGCAGGCCTCGCCGCCATGCCGGAGATCGCCTGGGCGGCATTGTGCAGGACGACGCGGGAGAGCCGGTTCAACCCCGCCATGTCGGTCACCGCAGGCATCATGATGATGTCGGAGACATCGACATAGGGCGCGGTGTCGCCCGATGCGAGCGTCGAGACCATGATCTTGGGCAGGCCGAGCGGCAGGGCGCGCATGCCCGAGGTGATGATCGATGTGCCGCCGCCGCCGCCAATACCGATAATCGCGGCAATGTCGTTTCGAGATTGGATGAAGCGGGCGAAGGCGAGGCCCATCGCGGCGACGGCGGCGCCGCGATCACTTCCGCCGAGCACGGCGTTGACGCCGTCGGGGTGATGGCCGGAAATTTCCTTGGCGGTGATGTCGACAGGCACGGTTGCGTTGCGCGTTCCGACATCGACACGGCAAACGGCGGCGCCGGTGACCGCATCGGCCAGGAAGGCGAGTTCCTCACCCTTGGTGTCGGCGGTGCCCACGACGTAGATGCGCTTCACGGGCCGTTCCCAGGTCATTGCAAATTTTTGAGACGCGCGTATCGTATTGATATGGATGTCTCACGTCAACAAGCCGCCGTGCAGGACGACGCCAGCGAGAGAGCCGAGCGCGGACCCCGGGCGCGCACGAAACGGCTGATGCTGGAGACGGCGACGCGGCTGATGCAGGCGGGCGTCACGCCTTCGGTCAGCGAAGTCGCGGAAGCAGCGCAGGTTTCCCGTGCCACCGCCTATCGTTATTTCCCAAGCCAGGCGGCGTTGGTGCAGGCGGTCGTCAATGAGGGGCTCGGCCCGATCCTGACCTGGCAATCGACCTCCACCGATGCCGGGCGCCGGGTCGCCGAGCTGTTCGCGACCGCCATGCCGCGTATCGAGGCCTTCGAGGCGACGTTCAAGGCGGCGCTGAAGCTGTCGCTCGACCAGTGGGCAAGGCGCCAGGCCGGCACGCTGGGCGGCGAGCCGGCCCTCACGCGCGGTCATCGCGTCGATCTTTTGAAGGAGGCGATCGCGCCGCTCAAAGGCCGCTTGCCGCCGCGCGACTTCAAACGCCTGGCGCAGGCACTGTCGCTGATCTTCGGCGTCGAGGTGCTGATCGTGCTGAAAGACATCTGGGGGCTGGATAGCCGCAAAACGATGGCGGTAGCGCAATGGGCGGCTGGAGCGCTGGTGCGTGCGGCGGTCGCGGAATCGATCGATGAAGGAGGCGGTGTCGGCTCAAGGACGGCCGTGAAATAGCACCAATCTGGTTCGACCAGATTTGCATGCCGACTATCGATATTAACTCCAGCCCGAGGTGGCAGGCAACACCTGTGCATATCACTGAGTAGGAAAATCATGCGAAAACAGGCAGATAATGTCTGAATCCGGGAGCGTCGAGGAAGTTGGGTTCCCAAGAAAGGGCTTGACGCCGACGCAGGATTGGTAATACCAGATTGGATCATAAAAGTGGGTTGAAAGTGAGGGTTGCGATCCATTTTTCCGGCAGGGCGAGGAGGCCGAAACCGGAAAGGTGCGATTACGGGAGGAACTACCAGGGTCGGCTGCGTCGCCGGCCCGCATGACAAGGTAGAACGCGCACAAGGGAGGAAATCATTATGCGCAAGTTAGTGACCAGCGTGCTTGCTGGTATCGGCTTAACGCTTGCCTGCGGAACGTCCGTCTACGCGCAGGAAAAGTCGCTCACCATCTTCTGGGCGGAATGGGATCCGGCCAACTATTTGCAGGAACTCGGCAACGAGTACGAGAAGGAAACGGGCGTCAAGATCACGGTGGAAACCACCCCGTGGTCCGACTTCCAGACCAAGGCCTTCACCGAGTTCAACGCCCATGGCGACGCCTACGACCTGGTCGTCGGCGACTCGCAGTGGCTTGGCGCCGGCTCGACCGGCGGCCACTATGTGGACCTGACCGATTTCTTCAAGAAGCATGACCTCGGCAATGTAATGGCGCCGGCGACGGTGAAATATTACTCCGAATATCCCGGCAACAGCGGCAAATACTGGGCCATCCCGCTCGAAGGCGATGCCGTCGGCTGGTCCTATCGCAAGGACTGGTTCGAGGATCCCAAGGAAAAGGAGGCCTTCAAAGCCAAGTATGGTTATGACCTCGACGTGCCGAAGGATTTCAAGGCGTTGCGCGACATCGCCGAATTCTTCTACCGGCCGGATCAGAAGAGATACGGCATCGCCATCTACACCGACAATTCCTACGACGCGATGGCGATGGGTTTCGAGAACGCGCTGTTTTCCTATGGCGGTGATCTGGGCGACTATTCGACCTACAAGGTCGACGGCCACATCAACTCCGAAAAGGCGGTGGCGGCGCTCGATGCCTACAAGGAACTCTACAAGTTCACGCCTCCGGGCTGGGCCAAGTCGTTCTTCGTCGAGGACAACCAGGCCATCACCGAAAACCTGGCCGCGATGAGCATGAACTTCTTCGCGTTCTTCCCCTCGCTGATCAACGAGGCGTCGAACCCGAATGCCAAGAACACTGGCTTCTTCGCCAACCCTCCAGGCCCGAACGGCGACCAGTTCGCCGCACTCGGCGGGCAGGGCATCTCCATCGTCTCCTACTCGCAGAAGCAGGAAGAGGCGACGAAGTTCCTGGAATGGTTCATCAAGGACGAGACCCAGAAGAAGTGGGCGGCCCTTGGCGGCTATACCTGCAGCGCGGCGGTGCTCAAGTCGCCGGAATTCCAGAACGCCACGCCCTACAACAAGGCCTTCTACGAGACCATGTTCAAGGTGAAGGATTTCTGGGCGGTGCCGGAATATGCCGAACTGCTGCAGCAGCTCAACCAGCGCGTCTATCCCTACATGATCGGCGGGGAAGGTACCGCTAAGGAAACGCTGGACGCTTTGGCGGCCGACTGGAACGCGACCTTCAAGAAGTACGGCCGCGGCCAATAACGATCATGCCTCGCGGAGGGGGCTTGAAGCCCCCTCCGTTTCTTTTCCGCAACCGGGAGCAGGGTCTTGGCGACCACGATGATCACCACGCTGGACAGGTCTTCAAGAGCGGCGGCGCGCGGCCTGAGCGACACTTCCATCCGCAATCTCTTCATCATCCCGACGGTCCTGTTCCTGATCGTCTTCAACATCTTTCCGCTGATCTATTCGCTCGGCTATTCCTTCACCGACTTTCGTGCGTCGACCAATGCGCCGGCGACTTTCGTCGGGCTGCAGAACTATCGCGACCTGCTCAACGACCCCTATGTCTGGTCCAATTTCGCCATCACCGCCAAATACGTCATCATCTCGGTCGCCGGCCAGTTGTTTGTCGGCTTCGGCGTGGCGATGCTGCTCAACCGGGATATCCCGCTCAAGGGCCTTATCACCACGCTCCTGCTGCTGCCGATGATGCTGTCGATGGCTGTTGTCGGCTTGTTTTGGAAGCTTCTCTACGATCCATCATGGGGCGTCATCAACTATGCGCTCGGGCTCGGCAATTTCGAGTGGCTGGCCGATCCCAAGATGGCGCTCTATGCGGTTGCGCTGACCGACATCTGGATGTGGTCACCCTTCGTCATGCTGTTGTCGTTGGCAGGCCTCTCGGCGGTGCCGAAACATCTCTACGAGGCCGCCGCGATCGACCGCGCCGGACCGTTCTACACCTTCTTCCGCATCACGCTGCCGCTGGTCGCGCCGATCCTGATGATCGCGGTCATCTTCCGCACCATGGAGGCGTTCAAGACCTTCGACCTCGCCTACATCCTGACCAGCCAGCCGACGGCCGAGCTGATCTCGATCCGGCTCTACAAGATGGCGTTCCAGGAGTGGCAGACCGGGCGTTCCTGCGCGATGGCCTACATCGTGCTGATCATGGTGCTGGCCATTACCAACATATATGTCAAATACCTCAACAAGGTGAAGGAGCGCTGAGATGGCCGCAGTCCGCACTTCTTCCGAGATCGGCTTCAACCGCATCGCCATCGTCGCCGTGCTGTTGGTGACGATCATCTTCCTCGCCCCGATCTACTGGATCGCCTCGACGGCGTTCAAGCCGCGCAACCTGGCCACCACCATCCCGCCGACGGTCGTCTTCCAGCCGGAAATTTCGCCTTTCGTGAAGCTGTTCACCAAGCGCTCGCAATTGCGCAGTCCGCCGACGCCCGAAGAGTACGCGGCCGCCCCGTGGTGGGAGCGCGTCGTTTTCGATGGCGGCGAGAAGATCGTGCGTGACGGTAAAGGTCAGGTGCAGTGGTCGGGCTATCCGAGCCGCTTCCTGAACTCGCTGATCATCGCCATCACCTCGACGGTGCTGGCGGTCGGCATGGGCACGTTCACCGCCTACGGCTTCTCGCGCTTCAAGGTGAAGGGGGAGGCGGATCTGCTCTTCTTCATCCTGTCCACGCGCATGCTGCCGCCGGTGGTGGTGGCGATCCCGATGTTCCTGATGTACCGAGCGGTCGGCCTCAACGACACCCATGTCGGGCTGATCATCCTCTACACCGCCTTCAACCTGTCCTTCTCGGTGTGGCTGATGAAGGGCTTCATGGACGAGATACCGAAAGAATATGAGGAGGCTGCACTCGTCGACGGCTACACGCGCATGGAAGCCTTCTTCAAGATCGTGCTGCCGGAGGCGGCCACCGGCATCGCCGCCACCGCCGTGTTCTGCTTCATCACCGCGTGGAACGAATATGCCTTCGCGCTGATCATGACCAATCGCCGTGCGCAGACGGCCCCGCCGTTCATCCCCAGCCAGGTCGGCTCCGGCCTGCCGGACTGGACGGTGATCGCCGCCGGTACCTTCCTGTTCCTGCTGCCGGTCGCCATCTTCACCTTCCTGCTGCGCAATCACCTGCTGCGTGGCATGTCCTTCGGAGCGATCCGCAAATGAGCTTTCGCGCCATCAATCAGAAATATCTGGAGCCAGGCAGCCAGGTGCTGATGGTGCTAGGCATCGTCGCGCTCTGCCAGCCGTGGAACATGCTGCTGCACACATACGGCCTGACCATCATCCTGATCGGGCTGATCGGCTTCAACGTCACCTCGAAGATCGCACCGGAAGACAAGGCCGGTACCGGGCATTCCGGGGACATGCAGGCGCGAAATCCGGGAGCACAGCATTGACCCAGATCGAGCTTCGCGGCGTCCAGAAATTTTTCGGCGCCGTCCAGGTCATCAAGGACCTCAACCTCCAGATCGCCGACAACGAGTTCATCGTTCTGCTCGGCCAGTCGGGCTGTGGCAAGACGACGACATTGCGCGCCATCGCCGGGCTGGAGACGATCGACGAAGGCGATATCCTCATCGATGGCAAACCGATCCAGCATCTGAAGGCGGCCGACCGCGACATCGCCATGGTCTTCCAGTCGTTTTCGCTCTACCCGCATATGAGCGTCTACGAGAACATCGCCTTTCCCCTGCGCGCCACGCGCAAGAGCAAGGCGGAGATCGACAGCGAGGTGCGCTCGGTCGCCAAGACGCTGCAAATAACGGACCTGCTGGCTAAAAAACCGTCTGCGCTGTCAGGCGGCGACATGCAGCGCGTCGCCATCGGCCGGGCACTGGTGCGGCGGCCGAAGGCCATGCTGATGGACGAGCCGATCGGCGCACTCGACGCCAAGCTGCGCGAAGAGATGCGGGCCGAGATCAAGCGGCTGCACATCAAGCAGGGCTCGACCACCATCTATGTCACGCACGACCAGATCGAGGCGATGAGCCTCGCCGACCGCATCGTCATCATGCATGAAGGCGTGCTGCAGCAGGTCGGTTCGCCGGACGAAGTCTATTCGCGCCCGGCCAATCTGTTCGTGGCGCAATTCGTCGGCAGTCCGGTGATGAATGTCGCCGACGCGGCGGTGGCCGAAAAAGCCTCGTCCGCATCGGTGACCGTGGGTGACGCGGCCACCGGCTTCGAGTTTCCGCGAGCTCTCCTGTCGAAGCTCAACGGCCATGCCGCGGGTGGACTGGCACTCGGCATCCGGCCGGAAGGCGTGCTCATCCGCCGTGACGCCGCCGAGGGGTTCATGGCTGTCGAAACACAGATCGTCGAACCGCTCGGCTCCTTCGACATCGTCGACCTGAAGGTCGGTTCCAAGATGCTGCGCGCGCGCACCAAGAGCGGCTTCGTCGCCGGACCGGGCGAGAAGGTGTTCGCCAGGATCGACCCGACCCAGGCGCATTTCTTCGACAAGGCAAGCGGCAAGTCGCTTGATGTGAGACTCTGATGGCGCATATCCAGCTCAAGAACATCTCCAAGACCTTCGGCAACCACACCGCCCTGGTCGGGCTCGATCTCGACATCGCCGATGGCGAGTTCTTCGTGCTGCTGGGCGAGACAGGTGCCGGCAAGACGACGACGCTGCGGCTAATCGCCGGCCTGGAAAAACCAAGCGAAGGCCAGGTCTTCATCGACGGCGTCGACGTCGCCGACTGGGGCGCGGCCGAGCGGGACGTGGCGCTGGTGCTGCAGCAATACTCGCTCTATCCACGCTACACGGTGCGCGAAAACCTCGAATTCCCGCTGAAGCCGAAGATCCGCCGGCTGCCGGACGCCGAGATCAAGGATCGCGTCGACCGCGCCGCGCGCACGCTCAGGATCAAGCATCTGCTCGACCGCAAGACCGACCGCCTGTCGGGCGGCGAGATGCAGCGCGTCTCCATCGGCCGCGCCATCGTGCGCAAGCCGCGCGTGTTCCTGATGGACGAGCCGCTGTCGGCGCTCGACGCCAAGCTGCGCGAGGCGCTGCGCACGGAACTGAAGAACCTGCAGATACAGCTCGGCGCCACCTTCCTGTTCGTCACCCATGACCAGATCGAGGCGATGTCGATGGGCGACAAGGTCGGCGTGCTCAATCATGGCCGCATCGTCCAGACCGGCACGCCGCACGAGATCTACAACAACCCGCGCGACACCTATGTGGCGAGCTTCGTTGGCTCGCCGCCGATGAACCTCATCGACGGCAAACTGGTCGACGGCCGCGCGGTGATGGTACCGCTGAATTTCGAACTGCCTTATGCGGGGGGCGCCAATACTTTGTCGGGACTAAAGGCGAGCGGCGCGACCGACGGCCGCCCGCTCGTCTTCGGCATCCGTCCGGAGGACGTCTATCTGGAAAGCGGCGCGCCGGTCGAGGCGCGCGTCCACGATGTCGAGAATCACGGCGTCGAAAAGATACTGACGCTCAGGGTCGGCGACACGACGCTGCGCGCGACGGTGCCGGCAAGGACCGATGTCGCGATCGAGCAGCCGGTGCGCTTTGCCTGGAACCCGGACAAGGTCGTGCTGTTCGACAAGGGCAGTGGCGTCAGCTTGCGGCACGCCGGATAGAGCGCCCGATCACTTTGCCATGTAGGTCTCGTAAGGTGTGTCGTTGATCAAAAGGATCACGCACTCGGTGTCGGAGAGGCAAGCGTCGTCGTGCATCTCGTTGGCCTTCTGGGTCCAGTAGGACCCGGGAGGCAGTTCGACCGTGGTTGCTTCGCCGTCGTCCATCTGCCAATGCGTCCACAGCCCCTTAATGACCACCGCCCGGTAGTCCGCGGTGTGCGCGTGAACGGGAGCACGCCAGTTGCCAGGGACCTTCAGCAACGTGCCCGCCGGGCCCTTGGCCCGCTCGCCCCACAATGGCCCGAGGCGCTGCGGCTGGTCGGGCACTTCGGCGACATAGGGAATCTTGTCCGCCCTCAAGCCGCAATCCACGCAGCATGTCGGTCAGCGGACCGCCGGATGCCGGAAGGATCCGCTCGGATGAACTGAAATCCATGCCGATTTTCTAACGCGGAATCATCAGCCAGTCACGGCCAAGCTGCGTTACCCGGCCTGGCGGATGTCGGCCTGTTCCTCGGCGCGCAGGTGGCTGGGCGCCGAACCGATGACGCGCTTGAAGGCACGGCTGAAGGCGGCGTCCGATTCATAACCGAGGCGGGCGGCAACGACCGATATCTTCATCCGGTCGCGGACCAGCCATTGCCGCGCCTGATGCATTCTGACCTGGGTGACATATTTTGCGGGCGTTTCGCCGACGATGGTGGCGAAGCGCTCGGCAAAGCCCGAGCGCGAGGCGCCCATCATCCGGGCCAGCGACTCGACCGTCCAGTCATGGTCCGGTTCGAGATGAATGGCGGCCAGCACGCGGCCGATGTCGCGGTCCCTGACCGCCGCGATCCAGCCGGAGGAGTCGCCGCAGCCACGCTCGACCCATGAGCGGATGACGGTGGCGGCAAGCACGTCGGCCAGCCGCGCCAGGATGCCGCCGGAGCCGACGCGCTCCATCGTCACTTCGCGCGCCATCGAATCCAGCAGGTGCGGAATGCCGGGTTCGTAGTCTTCGAGCTCGTGCGTGCGCATCACATCCGGCATCATCCCGAGCAGGGGATGCAGGCCATCGAGGTTGAAATACATGCTGGCGCAGAACAGCAGCGTGCCCGGCTGGCCATTCTTGTCACACATCTCCGCGTTCGACGTACAATAGACGTCCTTGCAGACCTCTTCGCGGCCGTAGCTGTGAATTGGCCAGGCCTGGGCGCCGGGTTCGCTGGCCAACACATGAGCCGCGCCCCGCGGCAGCAACACCGCATCGCCGGCATTGAGCTGCACCCACTCACCGGAAGGCTGCTTCAGCCAGCAGCCTTTGCGGCCGATGAAGTGAAACCGGGCCGCGGGCTGGGCCGGGAACTGGATCCCCCAGGGCTCTTTCATTGCGCAGCGGCCATACTCGACGCCATCGAGACGCAAGCCGCGCAATATGTCGGTCAGCGCGTCGCCAGTGACCGGAATTTTGGACGAACGGTCAAACATAATGGTGTTTCTAACATGGAAACTCCAGCCAGTCACTCCCTATGTTGCACTGCAGCCAAATGCTGCGCTGCAACTTCATCGGAGACTGACCATGGCCGAATCCGCAACGGGCGCCGTCGACGCCGCCCTATTGAACCCCACGGACCAGGAGGAGCGAACAGAGCCCGCGTGGGGTGCCGTGGTCTCGCTCGCGCTTGGGGTTTTCGGCCTCGTTACCGCTGAATTCCTGCCCGCCAGCCTGCTGACCCCGATGGCGCGCGATCTCGGCGTCACGGAGGGCGTGGCGGGACAAGCGGTGACGGCGACCGCAATCGTCGGCGCCATTGCCGCACCGACCATGGCGATCATCACAAGGCGCATGGACCGCAGGCTGGTGATGTGGATGCTGACGATGTTCCTGATCCTGTCCAATCTCCTGGCCACCTTTGCTTCATCCTTGCCCATGCTTCTGCTTGCCCGCGTCGTGCTTGGTGTCGCCCTGGGCGGCTTCTGGGCGATGTCGGCTGCCATGGCGCTGCGGCTGGTGCCGATGCGGCTGATGCCGCGCGCCATGTCGATCATCCTGACCGGCGTTTCGCTGGCCACCGTCACCGCAGCCCCCGTCGGCGCCTATGTCGGTGACATGTGGGGATGGCGCACCGCGTTCATGATCGCGACCATCGTCGGCGCGCTGGCGCTGCTGGTGCAGGTGGCGACCATCCCGAAGCTGCCGCCCCTGGGAGCGGCAAGCTTCCGCACCTTGCTCGAGGTGCTGGAGCGCCCGTCGATCAGGGTGGCGCTGCTGGTCGTGCTGCTGGTTGCATCAGGGCACTTTGCCGGTTTCACCTATGTGCGCCCTTTCCTCGAAAAGGTGCCCGTGCTTGACATCGAGACGATCTCGCTGGTGCTGCTGGCCTACGGCATAGGCGGCTTCTTCGGCAATGTCGCCGGCGGCATCCTGGCCGAGCGCAATCTCAAGGCAGCGGTCGCGCTGGCACCCCTGCTGATTGCACTGGCCGCCGCCTCGATGCTGGTTCTTGGCGCCTCGCCGACCATTGCCGCGGTTTCGGTCGCGGTCTGGGGCTTTGCCTTCGGCGCGGTGCCGGTCGGGCTGCAGAGCTGGCTGGTGCGAGCCGCGCCCGACCAGGCTGAAAGCGCCGGCGGCTTGATGGTGGCGACGTTCCAGGTGGCGATTGCATTGGGCGCCGTCTTTGGTGGTCTGCTGGTCGACCATGCCGGCGTCGCCAGCGCATTCGCCTATTGCGGCGCGGCGACATTGCTGGCGGCCATCGTGGTGTCCCTCCGCGGTCCGAAGCGCGTGGAATAGTGCCGCCGAATTCCTGATTTATGAGCGGACCGAGAACCGTCACGGTTCTCGGTCCGCTGCCATTGTGATGGCTCATGCGACGGTGTCAGGCCGAGCGCCCGTCGAAGTCGAAGATCGACAAGGTCGACGGGTCGAGACCGGCGACACAGTTGAGGTTGATGTAGGCGCTGCGCTCCCCGCCTTCGCGCACATCCTCGGCGAAAGGGTGGATGCCGCAGGTGCGGCAGAAGCGGTGCGCCATCGCGTGATTGCCGAATGTGTAGGTGCCCAAATCATCACCCCAGGCCAGCACGGCCAAGGTCGCGTGCGGAATGGCGCACAGAAGCGCGCCCTTGCGCGAGCAGATCGAACAATTGCACCGCACGGCCCCGGTCAGCTCCGCCTCGAATTCGAAGGCGACCTTGCCGCAGTGACAGCTGCCTTTGTAGAGCATCGTTTCTTCCTTGCGTCAGGCAGGGGTGCAAAACCACCTGCGCCGGGTTAAGTCTTGGCATACCATGCCACTTGCCCAAGGACGTTCGAGGCGTCCGGAGCCCGACACCGAAAATGCAATCAACCCGCGATCATCTGGAAATCATCCTGGCGCGGCTTGCCGCTCGTGCCGGTGAGGAACGCGTGTTCACCAGGCTCTACGCCGAAGTGGCGCGAGCGGCAGCCGATGCCAGTGATGCCCGCAGCCGCGCCGGCGTGACGTTGGGACCGCTCGACGGCACCATCGTCTCGGTGAAGGATCTGTTCGATGTCGCCGGCGAACCAACCACGGCCGGCTCGCTGATGCGCAAAACCGCCATGCCTGCTTCGCGCGACGCGGCCATCATCAGCCGGTTGCGGCAAGCCGGCGCGGTGATCATCGGCAAGACCAACATGACCGAATTCGCCTTCACCGCGATCGGCGACAACATGCACTACGGCACGCCAGGCAATGCCGTCGATGCCAGCCGCATTCCCGGCGGTTCGTCCTCAGGTGCCGGCGTTTCCGTCGGCGAGGCGACGAGCGAAATATCGATCGGCTCCGACACCGGCGGCTCGGTGCGCATACCAGCATCGCTCAACGGTGTCGTTGGCTTCAAGCAGACGGCGCGGCGCGTGCCGCTGACCGGTGCCTTCCCACTATCTGGCACACTGGATTCGATCGGGCCGCTCGCTCGAACGGTAGCCCAGTGTGCCGCTGCCGATGCCGTGATGGCCGGCAATGTGCCGGCCGAGCTGGCGCCGATCCCGCTTTCAGGCCTTCGCATCGGCATTCCGCGCGGCATTCTTTTTGGAGAAACGGAAAGCGGGGTGACCGCGGCGTTCGAGCATTGTCTCGGCACGATCGAACAGACCGGTGCGCGCCTGGCTGACATGTCGATAGACGATCTGCTTGGAGAAATGCGCGCGGCGACCAAACGTGGCTCGATCGCCGCGATGGAAGGGGCTGAAATCCATGCCGACTGGCTGGCGGCGGGAGCACCGGTGCCGGTCGATCCACATGTCAGCGGACCTTTGTCGCGGGCAGCCGCCATACCGACGCCGGTCTACATCAGGGCCTTGCGCCGTCGCGCCGCGCTGGCCGCCGCCATGGACGAGCGGCTGACATCGGTCGATGTGCTGGCCTTGCCGACGACGCCGGTGACGGCGCCGACCATCGTATCGATGGCCGAGAATGCCGAGCTGCGCGATCACATAGAGGGCCTGCTGCTGCGCAATACNGACCATCGTATCGATGGCCGAGAATGCCGAGCTGCGCGATCACATAGAGGGCCTGCTGCTGCGCAATACGCAGGTCGCCAACCAGTTCGACCTCTGTGCAATTTCGTTGCCGATGCCGGGCACGGCGCTACCCGCGGGGCTGATGCTGGTGGCACGCAATGGCTATGATCGCCGTCTGTTGCGGATTGCCGCTGAAATCGAATCGCTGCTCGGTGGTGGATGACTTAGTATAGTCCCCTTGATGAGCAGTGGTTGCGTTCCTTCATCGTCGCTTGCCGTTCGATAGCTTTGGCGACAATTACTTTCCGCATAGGCATGCCGTCTGTCGCTTTGTCTAGGCGGCTTTCGATCCTGCCCCGAACGACGATCGAGCCATAGAAGAGCAGATCGGAGAGGTCGGCCCGCGCCTTGTCGGCCTGCGGCAATCGGCTGGCGTCGATCGACACGCCCTTGATGATCGTGCCGGTGGCGAGGTCGAGCGCGCTGTTCGACGGGCAGGGCGCCTTGAAGCAGCGAAGCCCGTTGTCGCAATAGACGTAACTGCTTTCGCCTGCAGCAAGTACCGGCAGAGCGAAGATCGACGAAGCGACGACAGTCAGAAATACGAGGGGAAGATTGGACATGGCTCCCAGCGTCGCGGAGAATTGGGGCGAAACGGCGATGCCTTACAGGTCGAGCGGAAAGCGCCGGCGGTAGTGGTCGACCACTTCCGGATTGCGCAGGTTGACCGGCAGTTTGCCAGCCAGCACCAGCAGGGCCTCGCCCGCGGCGCCGACGCCCATGCGCATCATCGATTCCTCGGTAATGCCTGCCATATGTGGGGTGATGATGACGTTGTCGAAGCCGAAATAGGGATGATTTGACGGCAGCGGCTGCGTCGAGAAAACGTCGAGCGCGGCACCGCCGATACGGCGCTTCTGCAGGGCCTCGATCAATGCTTCGTCATCGACGACCGGGCCTCGCGACACGTTGATCAGCAGCGCATTGGATTTCATGCGGGCGATGCGCTCGCGGCTGATCAGGCCGCGCGTCTCCGGCGTTAGCGGGCAGCAGAGCACGATGATGTCGCTCTGCTCGACCAGTGCGTCGATCGACAGGAAGCCGACCTTTTCCGGCGCCGGCTGCATGCTGCGCGTCGTGGCCACCACTTTCAAGTCGAAGCCGTGCGCTGCGATATGGCCGACAGCCTGGCCGACGGCGCCAAGGCCGACGATGCCGATGGTCTTGCCGGCGAGTTCGATGTTGGTGTTGGCATGCTCGCGCCCGGCAAGCCAGCCTTTGGCGCGCAGGTCGCGGTCGACCCTGCGGAATTGCCGAAGCAGGCAAAGTGTGGTGAACATGACGTGTTCGGCAACCGAGCGCGCATTGACCGCCGGCACATTGGCCACCAGCACACCGGAGGCGGCCGCCGCCTCCATCGGGATCATGTCGAGCCCGGCGCCATGGCGGATCGCCGCCCTCAGCTTCCAGGCACCCTCGAACAGCGCCGGCGGCAGCGGGGCACGCACGATGACGATGTCGGCATCCCTGGCCTCCCTGATCAGGGTGTCGGCATCGAGCGCCGATGCAATCACAAGCTGGCCGGTGCCCGCCAGCTTGGCCGCGGCGCGCGGGTGCAGCGGATGGGTCGACAGGATCTTTGGCTGGGCCACGGTCAGGCCTTTTCGAGCGCCGGGTTCGGCGGAACAGCAGCCATGCCGCCTTCGATCAGGCCCTTCCAGTAGCTTTCAGCGCCCTGCAAATGCGCGCTCATCAGCGCCTGGGCGAGGTTGCCGTCGCGGCGCAGCAGCGCCTCGTAGATCTGCACGTGTTCGGCATGCGAGCGAACGCTGCGTTCGGGGTCGTTGAAATAGATCGGCAGGCGCTGCTCGCCCATCAGATAATAGACGCTGCAGATGTTGTGGAAGACGCTGTTCTTGGTGGCGCGCACAATCTCGAGATGGAATTCGCGGTCCTCCTTGGCAAGGCCCTCGCCGGCGGCGATGCGCTCCTCGGAAGCCCTGAGGATTTCGCGCAGCCGTTCGAAATTTTCCTCGGTGGCACGCGAACAGGCAAGTTCTGCGGCCTTGATCTCGTGGATCTTGCGCAACTCGACCGTCTCGTAAATCTGCAGCGGATCGAGCGGCAGCCCGGCACGGGCAAACAGCGCCAGCGCCTCGACGCTCGCCTGCTTGGTGTCGATGTAGATGCCGGACTTGGCACGGCGTTCGACGATCCGCATGGCTTCGAGGATGGCGAGCGCTTCGCGGATCTGGCCCCGGCTGACGCCGAAATGCTCCGCCAGCTCACGTTCCGACGGTGTCCGGCCGGTCTCCTTGTCCGAGTGGGAGAACAGATAGGCGGCGAGTTCCGCGAGGAGGTTCTTTTCTTTCATCGTCAATTGCGTTGCGCGTGCGCCTCCAGGAACCGCTCCGAAATGGTGAATCCCAGACCCGGCTTTTCGGGGATCGCTATCATACCGTCCCTTGCTTCGACAGTCTCTTCGATCAGATCGTGGATCATCGGGTTGGCGCCGAGCGAATATTCGACCGTGAAGCTCGCCGGCGACGCGGCGCAGACATGCAGCCCGGCAAAGAAGCAGGGGGCGCCGGCCCACAGATGCGGCGCAAAGCGCAGGTTGAAGGCGCTGGCGATGGTGCCGATCTTCATCGCCTCGCTGATGCCGCCGCAGAAGGCGGGATCCGGCTGGAAGATGTCGGCGGCCTTGAGCACGGCGAGGTCGCGGAAGGCATAGCGCGTCGCCTCGCTTTCGCCGGTGGCGATCGGGACGGCGCCCGAGGCGCGCACTTCAGCCATGCCCGGCTTGTCATCGGCAATGATCGGCTCTTCGAACCAGGCGAGATCGAGGTCGTTGACGAGATGGATGAAGCGCTTTGCTTCGGCGACCGTATAGGTGCCGTGGGCGTCGACCATCAGTTCGACATCGGGACCGAGCGCCTGGCGCGCGGCGCGGACACGCGCGGCGGAAATGTGCGCGGCGCCATCCATGGCGCCTACCCGCATCTTCAGCGCCTTGAAGCCGCCCCGGGCGATATAGGACTTCAATTGCTCGCCGATGGCATCGGCGGCAGCCCAACCGCCCGAGGCATAGGCCTGCATGCGGTCGGCCTTGCGGCCGCCCAGCAGCCGCCAGACCGGGACGCCCAGCGATTTGCCCAGAATATCCCAGAGCGCGATGTCGACGGCGCTGATGGCGGCGACACTCATGCCGCGCCGCGCCAGCTGCGGCATGGCATGGCCGGCGCGCATCGCGCTGTCGTGGCGCACGCCGTTGTAGAGCATTTCCCAAATGACGCCGATATCGGTCGGATCGCGGCCGATCAGTTGCGGCCCAACCTCATGGTTCAACATATGGACAAGGGCGCCGTAACTGCCGGCGCTGCCGGCGGCGTTCTTGCCTTCGCCCCAGCCGATCAGCCCATCATCGGTCTCGATGCGCAGGATGGCGGCGTCGAAGGTCGTGACCTGGCCGAAGTCGCTGCGGTGTTGCCGAGCGGCTTCGATCGGGATGCGGACCCACCAGGCATGGACGGTCTTGATGCGCATATTTTTCCCCAGCCCTGCCGCCGGCCAGGGGCGAAAGGGCAAATTTCCAAAGCAGTCGACTACTTGATCAGCGGCAGCAGCGTTTCGGCGGTGATACGCATCTGGTCGGTGTAGAATTTTTCGGTGAGCACGCTGGAGCCGTGGTCCTGGATGAACTTCAGCTGCTCAGGCGAGATATCGACCGGGTGGCGCTCGACCATTTCGGGATAGGGTGCCGCCGGCGTGCGGTCGACCGGAGCGACGAACTCGTTGGTCAGCGCGCCGTCGTAGCCGACTTCCTTCAAGGTGGCGACGATCCTGGGCCAGTCGATCTGGCCGAGGCCGGCGGCGAAACGGTTGTTGTCGGCGACGTGGAAGTCGAACAGGCGCTTTCCGACCTGGCGGATGGCGTCGTGGACGTTAAATTCCTCCATGTGGATGTGATAAGCGTCGAGGCAGACGCCGCATTCGGGGCTGACCGCGTCGGCCAGCGCCAGCGCCTGGGCGCCACGGTTGAACAGATAGGTCTCGAAGCGGTTCAGCGGCTCGACCGCGATCTTGACGCCGACCTTCTTGGCGTGGGTGAAGCATTCGCGGGTCGCGTCGACCACCCACTTCCATTCCTCTTCCTCGGTGCCGTCAGGCACCACCTTGCCGACGGTCGCGGGGACAAGCGTGATGATCTCGCCATCGAGTTCGCTGACCATGGTCAGCACGTCCTTGACATACTGCACCGAGCGCTCGCGCTGGCCCTGGTTCCTGGCGGCGAGGTTGCGTTCGCCCAGCATCAAGGTGACCGCGCCCCAGCAGCGGATGCCATGTTCCTTCAACAGCGCCCGCGTCTCCTTGGTCTTATACTGTTCGGGCTCGCCGGAAATCTCGATCGACTCGTAGCCGAATTTCTTGATGCGCTTGAGCGTCGTCTCCAGAGGTTCCGCGCGCATCCAGTTGTGCGTCGAAAGATGCATGGTCCGTCCTTCCCAAAATTCGTCCGTATGGTTTGCCTGCGACATGCATCGCCGAAAGGCGACGCAAGGGTTTCTCCCCAAGGCATCCCCAGCCTTTTCCTTGCAAACTGGTTCGACCAATTGGGCCTCAAATGAGGTCTACAGCAAATTCCCCGGAACGGCAAGAAGCGCAGCATCGCAACTTTTTGTGCGGATTACTCTATTGATTATATTGCGATATATGCCATCATTTTGAGTAACTGGAGGGCTTTGGCGGCGCATTGGGAGACTTGACCAAATTTGCTCATTTGGTAATACCAGAATGGCAGTGCCTGCAAAGCGCACGATGCGAGAAGACCAAAATGGCTGGTCCTGCTTCCAATCGGCGCTATGCTTGGTCGCGACAAATGAGGAGGATGCCGATGCCGACGACAATCAAGGGCCCTGGACTGTTTCTGGCGCAGTTCGCGGGCGATGCGGCGCCGTTCAATTCGCTGGCTTCGATTACCAAATGGGCCGCGGGTCTCGGTTACAAGGGCGTGCAGATCCCGACCTGGGACGCACGCTTGTTCGACCTCGAGAAAGCGGCGTCTTCCAAGGCCTATTGCGACGAGGTGAAGGGCATCTGCGCTGACGCCGGCGTCGAGATCACCGAACTGTCGACGCATCTGCAGGGACAGCTGGTCGCGGTTCATCCGGCCTATGACGCGCAGATGGATGGCTTTGCGCCGCCGTCGGTGCACAATAATCCCGCAGCCCGGCAGAAGTGGGCTGTCGAGCAGATGAAGTTCGGCGCCAAAGCATCGCGCAACCTAGGCCTGAATGCTTCAGTGTCGTTTACCGGCTCGCTGGCGTTCCCTTACCTCTATCCGTTCCCGCAGCGGCCGGCTGGACTCATTGAGGAAGCGTTTGGCGAGCTCGGCAAACGCTGGAAGCCGATCCTCGACGTCTACGAGGACAATGGCGTCGATGTCGGCTATGAAATTCACCCCTCTGAGGACGTGTTCGACGGCGCCACTTTCGAAATGTTCCTCGACGCGGTCGGCGGCCACAAGCGCTGCAACATCAACTACGACCCGTCGCACTTCCTGCTGCAGCAGCTCGATTATCTCGAATTCATCGACATCTATCACGAGCGCATCAAGGCCTTCCACGTCAAGGACGCCGAGTTCAACCCGACCGGCCGGCAAGGCGTCTATTCCGGCTATCAGAGCTGGACCAACCGTGCCGGCCGCTTCCGTTCGCTCGGCGACGGGCAGGTGGATTTCGGCGGCATCTTCTCCAAGCTGACGCAGTACAATTACGATTCCTGGGCCGTGCTGGAATGGGAGTGCTGCCTCAAGCATCCCGAAGACGGTGCTGCCGAAGGGGCGCCCTTCATCCAGCACCACATCATCCGGGTGACGGAGAAGGCATTCGACGATTTCGCCGCTGGCACCACCGACAAGAAGCTGTTGCGCGCCATGATGGGAATTTGACGCGGCTCCCTCCATCGAGGGAATGATATTTCAGACATGAGGGAGAAAGACATGGTCGGCGCATCGAAGTCGGAGATGGGAGGCGGCCCGATCCGCTACGGCATGGTCGGCGGCGGGCAGGGCGCCTTCATCGGCGCGGTGCACCGGATCGCGGCGCGCTTGGACAATGATTTCGTGTTGGTTGCCGGCGCGCTGTCGTCCGACCCGGCGCGCGCCAAGGCTTCGGCCGCCGAACTCGGGCTCGACCCGGACCGCAGCTATGCGTCCTATGCCGAAATGGCCAAGGCCGAGGCCAAACGTCCCGACGGCATCGAGGCGGTGGCCATCGTGACGCCGAACAATGTCCACGTGCCGGCGGCCAAGGCTTTCCTCGAGGCCGGTATCCACGTGATCTGCGACAAGCCGCTGGCGACGACGTTGGCCGAGGCGAAGAAGCTCGCGGCGATCGTCGAGAAGACCGGCAAGGTGTTCGTGCTCACCCACAATTACACCGCCTATCCGATGGTGCGGCAGGCACGCGAGATGGTGGCCAAGGGCGTGCTCGGCGACATCCGCATCGTGCAGTCCGAATATCCGCAGGACTGGCTGACCGAGGATCTCGCCGCCACCGGCCAGAAACAGGCATCATGGCGCGGCGATCCGAAGCAGGCGGGTGCGGGCGGTGCGCTGGGCGACATCGGCACGCATGCCTACAATCTCGCGCGCTTCGTCTCCGGATTGGAACTCGATTCGCTCTCGGCCGATCTCGATGCCTTCGTGCCGGGGCGGCTGCTCGACGACAATGTCAACGTCATGCTGCGCTTCAAGCCCTCCGGTAAGACGCATCCGGCCAAGGGCATGATCTGGGCAAGCCAGGTGGCGCCCGGGCATGAGAACGGCCTGAAGTTGCGCATCTATGGCTCGAAGGGCGGGCTGGAATGGGTGCAGGCCGATCCGAACTATCTCTGGTACACGCCGTTCGGGCAGCCGAAGCAATTGATCACCCGCAACGGTGCCGGCGCGCTGCCGGTGGCGGGCCGTGTCAGCCGAGTCCCATCGGGCCATCCCGAGGGCTATCTGGAAGGTTTCGCCAACATCTACCAGGAAGCCGCGCGCGCCATCCGGGCAGCGCGCAGGAAGGGCGGCAAGCCGGCAAAGGATGTCGTCTTCCCAACGATCGCCGACGGCGTCGAGGGCATGGCCTTCATCGAGGCCTGCGTGAAGTCGTCGAAGAAGAACGGGGCGTGGACCAAACTCTAAGACTGAGGGGATCTGGGGGGTCAAGGGGAGGGGCGTCGATGAAAATCGGCATGTGCATGTTCTTGTGGACGACGGCAGTGTCGAAGAAGCACGAGCCGCTGCTACGCGACATCAAGGCGACCGGCTTCGATGGCGTCGAGATACCGATCTTTTCCGGCACGCCGGACGACTACAGGAAATTGGGCGAACTGCTCGACAGCATCGGCTTGGAGCGGACCGCGGTCTCGGCAATGGGCGATCCGGCGATGAACCTGATCTCGGCCGATGCGGCCACGCGCAAGGCTGGGGTCGACTACATGAAGTGGGCTGTCGATTGCGCCGATGCGCTTGGGGCGAGGACGCTGAGCGGTCCGCTGCACTCGACGCTCGGCGCCTTTTCCGGTTCCGGGCCGACAGCCGCCGAGAAGAAACGCTCGATCGCCTCGCAACGCGCCATCGGCGACCATGCCGGCAAGCGGGGGGTCACCATCGGGCTCGAGGCGCTGAACCGCTTCGAATGCTATCTTCTCAACACGATCGCCGACCTGTCGGAGCATATCGACGCCATCGACCGGCCGCATATCAAGGCTATGTACGACACATTCCACGCCAATATCGAAGAGGCCGATCCGATCGGCGCCTACACGAAGCACCGCCGCAATATCGTGCACATCCATATTTCGGAGAATGATCGCGGCGTGCCGGGGCGCGGCAACATTCCGTGGAAAGAGACGTTCGCTGCGATCCGCAAGAGCGGCTATGACGACTGGCTGACGATCGAGGCTTTCGGGCGGTCGCTCAAGGAACTGGCGGCGGCGACCAAGGTGTGGCGCGATTTTTCGGAGAGCCCGGAAGCGGTTTATCGGGATGGGTATAAGCATATCAAGGATGGGTGGAGAGGGGCGGCTTAGGTAACAATGCCGCCGTCCAACGAACGCCGCGTTCCTTCACACCCCCCTCTGTCCTGCCGGACATCTCCCCCGCAAGGGGGGAGATCGGATGTTGTGCTGGCTTTCGCCAGTCTCCAGTGTTGCAATGGAGGCGCCACCTGTGAAACTGCCAATCTCCCTCCTTGCGGGGGAGATGGCCGGCAGGCCAGAGGGGGGTGCTGTCCCGCCGACATCTCGCCGCATTCTGGAAGATGCCTACCCCTGTTCAGCCTGGATCCTGTTGTAATCGTGGATCGTCCGGCTGAGCCTGCGGCGCAGGAAGTTGGAGATGTTGTCGAAGATGAAGACCACCACCAGCGTCAGCAGCACCATGTAGAAGACGTTGGCCCAATTGGAGTTGGTGCGCATCGCTTCCCATAATTTCAGGCCGATGCCGCCGGCGCCGACGGCGCCGATGATGGTGGCACCGCGGGTGTTGGATTCCCACTGGTAGAGCGTCTGGCTGATGAACACGGGCACCACTTCCGGTATCACGCCGTAGCGCTGCACCAGAAGGCCGTTGGCGCCGGTCGAGACGACGCCCTCGCGCGGCTTGTCGTCGATGTTCTCCAACGCCTCGGAATAGGTTTTGCCGAGCGTGCCGATCTCGGTGAAGAAGATCGCCGCGCTGCCGGCCAGTGGCCCTGGCCCGAAGGCGCGGGTGAAGAACAATGCCCAGATCAGCATGTCGACCGAGCGCATGAAGTCGAAGAAGCGCTTGAGCACTTGGCTCAGCAATCCGCTCGGCGTGATATTGCGGGCGGCGAAGAATGCCAGCGGAAAGGCGACGATGCCCCCGAGCAGCGTGCCCAGAAACGCCATGACGATGGTCTGCAGCAGCTTCGTCCAAACGTCGCCGTGCTGCCACTGGGCGTTGTTCCAGATGTTGTCGCCGGCAAGCGCGAGGTTCGAGGTGCCGGGTTTCAGCTGCGGCCCGGACACGATCAGCGAGAGCACGTCTCCCGCCGATTTGCCGAAGAAGGGCGAGCGGGTATCGAAGACGAAATTCGCCCAGCCGAGGAAGCGCTTGCGCACTTTGACGCGGTCGACGGTGACGCGCACCTCGCCGGCGAAGCCCATCTTGGCGACCACTTCGTCGTCATGCGCGGTGATCCAGTCCGGCACCGGGCCTGAGATAACCGGCTTGCCGCTGGTCAGCGTGACAGGCACGGTCTGGCCGTTGGCCATGATCGTCGCCTGCGCCTTGTCGAAAGTGACGGATTTAGCCGGCCCGTCGATCCGCACGGTGAATGTGCCGTCCGGGTTCCTGATCACCCAGTCGGGGTTCGGGTTCTCGCCAAGCGCGGAGAAGCGCGGATATTTTGGCGTGATCTCGGCTTGGTCGAGGCGAAACTCCGGCTGCAGATCGTAGCTGACCCACTGCGACAGGAACAGCGGCAGGCGCTCCCAGTGCGATTCCCGCAGCACCTGCGGCAGGCTGAAGAACCACATCGCATAGGCGAGGTAGAGCACCGTGCCCAGAAGCAGGAACAGCGGACCGAAGCGCTTGTAGGCCGGGCGCCGGAACACCTGCGGAAAGCGGTCCTCGATCGCGCTGATTTCATCCGCCGTCATGGTCGCCATGATTCGTCTTTTTGTTTGACCATGATCTCTTCCGAAAACCGGCCTCCACTTTTCGGGACCATGGTCTAAGCCCCCATCACGAAGGCCTGCTCGCCGACGAGCTTGCGGCGCAGCCAGGCTGAGAACTGGTCGACGATGAAGATGGTGGTGAAAAGGAGCAGCACCAGGGCCAGCGTCTTGGCGCCGAAGCCGCGCGAGATGGAGAGCTTGAGCTCCTCGCCAATGCCGCCGCCGCCGACCGCGCCCATGATGGTGGAGATGCGAACGTTGATCTCGATCCGCAGCAGCGTGTAGGACATGAAGTTCGGCAGAACCTGCGGCAGGCCGGCAAAGCGCACCCGCTCGAACCAGTTGGCGCCAACCGCCCGCAGGCCTTCCTCGGCCCGCATGTCGATGTTTTCATTGATCTCGTAGAAAAGCTTGCCCAGCGCGCCGATCGAATGCAGGCCGATGGCGATGATGGCGGCGACCGGGCCGATCGAGACGATGGCCGCGAACAGGCCGGCGATGACGATCTCGGGGAAGGCGCGCAGCAATTCCATGAAGCGCTTGACGACAAGCCGCAGCACAGGGTGCGGCGTCAGGTTGCGCGCGGCGATGAAGGAGAACGGCACGGCGAAGACGAAACCGATGAAGGTGGAGACCAGCGCCACGTTCACCGTGGTCAGCATCAGCTCGAAATATTCGGGGATGTAGAGGCCGCCCCAGACATAGACGCGGCCAAGCGGGAAGTTGAATTCCTGGGTGCCGGTATCATGCGGCGAGGCGATGTCGAACAAGGCCCGCCAGACGTCGTTCCAGTCCCTGGGGACCAGCCAGCTCAGGAAATCCAGGATGTGCGGCAGCCGGTCGAAGAAGTGGCCGGCATTGGCTTCGTCGGCAAACCACATGCTGGCGAGCATGGCGACAAGCAGCAGCGCGACGCCGAGGGCGGTATAGAACCGGCGCAACGACGTCTGTCGTCGCCAGGCATCGGCCATCTGATGGGTAGCGCCAGAAGAGGGGGCTGTCACGGAAAGGGTCATGATCGGAGATGCAAAAAGGGCGGCGTTTTCAGCGCCGCCCTTTCCGATTTCGCCGTTAGCCGCCGATGGCTGCCTTACGGGCTTCGACGATGACGTTGTAGAAGTCCGCCTTCACCGGAACGTAGCCGGTAAAATCGCCGCCTTCCACGCCTTCGAAGCAAGCCTTGTCCTTCTTGGGCAGGTCGGTGAAGAAGGCGGTCAGCTTGGCGGTCATGTCGTCGCCAAGCGCGGTGCGCACGACCAGCGGGCCGTTCGGAATCAGGCCCGAGCGCCAGACTTCGACGAAGTCGTTGGGGTCGACGGCGCCCTTGGCGACTTCCTTGTGGAAGGTGCCCGAAGTGTAGCCGTTCTTGAAGTCGCCGATGCCCGAGGAATCGTCCACGGCGACGTCGACCTTGCCGTCACGCACGGCCAGGACGTTGTTCTCGTGGCCGCCGTTGAACTGGGTCGAAGCGAAGAAGGTCTCGTTCGAAGCGCCGGTGTCCTTCGGGATCTGGGTCAGCGGGATCAGGTAGCCCGAGGTCGAATCCGGATCGGCGTAGCCGAGCTTCTTGCCCTTGGCCGATTTGATGTCGGTGATACCGGAGGACTTGAGTGCCAGGCCGATCGAATAATAGCCGGTGGCGCCGTCGGTCTGCTGGGTGGTGAGGATCGGGGTAACGGCCTTCGGGTCCTTCAGCGCGACGCTGGCGTAGCCGGAAGCGCCGAGTTCGGCGAAATCGAGCGTACCGCCGAGCAGGCCCTGGATGACGCCGTCATAGTCGGCGGCCGGGAACAGCGAGACCTTTTCGAAACCGAATTCGGCCTTCAAATGGTCGGCCAGGCACTGGTAGTTGCGCAGCCGGTCGGTTTCGTTCTCGCCACCGAGAATGCCGACTCGGAATTCCTTCATGTCGGCGGCGTGGGCCATGCTGGTGGCCATGGCGAGCACCGAAACGGCGCTGAGAACCATCTTCCTGAACATTGATATCTCTCCTGTAGGTTCCGGCCCCGCGCCGGCAGCGTTATTGATTTTGACAGGTGCCCTTGACGCGGGCGGACGATCCGAGCCGCTCTTTCTTGAACTCAGTAAGCTGGGAATGCAGGTTCGAGCGGTCCGGCGGATGCGGCGATCTTTCGCTTGAAGGCAACGCTGGTGGAGGTGATGGCCTCCGAAATCTCGCCACCATTGCTGTCGGCGCCGTAGACGAGACGGACGGCCTCGCGGTCAAGCTCTTCCGGCGCTCCATCGAAGACGACCTTGCCGGCGGCCATGCCGATGATGCGGTTGCAATAGGTGCGGGCGGTATCCAGGGTGTGGAGGTTGGTGACGACCGTGATGCCCTCGCGCAGATTGATGTCCTGCAGCGAATCCATCACCACCTTGGCATTGAGCGGGTCGAGCGAGGCGATCGGCTCGTCGGCGAGGATCACCCTGGGCTGCTGCATCATGGCGCGGGCGATGGCGACGCGCTGCTGCTGTCCGCCCGATAGCGTTCCGGCGGGCTGCAGTGCGGTGCGGGCCATGTCGAGCCGCTCAAGGGCGGCGACGGCCTCGGCGCATTCGGCGCGGGAGAACATGCCGAAAAGGTTCGATATCGTCGAACGGTGGTTCAGCTTGCCGAGCAGCACATTGGTCAGCACGTCGAGGCGCGGCACTAGGTTGAACTGCTGGAAGATCATGGCGCAGTCGCGCTGCCAGCGCCGCAGCGGCGAGCCGCGCAACTGGGAGACTTCGGCGCCGTCAAAAAAAATCGACCCCTGGCTGGGATCGATGAGACGGTTGATCATGCGAAGAAGGGTCGATTTGCCGGCGCCGGAACGGCCGATGACGCCGACCATCTGACCCTGCGGGATCGAGATGTTGATATCGCTGACAGCGGTGTTCTTGCCAAATCGTCGGGTGACGCCGCGGATTTCGAGCGTGGCTGAGGTTGCTGGCATGGGCAGGTTCCCGTCAGGACCATGTTGATCGTCAGGCTTCTCGCCTAACGCAGCCACATGAACCTGCCATGTCGCCTGGATGTCAGTTTTGTTACGCTCCACAGGCGCTGCGTCATGCGCCCGTTTCCGCGCGATCAGCCGAGGACCAGCAATTCCTCGAAATGCTCCATGTCGCGGAAGCTGCAGAAGGCGGGCGGCTTGATCTCGATCACCGGCGCCTGGCGCGCGAGAAGCGCCAGGCAATCGTCGAACAGCGTCTGCCACGCGGCCGCCCTGTCGTCGGCAAGACGCTGGATCTGATAGGCGAGGGTGATGTGGAAGACGTAAGCGTCGTGATCGGGGTGCCGGTACCCGAACGGCACCGCCAGCGCATCGCGCCATTGACCGCATGATGCGCACGTCGTCGTCGGTCGCGCCGGCAACGGTGAGGCCGGTCGGCACGATTTCGACCACCTTGATGTTGAACGGGCCGAAGCCCCGGAAATCCTTTAGCCGTTCCAGGTAAAGGCGGGTCATGGCCTCGATGCCGGTGTCGAGCGGGACATCCTGCGGCCAGTAGGGCAAGCGGCGGCGATTTTCGATGATGCCTTGGAACAGCGTCATGTGCAGGCTGGAGACGGGCGTGAAGGCCAGCCGATCAGCATCGGGCATCGCCCTCATCTTCTCGCGCACCGCAAGCACCACGGCCTGCGACGGCGAGCCGCCGACCAGGTGACTGACGACGGTGTTGCCGGGCTCGATCAGGAAGTTGCCCGACGTGTCGTAGCGCGTGCCAAGATGCGCCGGTGGCGTCGGGTTGGAGCCGGCAAAGAATCCAGCGAGCGAGGGGCTGATTGTGTCGGGCATGGCGATCTCCTTGGGGAGATGGCCTCGTGTCCGAGTCGTGTGTCAAGGGTATGAACGAGTTCCCATGACGACGATGTGAGGAGCTATCCCTCGTATTTCTCCAGGAAGGCTTCGGCAGACAGTTCCCGGAAATCGTCGAGTGAGGCACGCAGCCGAGCGTGATCCCAATCCCACCAGGCGAGTGCCTGATAGCGTTCGGCCGTTCGGCGGTCGAAGCGCTCGCGGATCGGTTTTGCCGGCACGCCGGCGACAATCGTGTAGGGGGCGACATCTTTCGATACGACGGCTCCAGCGCCAACCGCCGCGCCATCGCCGACCGTTATGCCGGGCAGGACGGTCGAGCCATGGCCGAGCCAGGTGTCGTGGCCGATGGTGACGCGCTTGGCGCGACGCTCCGCGAAGAATTCGCTCTCGTGCTCGGCGTCGTCCCAATAGTCCGAGGCGCGGTAGGTGAAGTGGTGCAGCGTCGGCCGCCACGTCGGGTGGTTGGTGGCATTGAGGCGCACGCTCGCGGCGATGTTGGCAAACTTGCCGATCGTAGCGCACCAGACGGCGCAATCCTGCATCATGTATGAATAGTCGCCGAGTTCGCTTTCCGAGACCCGGCTGCGGTCGGCGATCTCGGTCCAGCGGCCGAGCGTGGAATTGTGCACCTCCGCCGTCGGGTGAACCAGCGGCGTCTCCGACAATTTCCTGCTCATGCGGCGATTTTCCCGGGGGCAAACGCGGTGACGTCGATGATGCGGTCGGCAACCGCCTCGCGCACGTCGTGGTCGTGGAAGATGCCGAGCAGGGCGACGCCGTCCGCCTTCTTGGCGGCGATGAGTTCGATCACCACGTCGCGGTTCCTGGCATCGAGCGAGGCGGTCGGTTCATCGAGCAGCAGGATCGGGTGCTCGGTGATGAAGCCGCGCGCGATGTTGACACGCTGCTGCTCGCCGCCGGAGAAGGTCGCCGGCGGCAGCGCCCAGAGTTTCTCCGGCAGGTTGAGCTGCGCCAGCAGCGCGCGCGCCTTGCCTCTCGCCGCCTCGCGCTCCTCGCCACGCTCGAACAGCGGTTCGGCGACCACATCCAGCGCCGAGACGCGTGGCACGGCGCGCAAGAACTGGCTGACATAGCCGATCGTTTGCCGGCGCACGGCAAGAACGGTGCGCGGGCTGGCGTTGGCGAGATCGATCAGCGCGTCATCGTGCGTGACGATGATCTGGCCCTCGTCGACGGCATAATTGCCGTAGAGCATCTTCAGGATCGAACTCTTGCCGGCACCGGACGGGCCGCCGAGCACCGTGCATTCGCCGGCCTTGATGGAGAACGAGACTCCAGCGACGACAGGCAGCTTGATGCCATCGCGCAGGTGCATGGTGAAGCTCTTGGCGACGTCGGAAACAACGAGCGGGGTCGGCATCAGCAGGTTCTCCAGTCGTTCGTTTGCGGGCCAGCGCCCCCCTCTGGCCTGCCGGCCATCTCCCCCTCAAGGGGGGAGATCGAAAGCTTTTCGGCCTCGCACATTCTCCGACGTCGAAAATTGGCGAAAACGGAAGTGACAGCCAATCTCCCCCCTTGAGGGGGAGATGGCCGGCAGGCCAGAGGGGGGTGCCTTGGCGCCATCGTCACACCTGCAAAATCGAGGAAACAAGCAACTGGGTGTAGGGCGCGCGCGGATCGTCGAGCACGCGGTCGGTGAGGCCGCTTTCGACGACGCGGCCGTCCTTCATCACCATCATGCGCTGCGACAGGAGGCGCGCCACCGCGAGGTCGTGGGTGACGACGATGGCCGCGAGACCGAGATCGGTGACCAGCCCGCGCAGGAGGTCGAGCAGGCGTGCCTGGACCGAAACATCGAGGCCGCCGGTCGGCTCGTCCATGAACACCAGCCGTGGTCCGGTGACGAGATTGCGGGCGATCTGCAAGCGCTGGCGCATGCCGCCGGAAAAGGCGCGCGGCTCGTCGTCGATGCGGTCTTGCTCGATCTCGACGCGCGACAGCCAGTCGACGGCGGTGGCGCGGATCTTGCCATAGTGGCGGTCGCCGACCGCCATCAATCGTTCGCCGACATTGGCGCCGGCAGACACCGTCATGCGCAGGCCATCGGCGGGGTTCTGATGGACGAAGCCCCAGTCGGTGCGCATCAGGAAGCGGCGCTCGGCCTCGCTCATGCGGTAGAGCTCGCGGAACTGGCCGTCGCGCATGCGGTAGCTGGCGGTGCCGGACGAGGGCAGCAGCCGCGTCGACAGGCAGTTGAGCAGCGTCGTCTTGCCGGAGCCGGATTCGCCGACCACAGCCAGGACCTCGCCCGGCCACAGGTCGAAGGAAACATTGTCGCAGCCGACGCGCGAGCCGTAGAATTTGGAGAGCGCCGAGACGCGCAGCAGTGGTTCGTCGGTCATTGCGCTGGCTCCATTTTTTCCGAGACGGAATGGGTTTCCGGAGCAAGGTGGCCGCGATGGCCGTCGGCCCGCCGCTTCTCGCAATAATCGGTGTCGGAGCAGACGAACATGTGGCCGCCATGATCGTCGAGAATGACCTCGTCGAGATAGACATTCTCGGCCGCGCACAGCGCGCAGGGCTGGTCGAAGGTCTGGACTTCGAACGGATGATCCTCGAAGTCCAGGCTGACGACCTCGGTGAACGGCGGCACCGCGTAGATACGCTTCTCGCGGCCGGCGCCGAACAGTTGCAGGGCCGGCGAGCGGTGCATCTTGGGATTGTCGAATTTCGGCGTCGGCGACGGGTCCATCACATAACGGCCCTCGACCTTGACCGGATAGGCATAGGTGGTGGCGATGCGGCCGTGCTTGGCGATGTCCTCGTAGAGCTTCACATGCATGAGCCCGTATTCCTCCAGCGCATGCATTTTTCGCGTTTCGGTCTCACGCGGTTCCAGGAAACGCAGAGGTTCGGGGATCGGCACCTGATAGACCAGCACCTGGCCCGCCGTCAGCGGATGCTCGGGGATGCGGTGGCGGGTCTGGATGATGGTGGCGCTGGCGGTATCGGTGGTGACGGCGACATTGGCGACCTTTTTGAAGAAGGCGCGGATGGAGACCGCGTTGGTGGTGTCGTCGGCGCCCTGGTCGATGACCTTCAGGACATCGTCGGGGCCAATGATCGAGGCGGTGACCTGCACGCCGCCGGTGCCCCAGCCATAAGGCATCGGCATTTCGCGCGAGGCGAAGGGTACCTGGTAGCCGGGAATGGCGATGCCCTTGAGGATCGCCCGGCGGATCATCCTTTTGGTCTGTTCGTCGAGATAGGCGAAATTGTAGGTGGCGATGTCGGTCGATTGCGTCGTCATTCCGCCGCCTCCTTCTTCTCGTCCTTCGCCATCGGATTTTCGCGTGCCTCATACTCGGCGCGCATGCGGCGCACGAGGTCGAGTTCGGCCTGGAAGTCGACATAGTGCGGCAGCTTCAGATGCTCGACGAAGCCGGTCGCCTGGACATTGTCTGAATGCGAAATGACGAACTCCTCGTCCTGGGCGGCGGCAACGACGTCCTCGCCCAGTTCCGAGGCGCGCAGCGCGCGGTCGCAGAGCGCCATCGCCATCGCCTTGCGCTCGCTCTGGCCGAAGACCAGACCGTAGCCGCGGGTGAATTGCGGCGGCGCCTTGGCCGAGCCCTTGAACTGGTTGACCATCTGGCATTCGGTGACGCGCACGCAGCCGAGCGGCACCGCGAAGGGCAGTTCGGGCACGTCGAGCTCCAGTTCGACCTCGCCGATGCGGATTTCGCCGACAAAGGGGTGGTTGCGGGCATAGCCGCGCTGGGTGGAATAGCCGAGCGCCAGCAGGAAGCCCTCATCGCCGCGCGACAGCGCCTGCAAGCGGATGTCGCGCGCCATCGGGAATTCCAGCGGCTCGCGGGTGATGTCGCCGGGGACATGGTCCTGCGGCATCTCGCCATCCGGCTCGATCAGGCCTTCGCGGGCGAGGATCGCCGAGACGCGCGGCATCGCCTGCGCTTCCGTCTCGCGCTGCAGCGGCTCCGCGACATCGGCGCCGGCGGCAAGGTCCGGGTCGAGCAGCCGGTGGGTATAGTCGAAGGTCGGTCCGAGCAGCTGGCCGCCTGGCAGATCCTTGTAGGTCGCCGACACGCGCCGCTCGACCCGCATGGCGCCGGTGTCGATCGGCTTCGAGTAGCCGAAACGCGGCAGCGTGGTGCGATAGGCGCGCACCAGGAAGATCGCCTCGATCATGTCGCCGCGCGCCTGGACGATGGCGAGCGCGGCGAGTTCGCGGTCGTAGAGCGAACCCTCGCTCATCACCCGGTCGACGCCGAGCGCCAACTGCTCGACGATCTGGTCTAGGCGAAGCGCGGGCACCGAACGGTCGCCGCGCCGACGATCCGCAAGCAAGCTGTGGGCATTGGCAATTGCGGCCTCGCCGCCTTTTACCGCGACATACATCCTAGGCCTCCATCGTCTTGATGCGCGTCGTGCGCGGCAGGCAGGCCACGCCTTCCGATGTGGCGAGGATGAAGTCGACGCCGCGTGGAAAGCGCTGATTGTTTTGCTTCCACTGCTCGACAAAATGGCGCGGCATCTGCGCCGGTGCGATCGTCGCGCTGGTTTCGATGCCGGGGCCCTCAAGCAACAGCGGGGCGCCTGAAGCAAAATCGGCCACCTGCAGGATCAGGGTGGTCGAGCGGTCGGGATAGTCCTGCGTTCCCTGCGAAAAGCCGTCGATCGCCATCATCTCGGCGGGCGTGGCGATGAAGGCGAAATGCGCATCGGCTGGCGTGTTGGCCAGCGGTGCGCCGGTGTGGAAGCCGAGCCAGGAGCCGATCGCGGCGGAGGCGTGCAGGGCGGGGTCGAGCCAGAGCGGCGTGTCGTTGTCGCAGAGCGCCAGCGCGATGGCGCCGGCTGTTGCCGAGAGCGGTGCCGGCGGGCGGGCCAGGGCGGGCAAGGGCTGCACGCTGCCCGGCCGCGCCATGGCGTCCATGATCGCGCGGAACACCGCCTGGGCGTTGAAGACCGGATCGGCGAAACCGCCTTCGATCGATTGCGCTGCGATCTCCATCAATCTTCTCCGCGAACCATGGTGAAGAAATCCACCTTTGTTGCCGCCGTCTCGGCGCGGCGTTTCTCCTGGGCGGTGGCCAAGGCGGATTGCAGAGGCGCAATCAGCCGGGTCTCGACCTCGGCGCGGCGGGCAGGGTCCTGCCACAGCGCGTCGGCTATTGCCGCCAGCTTGGCCTTCTGCTTGTCGCGGCCAAGCGCGTAGCAATGGCCAACCTGTCCCGACGGCAGGCGGACGGTGGCGCGGGTGACCGTTGCCTCACCGACATTGAAGGGCGCGCCGCCACCGCCGATCCGGCCGCGCAACGTCACCAGCCCGGTCTCGGGGCCACGCAGCAATTCAGCCTCCGAAGGCAGCCCGGCCTCGTTCCAGAGCCGGACGATGTCATCACCGCTGGATTGCGCCAGCGTTGCCATGGCGGCTTTGCGCCCCGCCTGGTCCCGGGCTTCTTGTCCTCGCATCAGCAGCATTCCTCTTTGCTAAATTTGTCTATTGATATAGACAACTATACAAATTATACATATTACCTATCGCGAGTCCATGACGGGTGCGTGACAAGTCATGAAGGCTGGGGCGACAGAAGCTGGGTGGGGCAAGTCATGATTGGGCAGATGGCGGCTGACGGCATCGAGCGGCGCAGCGGCGTTTCGCTGTGGCGGCAGATCGCCGACAAGATCCTGCACGCGATCGCCATCGGCGATTTCGCCGAGAATACGGCTCTGCCGCCGGAGGTGGCGCTGGCCGAGCGCTATGGCGTCAACCGCCACACAGTGCGCAGCGCCATATCAGCCCTCGTCCAGGAAGGGGTTCTGCGGGCCGAGCAGGGACGCGGCACTTTCGTGCTGTCGCGCAAGCGGCTGTCCTATCCGATCGGCGCGCGCACCCGCTTCTCGACAGGCCTGCAAGGGCAGACGTCGGAGCGGCACACCGTGCTGCTGGCTTCCTCGGTCGAGCCGGCCAGCCAGCGCGTCGCCGAGGGTCTTGGCCTGGCCAGGGGTGCCGAGGTGATAAGGCTGGAGACGCGCGGCGAAGCAGATGGCCGGCCGGTGTCGCGCGCGGCCAGCTGGTTCGATGCCAGGCGCTTTGCCGGCATCGACAAGGCCATGGCGCAAACCGGCTCGATCACCGCGTCGCTGATGCGTTTCGGCATTGACGATTATCTCCGGCAATCGACCGTGCTGTCGGCGCGCCACGCCGATGCGGGCGATCTTGCCGATCTCGGCCTGCAGCCGGGCGCCATCGTGCTGGTCACGGTCGCCATCAACGTCACGCCTGACGGCCAGCCGATCCAGTTTTCCGAGACGCGTTTCTCGGCCGAGCGGGTGGAGCTGAAGCTGTCGGCGCTGTAGGGATTGCCGGCCTTGTACGAGATCGTGATTATCTGGCTCACACTGACATCAGCCCAACTCGGTCGCGGTCACTTGTCAGCGGCGGCGCATTTGAGGACCGCCTTCCCCCACTCCGTCTCGGCTTGGCCGAGCCACCTCTCCCCCCTCCGGAGGGAGAGGAAGGGAGTCCCGCTGGCAGAGGAGGGAGTCTGGTGGTTAAGGAGCTCTGGCTACAACAAGCTTGCGCCTTCCTCTACCCCGTCGATCGGGGGAGAGGTGGCTCGGCGAAGCCGAGACGGAGTGGGGGTCGACCTGCGCGGACGTGGTCAATTCGGGCCGGGCTCTGCCATGTTATGACCCCACCTCGATCACGGCCTTGATCAGGCCGGATTTCTCATGCGCCCAGCGGGCGAGATCGCGCGGCGTATCGTCGAGCGATGTGCGGTGGGTCACGAGCTTGGCCAGCGGCACCGCACCGTTGCGGATCGAGGCAGCGACATGGTCGAAGTCAGCACGCAAGGCATTGCGGCTGCCGACCAGCGTCATCTCGCGCTTGTGGAATTCCGGATCGGAAAAAGCGATGTCGTCCTTGACGACGCTGACCAGCACCAATGTGCCGCCATGGGCGACATGGGCGAAGGCCGACTGCACCGACCGGGTGTTGCCGGTGGCGTCGAAGACCACGTCGAAACCTTCGCCTGATGTCGCGTCCCTGACCAGATCGGGCGCTGCGCCGCGCGAGCCGTCGAGAGTCTTGTAGCCGAGTTCGGTTGCGGCGAAGGCAAGTCTCTCGTTGCTCATGTCGAGCAGCGTCACGTCGAGCCCGGCGATGCGGGCGAAGATGGCGGTGCCGAGCCCGATCGGGCCGGCGCCAATGACCAGCGTGCGGGCGCCGGGATCGGCGCGTGAGCGGCGCACGGCATGCGCGCCGATGGCCAGGAATTCGACGGCGGCGGCATCCGCCAGCGACAGGCCGTTCGCCGGGTAGAGATTTTGAGCCGGGACAAGAATGTTTTCGCACATGGCGCCGTCGCGATGGACGCCGAGCACCTCGATCCTGACGCAGCAATTCGGCTTGCCGTGCCGGCAGGCGATGCATTTGCCGCAGGACAGATAAGGGTTGATGACGACCGGCTCACCAAGGGCAAGCTCGACACCTTCGCCGGTCTCGACGATCGTTCCCGACACTTCGTGGCCCATGATGCGGGGATAGGCGAGGAACGGGTGCTTGCCTTCGAAGATGTGATAATCGGTGCCGCAGATGCCGACATGGCTGACCGCGACCAGCGCCCAGCCGGCAGGGGGGGCTCCTGGCGCCGGGCGATCTTCCAGGACAAGCTCGCCGGGCGAGCGGCAGACGACGGCTTTCATGCTTTCAATCCAGTCGGTCATGAAGTCGCCGGCCCATCATGCGGGCCGGCGATCGATTTAAATGGTGGTCACTTGCCCCCGCGGCGGCGCAGACCGTCGAAATAGACAATGACGATGATCAGAACGCCGGTGATGATGCGTTGCCAGAAGGCGTTGACGTTCAACAGGTTTGCGCCGTTGTTGATGGTGGCGAGTATGAAGGCGCCGAGCAGCGGGCCATGCACCGAGCCGACCGCGCCGAACAGCGAGGTGCCGCCGATCACAGAGGACGCGATCGCCTGCAGTTCCCAGCCCTCGGCCTGGGTCGGATTGCCGATGCCGATGCGCGAGGCCAAGAGCACGCCGACGAAGGCAGCGCACAGACCCGACAGCGTGTAGGCCATGTAGATGGTGCGCTGGACGTTGACGCCTGATAGGCGCGAGGCTTCGGCGTTGGAGCCGACCGAGAAGAGGTAACGTCCCCAGCGGCTGTGATGCAGGAAGACATAGGCGGGGATGCCGACCAGGATGACCATCCAGAACAGATTGGGGACACCGAGGAAGGAGTTGCGCGAGAATACCTGGAAGGCATCGTTGTTGATCGAGATCGAGTTGCCGTTGGTCATCAGAAGGCCGATGCCGCGCAAGGATGTCAGCGTAGCCAGCGTGATGATGAAGGGCGGCAGTCCCATCTTGACGATGCCAAAACCATGGAACAGGCCGATGGCGACGCCCACCAGCAGCGTGATCAGGATGGCGAGGAACACTGGTATGCCGGCATTGATCAGCATCGCCGCAATGACGGTGGCGAAGCCGACCACGGCGCCGACGGAGAGGTCGATGCCTCCGGTGATGATGACGAAGGTCTGGCCGACAGCCAGAATGGCGATCATCGAGCCCTGGCGCAGGAGGTTCGAGATGTTGTTCGCCGAGGCGAAGCTCGATGTCGATAGTGACAGGATGACCCACAGCAGCACCAGCAGCGCCAGCAGCGTCAGTCCGAATAAGGCGTTGTAGTTGCGCTTCGGTTTTTCAGCAGGAATCGCCTCGGTGCTCATATCTGTCCTCCCAGCTTTTCTTGTTTCTCGGCGAGCGCCTGAGTGAGAATTTCCTCGTGATCGGCGGTGCGGAACCCGTGTGTCGCCACCAGCTTGCCGCGGCGGAACACATGCAGCGTGTCGGCAAGCTCATAGACTTCCGGCAGATAGGAGGAGATCAGGATAATGCCGGCACCCTTCGACAAGAGCGCGCTGAACAGGCGATAGATCTCGGCCTTGGTGCCGACATCGACGCCGACCGTCGGCTCGTCGAAGATGAACAGCTTGGCGCCATGCGCCAGCCATTTGCCGATGACGATCTTCTGCTGGTTGCCGCCCGACAGGCTGGAGGCCAGTGCATTGCGCGTCGGCGTCTTGATCCTGAGATCGGCGATCTGGCGGTCGGCCTGGTTTTTTTCCTGCACGCCGGAGATCAGCAGATTGTTCGAGATGCGCTTGTAGATCGGCAGGTTGAGATTGAAGCCGACCGGCAGATTGAGACAGAGGCCCTGGTCGCGGCGGCTTTCAGGCGCTAGCGCCATGCCGAGCCTGATCGCGTCGTGCTCGGAATTGACCAGAACGTCCTTGCCTTCCCACAGGATATGGCCGCCCGATTTGCGATGGCGGCCGTAAAGGGTGGTGACGAATTCGCTGCGGCCGGCGCCGATCAGGCCGTAGAGTCCGACGATCTCGCCCGCGCGAACCGTCATCGAGATATTTTCAAACCCCTTGCCGGACAGGTTGCGTGCTTCGACGATCGCGGCACCCGGGGGGAAATGCTCCTTATGGTAGATCTGCTCGATCGAGCGGTTGATCATCAGCTTGACCAGTTCGGCGTCGTTGGTCTCGGCGATGTTCCTGGTGCCGACCAGCGTGCCGTCGCGCAGCACGGAGACGCGATCGGCGAGTTCGAACACTTCCTCCATGCGGTGGCTGATGTAGATGATGGTCACGCCTTCGGATTTCAGCCGGCGGATCAGGGTGAAAAGCTGGTCCGCCTCCTTGCGGGTCAGGTAGGCGGTCGGCTCGTCGAAGATGAGGAATTTGGTGCCGCGCACGGTGGCGCGGGCGGCGGCGATCAGTTGCTGCTGGCCGATGGTGAGGTCGCCGAGCACGACATGCGCCGGCAGATCGAAGCCGAGATCGTCGATGATCTTCTGTGCTTCCTTGACCATGGCGCGCTGCTGCAGGATGCCGAAGCGCGAATTCTCCTCGCCGAGGAACATGTTGGCGGCGACGGTCAGATGGCGGCAGAGCACGACTTCCTGGTGGACGGCATTGATGCCGAGCGCCATCGCCTCATGGGGGGTCGCGAGTGCAGCCGGTTTGCCTTCCCAGATGACCTCACCCGAGGTGCGCGGCATGACGCCGGTCAGAAGCTTGATCAGGGTGGATTTGCCGGCACCGTTCTCGCCGACGATGGCGTGAATCTCACCCGCCTTGAAAGCGAGGGTCACCGGCTTCAGCGCATGGGTGCCAGGATATTTCTTCTCCAGCCCCTGTAGTTCCAGGATCGTCCTGCCGGGCTCCAGAACGGGAGCAGGGTGCAGGTCTTGCGCCGTCGATGTCATGACAATCCTCCCAAAATGGGCCTCCCAAATGGGCCTCCGAGACTGGCTTCCCAGACCGGCCTCACGATTTGGCACGCCGCGAGGCTCTTGAACGCCCGCTGAGGCAGCCTAGCCCAGGCTGACGGATTTCCAAGCTATATGACTGTCGTTTCCGGGGCACGAGGCCCCGGAAACTGTGCGGCTGTACCGATGCTAGAGCTTCGGATTGAGCAGCGCGTCGATCTTGGGATCCTTCATGTTGGCCTTGGTGACGAGGTTGGCGCCGGTGTCGACATTGGCCTCGACCTTTTCGCCCTTCGAGGCGGCGAGCGCGGTCTTGATGCCATCATAGCCCATCCGGTACGGATCCTGGACAACGAGGCCGGAAATGACGCCGTCGTTCAAGAACTTGATCAGCTTCTCGTCGCTGTCGAAGCCGATCAGCCCGACCTTGCCGGCAAGGTTGTTCTCGGCGATCGCCTGGCCGACGCCCTGCGCCATGATCAGGTTGGACGCGAAGATGCCCTTCAGGTCTGGATTGGCGGTGATCAGGTCGGTCGCGATGTTGAGGCCGGTCGTGGCCTGGCCGTCGGCATATTTGTCGGCGACCAGTTCAAGGCCGGGATACTTCGCCTTGAGCTGTTCCTTGAAGCCCTGGGCGCGCTGCTCGAGCGAGCCGGCGCCGGGCAGTGCGGTGATCAAGGCAACCTTGCCTTCCACCTTGCCGCCATTGGCCGCGCCGATGGCCGCCGCAAGACCGTCCGCTGCGACGCGGCCGCCCTGGACGTTGTCGGTGGTCAGGAACGAGGTGAAGGCCTTGGAGTCGGCGCTGGAGTCGATGCCGATGATCTTGACCTTGCTCGCCGCCTCGTCGATCGGCTTGCCGAGCGCCTTGGCTTCGGTCGGCGCGATGACGACGGCGGCCGGGCTGCCGGCCACGGCGTTCTCGAGGATCGAGATCTGGCCGTTGACGTCGGTTTCAGCCTGGGCGCCGAGTTCCGGTACGTTGACGCCGAGATCCTTGCCGGCCTTGCGGGCGCCGGCAAGCACGATCTGCCAATAGAAGGACGTGGTGTCCTTGACGATGATCGGAATGGTCACGTCCGCCGCCGAAACCGGCGCCGAATGCATGACGCCGGCGAGCATGGACGCCGCGGCCAGCGCCATGACGGCGCGGCGGTTGAGAATGCTGGTCACGAATTTCATAGGATCCTCCCTAAGTCGCCCGGTGAACGTTACGGAAGCTCCGTTCGGATAGGCGTGGCCCAAACAGAACTTTATCAATAAAAAACATTTACGCTGTTTTGATAGTGCATCGATCCGGCTGATGCAAGCGGTGTTTCGCGCCTGGTCTCGGGCGAACATACATTCACACGCCGCTCCTCCCAAATGCAGCCTGAAGCTCCCGTTCCATTCTGGGAACACATGGAATATTAATTCCATGTGTCAGTCAATATGGAATATTCATTCTTCCTGCGAGGTCGCGGATTTGTGAAGCCGGGCCTGCCATTGACGGCATACCGAGACGGATACCGGCTTCACGTCAGATCCTGGACCACGGTGTAGGGACGATATCTGGCGTATTCCGTCCCCGGCACGTCGATGTCGAGCAGTTCGAGGTTTCGTGTCAGGTTCGCCAGCTTGGCGGTGCCGGTCAGCACGGTAGCGACCGCTGGCTCGTGCAGGGGAAACTGGAATGCGGCGGCGGCCAGCGGGTAGCCGCCTTCGCCGGCAATCTTCTCCATGGCGTCGACACGGTCGAGCATATCGCGGTTGGCGGGCCGGTAGTCGAAATGCGCGCCTTGTACGGGCCCGGTCGCCAATATGCCGGAGTTGAACACGCCGCCGATGACAAGGGATGTCTGCTGCGCCCGGCACAAGGGCAGCAGTTCGGCTTCCGCGCTGCGATCGAGCAGCGAATAGCGGCTGGCGAGCAGGATGCAGTCGAGCGGCGCCCGGCGCATCACGTCGAGGCAGATCTGGACTTCGTTGACGCCGAGCCCGTAGGCGGAAATCGTACCCGACCGCTTCAGCTCCTCGAGCGCCTTGAGGCCACCGTCCATCAACTGGCGAAAGTGCAGTTTGGTCTTCTCGACGCCGTGCGTGTAGGTGCCGATGTCATGCACATAGAGGATGTCGATCTTGTTCAGGCCAAGCCGGGCATAGCTGAAGTCGACCGACCGCATGATGCCGTCATAGGAATAGTCGTAGTCGAGCGCGAAGGGCAGCGGATCGACATAGGAATGGTCGGGAACCTGGTCCTCGGGCACCGGGCGGAACAGGCGGCCGACCTTGGTGGACAGCACGTAGGAATCGCGCGGCTTATAGCGCAGGAAATCGCCGAAGCGCCGTTCCGACAGGCCGAAACCATAGAAGGGTGCGGTGTCGAAATAGCGCAAGCCCGCCTCCCAGGCGCCTTGCAGCGTCTCCATCGCCGCCTCGCGCGAACAGGCGCGGTAAAGGCCGCCGATCGCGGCGCCGCCGAAGCTGATTTCGGTGACCTCCAGCGCTGTCTGGCCGATGCGGCGTTTTTCCATGCACAACCTCCCCGTTGCCGGCCGTTGTCCGGCCCGGCAAGTCTAGCAGATATTCAGTCGACGTTAGAGCGTCGCGCCGAGATGCCAGGGCACGAATTCGTTGTCGCCATAGCCAAAATCCTCGCTCTTGGTCTTGCGGCCCGAAGCCGTCTCGACGATCAGTTCGAAGATTTCGCGGCCCATGCCGGCGATGGTCTTTTCTCCCGAAGCGATGACGCCGCAATTGACGTCCATGTCCTCTTCCATCTGGTGATACATGGTCGAGTTGGTGGCGACCTTGATCGATGGTGTCGGCCGGCAGCCGAAGCAGGAACCGCGGCCAGTGGTAAAGACGATGACATTGGCGCCACCCGCGACCTGGCCGGTGGCCGAGACCGGGTCGTAACCAGGCGTGTCCATGAACACCAGTCCGTTGCCGGTGACTTTCTCGGCATAGCCGAAGACACCGTTGAGCGACGTCTGGCCGCCCTTGGCGACCGCGCCCAGCGACTTTTCCAGGATGGTGGTGAGGCCGCCGCGCTTGTTGCCGGGCGAGGGGTTGTTGTCGATCGAGGCGCCATGCTTGGCGACGTGGTCTTCCCACCACTTCACATAGCCGTCGAGTTTCTTGGCGATCTCGGGCGTCGCGGCGCGATAGGCGAGCAGATGCTCGGCGCCATAGATTTCCGTGGTCTCGGACAGGATGCCGATACCGCCGACGCCGGCCAATATGTCGACGGCAGCACCCAGTGCCGGATTGGCGGTGATGCCCGACATGCCGTCGGAGCCGCCGCATTGCAGGCCGACGACGATCTCGCTGACCGGGATCGGCTCACGCTTCAACTGGCCGACTTCCTCGGCGATCTCGGCCAGCACGCCCATCGCCTTCTCGACCGATTTGCGCGACCCGCCGGCATCCTGGATGTTGAAGTGGCGCTTTCCGGCGGCCGCACCCTTCTGGCCGTAGAGGGTGAGCTGGTTGACCTCGCAGCCGAGGCCGACCATCAGCACGCCGCCGAAATTGGGATGGCGAGCATAGCCGGCAAGCGTGCGGTGCAGCACCATCATGCCGTCGCCGGTGCCGCTCATGCCGCAGCCCTGGCCGTGGACGATGGGCACGAAGCCGTCGATGCCGGGATATTTCGGCAGCAAGGTGCGGTTGGCGGTGTCGGCGATGGAATGGCAGACGGTGGCCGAGCAATTGACGCTGGCGATGATGCCGATGAAGTTGCGCGTGCCGGCACGGCCGTCGGCGCGCCGATAGCCCATGAAGGTGCGGGCGCGATCGGCTTCGGTCGCGTGTTCGGCCTCGCTCGGCGGCACCACCGGCAGACGGCCGGCCTCGAATACCAGATTGTGCGAATGGACGTGCTCGCCCGGCGCGATGTCCTGCGTGGCGCGGCCGATCGCCTGGGCGTATTTGACCACCGCGGAACCGGCGGGAATGGGCTTGATCGCGACCTTGTGGCCGGGTTCGATGACGGAGCTGGCAAGCGCGCCGCCTGGCAGCACGGTGCCTGTTTCGATGCGGCCATTGGCAACCGCGACATTGTCGGCGGGGGACAGAAGAATGGTGTTTGAGGCGTTCACGAGCGTTTCCTGGGTGATCCTGGGATGCGCGGGCGGATTGACACGCGCCTGTTAAGAGTTAATGTCTTTTATCGGGAAAAAACAGTTTTGCGTCAATTGTTTTTTCGCGGCGGCTCTGCATGCCTTGGATGAGTGGTGCTGCAACCGTTGAGCGAGTCCTTGGCGAAAGCGATTCCGCTTTTCAGGGTCATGTGAACGTCATATTGCGCTTCAAGCCGGCAGCCGCAAGCGCCGGCATGATTGGGTCAGGGGATGTCGAAGAGCAATAACGTCTACAAGGATGCCTACAACAGGTGTCTCCGGCTGCTCGACGAGACGCGCAGCCTGCCGTCGGAGCCTGAGCTGGGCGCGCTGCTCGGCGTCAGCCGCACGACCGTGCGCAGCATCCTGACGCGCATGGAAGAAACCGGGCTGATCGCCTGGAACAAGCGTGCCAAGACGGTGCTGCGCGATCCGCGTCCCGATGATTTCTTCCCCGAGGAAGAGACCGACACGCTGGCCGAGATCATCGAGCGGTCCTTCATGCGGCGGCTGCTCGCCAGCGGCGCCGAGGCCGGCATGCAGATCAACGAACTCGAACTGGCGCGCGAGATCGGCGTCGGCACCACCAGCGTGCGCGAGTTCCTGATCCGCTTCTCCCGCTTCGGCCTGATCGAGAAGCGCCGCAACAGCCATTGGGTGCTGAAGGGCTTTACACGGGCCTTTGCACTTGAACTGACCGAAATCCGCGAGATGTTCGAAATGCGCTCGGCCGCCGCCTTCGCGGCGCTGCCGCAGGACAGCCCGGTCTGGGCCGATCTCGATCGACTGGACGGGGAGCATCGTCTCCTGGCAAGCGAGATCGCGACGCGCTTCAACGAGTTCTCCGAGTTGGACGAGCGCTTCCACCGGCTCATCCATCGTGCCTCGCACAACCGCTTCATCGTCGATTTCTACGACGTCATCGCCATGATCTTCCACTACCACTACCAATGGAACAAGGCGCAGGAACGCGAGCGCAATGAAGTCGCGGTCGGCGAGCATCTTGCCTATATCGAGGCGCTCAAGTCGCGCGATCTCGGCAAGGTCGACGCCGCCTGCCGCAAGCACCTGAAGTCGGCGCGCCGGACATTGCTGACCTCGATCCCCGAAAGCCGGCCGCAAAAATCCTGATCGTGCCGTGTTGCCGCAGTCTGGATTTGGCGATTTTCGACCTTCTGTGAGCGTGATAGGTATCTCTCCAGATGGTTTGAACAGGCAAGTCGTTTGAAACAGGCAAGTCGTTTGAACAAGAAGGGGAGACGGTGGAGCATGCCGGTCGCGCTTGTCGCGGCCTATCTGCTGCTGCTCCAGTCGACGCTCGGCGCATTCGCCTTCGGCATCGGGCCGAACGCCGCGCAGTTCGATGCCTTCGGCAACGTCATCTGTACCCACGATGGCGCCACGCAGCTTCCTGGCGAGGACCAGCACCCATCTCATTTGCCGGCCTGCTGCACGCTTGGCTGCAGCATGTTTTCGTCCGTTCATGCGCCGCCGCCCGACACCGGCCTGGGGTTGGCAGGCCTGGCCTTCGAAGCGGTCGCTTTCGTCTTTCCGGCAAGCATTCATCTCGACTTTGCGCGCGAGCGCTCGCCGTCGAACCCGCGCGCGCCGCCGCCGGCGGCCTGAGCTTGTTCGCCCGGTGGAACCTTTCGCGGGCGCACCCATCCAAAGATCAAACTGTTCGCGGCCGGCAACGGCGCGATCGTCAATTCATGGAGCAACCATGTCTCATTCCCTCCACATCGCGGCGGACACCATGTTCGGCCGCGTCGTCTCGCGCTTGCGGGAAAAACTCGGCATTGCCGCACTGGCCTTCGGGCTTGTGCTCCTGGGCGCCCAGGCCGTCCTGGCGCACGAGTTCAAGGTCGGCGACCTCGAGATCGGACATCCCTGGTCGCGCGCCACGCCGGCCGGCGCCAAGGTGGCCGGCGGCTATTTCACCATCACCAACAAGGGCAGCGCACCAGACCGGCTGCTGTCGATTTCCTCCGACGTCTCTGAAAAAGCCGAGTTGCATGAGATGGGCGTCAAGGATGGCATCATGACCATGCGGCCGGTTGCCGGCGGCCTGGAGATTCCGGCCGGCGGCAAGGTGGCGCTGGCGCCCGGCGGCTATCACCTGATGTTCATCGGCCTGAAGCGGCAACCCAAGCAGGGTGAAAAATTCTCCGCCACGCTGACTTTCGAGAAGGCCGGCGTCGTCAGCGTCGAGTTCGCGGTCGAGGGCATGGGCGGCGGCATGGACGACCACGCCAATTGATCCTGCCAGTTCTACGATTTGAGATCAGAGGGACCATGATGAACAAGTATCTTTTGGCGGCCGGCGCACTTCTGGTGCTGGGGACGAATGCCGCCTTCGCGCACATTACGCTCGAAACCCAGGAAGCGGCCGTCGGCTCGACCTACAAGGCAGTCCTGCGCGTACCGCATGGTTGCGAGGGCAAGGCGACGACCGCCGTGCGCGTGCAGATTCCGGAAGGGGTGATCGCGGTGAAGCCGATGCCGAAGCCCGGCTGGACGCTGCAGACCAAGAAGGGCAAATACGAAAAGTCCTACCAGCTCTACGGACAGGCGGTGACCGATGGGGTCAAGGAACTCGACTGGAGCGGCGGCAGCCTGCCGGATGAATTCTACGACGAGTTCGTCTTCCGCGCGACGCTGACGGCGGATCTGCCCGTCGGCCAGAAACTCTACTTTCCGGTGGTGCAGGAATGCGACGGCGCCGCTGTCCGCTGGATCGAGATCCCGGCAGCGGGGCAGGATGAAGACGCGCTGGAGAATCCGGCGCCCGGCATCAAGCTGTTGCCGAAGAAATGATCTCCTGGCGGCGCACTCTGTCCGCAAAGTGCGCCGCCGGTTCGATGGCGGTGGCATGAGCGCGATATTTCCACTTCAAAGGACCGCAATGACCGGCAAGCGCGTCGGCTGGACCGCCGGCGGGCTGCTCGCCGTGGTCATGGCGCTTATCGTCATGGCCTCGACAAGTCAGGCTTTTGCCCATGCAGCGCTGATCAAGACCGATCCGGCCGATGGCGCCGTGCTGGCGCAGGCTCCGGCGCGGTTCTCGCTGACCTTCAGCGAGCCGGTCTCGCCACTGGTGCTGACCTTGGTGAAGCCCGACGGCACGCCGGCTCCGTTGACCGATTTCCGCCTCAGCGACCAGACTGTCGAGATCGACAATCCGCAGGCACTCAAATCCGGCACGCATGTGCTGAGCTGGCGTGTCATTTCCGCCGATGGCCATCCGGTCGGCGGCTCACTGCTGTTTTCGATCGGCGCGCCAAGCGAGCCGCCGGTCGTGTCGGAAGCGGTCGACTGGCCGCTGCGGTCGGCGATCTGGATCGGCAAGATATTCCTCTACACGGGCCTTTCCCTCGGTGTTGGCGGAGCCTTCGCGCTTGCCTGGCTGGCCGGTGAAGCACGGGCCGGTCAGCGCTTCGTCACGGCCGCGGTCCTGTGCGGGCTGGTGGCGGCGCCGCTTTCGCTGGGCTTTCAGGGTCTCGATGCGCTCGGGGCGCCGCTCTCCCACCTGGGGCAGCCGGTCATCTGGCGAACCGGGCTTGGCACCAGCTTCGGCTGGACGGTGCTGATCGCCCTGATCGCACTGGGGCTTGGCCTGCTTTCGCTGGCCGGACCGCGCGTGGTCGCCAGGCCATTCGCCCTTGCGGGCCTCGTCGGTGTCGGCGTTGCGCTTGCCGCCAGCGGCCATGCCACTGCGGCCGAACCGCAATGGCTGACGCGGCCGCTGGTGTTCCTGCACGGCGTCGGCATTGCCTTCTGGGCCGGCGCCCTTGTGCCGCTCGGCCTGGCGCTGAAGGGGTCGTCCGCACATGCGGCGCCCTTCCTGCGCCGGTTTTCGCGCCTGATCATGCCGGTGGTGGCGGTGCTTGCCGTGGCCGGCGTCGCACTGGCGGTCATTCAGGTGCAGACGCCCGTGGCGCTGGTCGACACCGCCTATGGTCGGCTGCTGCTGGTCAAGCTCGCGCTTCTGGTCTTTCTGTTCACGCTGGCCGCCGTCAACCGTTGGAGGCTCACCGCCGCGGCCGAAGCGGGATCGACGGAGGTGCAGCGCAGGCTCACCCGTTCGATCGGCGTCGAAATTCTGATCGTGCTGGCGATCTTCGGCGTTGCTGCGGGCTGGCGCTTCACGCCGCCGCCAAGGGCGCTCGCGATCGCGGCGGCGCAGCCGGTCTCGGTTCACATCCACGCGCTGCAGGCGATGGCCGATCTCAGCATCACCCCCGGCCATGCCGGACCGGTTGCCGCCTCGATGATCATCATGAGCGGCGATTTCGGGCCGCTCGATGCCAAGGAAGTGACGCTGGTCCTGTCGAAACCCGATTCCGGCATCGAGCCGCTGAAGCGAGCGGCGACCAAGCCCGGCGACGGCAGCTGGCGTGTCGACAACCTGGTCATTCCGGTTCCCGGCCGCTGGACGGTGCGCCTCGACATCCTGGTCTCGGATTTCGACATGGTGAAGATCGAGGCGCCGGTGGATATCAGGCCGTAGGGCCGAGCACCCCGACCGGAGCTCGGCGCAACACAATTCGGCGAGGCGGTTGACGCGACCCGCAAGGCCCGTCAATCATCGTTCGCAAAACGCGGTCTCAACAAAATCCGAAGGCAGGGAAGAACGATGGAAAAAGCGGAAATCGGCCTGATCGGCCTTGGTACGATGGGCTCCAACCTGGCGCTCAACATCGCCGAGCGCGGGCACCGCATCGCCGTCTTCAATCGCACAAGGGCGCGCACCGACGCTTTCGTCGAGAATGCCGGCGCGCTCAGGGATATGGTTGTTCCCTGCTACAGCCTGGAAGAGCTCGCCGCCGCGATCCGGCCGCCGCGCCCGATCATCATCATGGTGCTGGCCGGCAAGCCGGTCGACGAACAGATCGAAGCCTTGCGCGGCGTGCTGTCGGCCAACGACATCGTCATCGACGCGGGTAACGCCAATTTCCGTGACACGATGCGGCGCTTCTCCGAGCTTTCGGGCTCGGGCCTGACCTTCATCGGCATGGGTGTGTCGGGCGGCGAGGAGGGCGCGCGCCACGGGCCGTCTATCATGGTCGGCGGCACCGAAGATAGCTGGAAGCGTGTCGAGAAGGTGCTGACGGCGATCTCCGCCAAGTTCAAGAACGAGCCGTGTGCCGCCTGGCTCGGCACCGACGGCGCCGGGCATTTCGTCAAGACCATCCACAATGGCATCGAATATGCCGACATGCAGATGATCGCCGAGATCTACGGCATCCTGCGCGACGGCCTGGGCATGGGGCCGAAGGACATCGGCACGGTGTTTGAAACCTGGAACAACGGCCGGCTCAATTCCTACCTGATCGAGATCACCGCCAAGGTGCTGGCCGCCGACGATCCGAAGACCGGCAAGCCGGTGGTCGACATAATTCTCGACCGCGCCGGCCAGAAGGGCACCGGCAAATGGTCGGTCATCGAGGCGCAGCAGCTCGGCATTCCGGCGACCGCGATCGAGGCGGCGGTGGCGGCGCGCGTTTTGTCGTCGATCAAGGACGAGCGGCAGGCGGCGCAAAAGGCCTATGGCAACATCGGCGTGACGAAGATTTCCGGGGACAAGGATGCGCTGCTGAAAGACCTCGAACTGGCGCTATTCGCCGGCAAGATATCCGCCTACGCGCAAGGCTTCGCTGTGATGAGCGGCGCCTCGAAGGAGTTCAACTGGAACCTGCCGATGCCGACCATCGCCAAGATCTGGCGGGCCGGCTGCATCATCCGCTCGCAGATGCTGGATACGATGGCCGAGGCTTTCGGCAGCGGCGGCGCTTCGACCAATCTTTTGATGGCGCCGGCCTTCATCACCATGATGCAGGAGGCGCACCCGTCGCTGCGGCGGGCCGTGGCCAGGGCTTCCGAGGCCGGCTCGCCGGTGCCGGCGCTGGCTTCGGCGCTTGCCTATTTCGACAGCTACCGCCAGGGCCGCGGCACCTCCAACCTGATCCAGGCGCAGCGTGACTTCTTCGGCGCGCACGGCTTCGAACGCATCGGCGAACAGGGCGCGTTCCACGGCCCGTGGGGCAGCGGCGCGGCGGGTTAGTCGCCCGAACGTCTGTAGGCCAGGACTTCACCCGGCACGCTGAGCGACTGCAGCGTGCCGGGCGCGGCGCCGCCGATCCAGCCGAGCACGGAGCGGGCGAGCTCGGAGCCCGCCAGCCGGAAGTTCTCGTTGACGATCAGCAGTTCCGGCCGGAACAAATGCAAAAGGTCCGACGACTGCTTGGAGACGATGTCGACGTCACGACCGAGCTTGAGGCCGGCATCCTCGATGCCGGCGACGAGCGCGAGCGTCGCGGCGGCGGCGCTGCTGACGAAGCCGTCCGGCCTAACGTCGCGGCGCATCAACTGCGCGGTCCTCGTCCTGATCTGCTCGATCGACTGATCGATCGACACGGTGCTGAACGGGATCTCGCTGGCACCGACCTCGCTCAGTGCGTCGGCAAAGCCGTTGACGGTGTGGCTGTGATAGGTCAGCCCGACCGGAGGCGCAAGCAAAGCGAGCCTGCGGCGGCCAATGCCGGCCAGGCGCCGCACGGCTTCCACCGCGAAGGCGTAGTTGTCGAAATCATGATAGGGGTGAACCAGCCCCATCTCGGTGCGTCCATGCGTGGCAAAGGGAATGCCGTGTTCCAGCATGTAGCGCGCCCTGGCGTCGTTCGGCTGGGTGCGTGAAATGATGACGCCGTCGGCGGAACCGGTCTCGACCAGATAGCGTATGGGGTCGAGCGGATCCTGCGAGCGCGAATAAGGCGTGACGATCAGGTGGTAGGGCGTGTCGGCAATGACCTCAGAGACGCCGTATATGATGTCGGAGACAAAACTCATGATCTCCTGCTCGGTGTTGAGCACGAGGCTGATGACATTGGTCTTGCCCGTGCGCAGTCGCACACCGGCGCGGTTCGGCCGGTAGCCGATCTGCTTGGCGACCAACTGGACGCGGCGCCTGGTCTCGGCGCCGATCTCCGGAGCATCCTTCAAGGCGCGCGAGACGGTGGTGACGCCGAGCCCGGTCATGAAGGCAAGCGTCTTCAACGTCGGCCGCCCTTGCGCCGACGCCTCGTCATTCTTGTCCGTACGCCGTCTGTCCATTCGTCCCGCCCGTCAGGCGCATAGCAGCCGCAGGCTGGGTCGGCAATCGCCGTCATTGCGATACGATATGCGCTCCAGCCAGAATTGGCTCAATATACTGAAACGTTACAGATTGCCAATGTCGCCTCGCCGAGCGTGTCCGAGAGGTGATGGCGCCTTTTGCGAAACCCCTTGGGATTCCAGAGGAAAATGCCTTGATCACGGATTTTTGCCGGCTTTAATGCACTGTTTGGTGTTTTTGCGTCGCAGCGATCTATGCTGCGGTGCACATCGACACGGGTTTTCGACAGAATTTGTTCATGGCTCGAAAAAATGTCGAAGCCCGTTTGCTCAAGGGGTTGCGCCATTCGCGCAATTGCCGTATCGAAAATCTGTAACGTTTCAGATTCTGGGAGGAACCGAAATGCGATACAAACTTTTGACCGCCGCGCTGGCGGCAACGGCCGCTCTGCAGTTCGCCGGCCAAGCCGCCGCGACGGACCTGGAAGTCACTCATTGGTGGACCTCCGGCGGCGAGGCGGCGGCGGTCGCGGAACTCGCCAAGGCTTTCGACGCCACCGGCAACCATTGGGTCGATGGCGCCATTGCCGGCTCCGGCGGCACGGCGCGGCCAATCATGATCAGCCGCATCACCGGCGGCGATCCGATGGGCGCCACCCAGTTCAATCACGGCCGGCAAGCGGAAGAGTTGGTGCAGGCCGGCCTGATGCGCGACCTCACCGATGTCGCCACCAAGGGCAAATGGACCGAGGTCGTGCGGCCGAAGAGCCTGCTCGACAGCTGCACCATCGACGGCAAGATCTATTGCGTGCCCGTCAACATCCACTCCTGGCAGTGGCTGTGGCTGTCGAACGCCGCGTTCGAGAAAGCCGGCGTGCCGGTGCCGAAGAACTGGAATGAATATGTCGCCGCCGCTCCGGCGCTGGAGAAGGCAGGCATCGTACCGCTCGCAGTCGGCGGGCAGGCCTGGCAGTCGTCCGGCGCCTTCGACGTGCTGCTCGCGGCGGTCGGCGGCACCGACACCTTCCTCAAGGTCTACAAGGACAAGGACGCCAAGTTCGCCGCCGGTCCCGAGGTCGCCAAGGTGTTCAAGGCGGCCGACGATGCGCGCAAGATGGCCAAGAATACCAATGTGCAGGACTGGAACCAGGCCACCAACATGGTCATCACCGGCAAGGCCGGCGGCCAGATCATGGGCGACTGGGCGCAAGGTGAATTCCAGGTGGCCGGCAAGACCGCCGGCAAGGACTATACCTGCCTTCCCGGCCTCGGCCTGAATGAGGTCATCGCCACCGGTGGCGATGCCTTCTATTTCCCGCTGCTCAAGGATGCCGACAAGTCCAAGGCGCAGGAAGTGCTGGCCGAGACATTGCTCGATCCCAAGACCCAGGTCGCCTTCAATCTCAAGAAGGGCTCCCTGCCGGTGCGTGGCGACGTCGACCTCAACGCGGCCAACGACTGCATGAAGAAGGGCCTCGCCATCCTGGCCAAGGGCGCCGTCATGCCGTGGACAGACCAGCTGCTTTCGCAGGACAGCCAGAAGCAGAAGGAGGACCTGTTCTCCGAGTTCTTCGCCAAGCCCGAGATGACGCTCGAAGAGGCACAGAAGCGCTTCGCCGACATCATCGCGACGGCGGACTGATATCGCAGGCAAATTCCCTTCCTCCCGGCTTGGTGCAAAACCAAGCCGGGAGCCCGCCGCCCTTACCCGATCCAGCATGGCTGTACCGATGAGCAAGAGCGAACGCCCCATTCGACTGTTTCGCAACTTGAATGCGAAGATCGCCTCGATCCCGATGATCCTCACCGCGCTGGTGGTGTTCGTGGGCGGCACGGCGTGGACTGTGCTCTATTCCTTCACCAATTCGAAGCTGCTGCCGCGGCTGAATTTCGTCGGCCTCGACCAATATCACCGGTTGTGGGCGACTCCGCGCTGGCTGATTTCGATCGAGAACCTTCTTATCTATGGCGTGATCTCGCTGGTGTTCTCGCTGGTGATCGGCTTCATTTTGGCCGCTCTGCTCGACCAGAAGATCCGTTTCGAGGACACGTTCCGCACGATCTTCCTCTATCCCTTCGCTCTCTCCTTCATCGTCACCGGTCTTGTATGGCAATGGCTGCTCAATCCGGATTTCGGTATCCAGGGCGTGATACGAGGCCTTGGCTGGACAAGCTTCAATTTCGATCCGCTCTACAATTCCAGCATCGTCATCTACGGCATATCCATCGCCGCGCTGTGGCAAGGCACCGGGCTGATCATGTGCCTGATGCTGGCCGGCCTGCGCGGCATCGACGAGGACATCTGGAAGGCGGCGCGGGTCGACGGGATACCGATGTGGAAGACCTATCTGTTCATCATCATCCCGATGATGCGACCGGTCTTCATCACCACCCTGGTCATCATCGCATCGGGCATCGTCAAGGTCTACGACCTGGTCGTCGCCCAGACCAGCGGCGGGCCTGGCATCGCGTCGGAAGTGCCGGCAAAGTATGTCTACGACTACATGTTCTTCGCCCAGAACCTCGGCCAGGGTTTTGCCGCCTCGACCATGATGCTGCTCTCGGTGATGATCGTCATCGTGCCTTGGGCCTATCTCGAATTCGGAGGCAGGAAGCGTGTCTGATCATGCCGTTTCCCTGTCCGCACCGCCCGGCACCATTCGAGCCGATGCCTCGGAACCCAATGGGCCGAAGCCGCGTCACATGTTCTCGCGCCGCAACATCTTCCTCTATGGCACGCTCATCCTGGTGGCGCTCTACTACCTCTTGCCGCTCTATGTGATGATCGTCACCTCGCTCAAGGGCATGCCGGAAATCCGCCTCGGCAACATCTTCTCGCCGCCGCTCGAGATCACCTTCGAGCCATGGGTCAAGGCGTGGTCGACGGCTTGCACCGGGCTCAATTGCGACGGGCTTTCGCGCGGCTTCTGGAACTCGGTTCGCATCACCGTGCCCTCGGTGATCCTGTCGATCGCGATAGCCTCCGTAAACGGCTATGCGCTGGCCAACTGGCGCTTCAAGGGCGCCGACACGTTCTTCATCATCCTCATCGTCGGTGCGTTCATTCCCTATCAGGTGATGATCTATCCGATCGTCATCATCCTGCGCGAGATCGGGCTCTATGGCAGCCTCAGCGGCCTGGTCATCGTCCATTCCATTTTCGGCATGCCGATCCTGACGCTTCTGTTCCGAAACTATTTCACCTCCATGCCGGAGGAACTGTTCCGGGCGGCGCGTGTCGATGGTGCCGGCTTCTGGGGCATCTACCTACGCATCATGGTGCCGATGTCGCTGCCGATCTTCGTCGTCGCCGTCATCCTGCAGGTGACCGGCATCTGGAACGACTTCCTGTTCGGCGTCGTCTACACCCGCCCCGACACCTATCCGATGACGGTGCAGCTCAACAATATCGTCAACTCGGTGCAAGGCGTGAAGGAATACAACGTCAATATGGCGGCTACGATCCTGACCGGGCTGGTCCCGCTCGTCATCTACTTCATTTCCGGCAGGCTTTTCGTGCGTGGCATTGCCGCCGGCGCGGTGAAAGGGTGATGATGGCAGAAATCGAAAATCCCAGCGTATCGATCCAGAACCTGTCGCTGAATTACGGCGCGGTGTCGGTTCTGCAGACGCTCAATCTCGATATCGCCGATGGCGAGTTCATCGTGCTGCTGGGCCCCTCCGGATGCGGCAAGTCGACCTTGCTCAACTGCATTGCCGGCCTGCTCGACATCTCGAAGGGCCGCATCTTCATCAAGGGCAAGAACGTCACCTGGGAAGAGCCCAAGGACCGTGGCATCGGCATGGTGTTCCAGTCCTACGCGCTCTATCCGCAAATGACGGTGGAGAAGAACCTGTCCTTCGGCCTGCGTGTCGCGGGCCTGCCCAGAGGCGAGATCGCCAAACGCATCGCGCGCGCCGCCGAGATCCTGCAGATCGAGCCGCTGCTGCAGCGCAAGCCCTCGGCGCTTTCCGGCGGCCAACGCCAGCGGGTAGCGATCGGGCGGGCGCTGGTGCGCGATGTCGACGTTTTCCTGTTCGACGAGCCGCTGTCCAACCTCGATGCCAAACTGCGCTCGGAACTGCGCGTCGAGATCAAGCTTTTGCATCGCAGGCTGCAGAACACCATGATCTACGTCACCCACGACCAGATCGAGGCAATGACCCTGGCCGACCGGATCGCGGTGATGAAGGGCGGTGTCATCCAGCAGCTCGATGCGCCGCAGACCATCTACAACCGCCCGGTCAATCGCTTCGTGGCGGGCTTCCTCGGTTCGCCGGCGATGAATTTCGTCGAGGGGCGGCTGGAGAAGCGCGGTGACGGCTGGTTCTTTGTGGCCGAAGATCTCAATATTCCACTCGGCACCTATCAGTTCGACGGGCAACCGGAAGCCGGCCCAGCGGTGTTCGGCATCAGGCCTGAGCATGTCAGTCTGAACAGCGGCACGGGCTGGCCGTTCTCGACAGCGGCCAATGTCGAGGTGGTCGAACCGATGGGCTCCGACACGCTGGTGTGGCTGAAGCTTGCCGAGCAGAAATTCAGCGTCCGGGTCACATCGGAACGCACGCCCAAGAACGACGAGGCGGTGACGGTGGGCTTCGACCCGATGCGAGCCTCGCTATTCAACGCCGAAACCGGCAGCCGCATCTAACGCCCGAATAACCATCTCCCAAGCAAAACAAGCAAAACGGACAAAGACGATGAACTGGTCATTCCAACTTTACAGCGCCCGCAATTTCCAGCCCTGGGAAGGCGTGCTCGAGACACTCGGCAAGCTCGGCTACACACAGGTCGAAGGCTTTGGCGGTGTCTATGACGATCCCAAGGCCTTCCGTGCCGAACTCGACAAGAACGGACTTGCCATGCCGACCGGGCATTTTTCCATCGATGCGCTGGAGAACGACTTCGGCGGCGTGCGCAAGATCGCCGATGCGTTCGGCATCAAGCTCTTGATCTGCCCCTATCTGATGGCCGAGGACAGGCCGTCCGACGGCGCCGGCTGGCGCGGCTTCGGCGAGCGCCTGGCCAAGGTCGGCGAGGTGGCGTCGAAGGCCGGCTACGGCTTTGCGTGGCACAACCATGATTTCGAGTTCAAGGCACTGGCCGACGGCTCGGTGCCGCAGGATCACATCCTTTCTTCCGCTCCTGATGTCGGCTGGGAGATGGACCTTGCCTGGGTGGTGCGCGGCGGCGCCGATCCGTTGCCCTGGATCGAAAAGCACGGCAAGCGCATCGTCGCCGTGCATGTGAAGGACATCGCCAAGCCGGGCGAGGGGCTGGACGAGGATGGCTGGTCGGATGTCGGCCACGGCACGATCGACTGGGCTGGCCTGATCAAGGTGCTGCGGGCCAAGAGCGCGGCAACATACTTCGTCATGGAACAGGACAATCCCAATGACGTCGAGCGCTTTGCCCGCCGCTCGATCGCAACCGTCAAGACGTACTAGGAACAATCATAATGGCAAAGAAATTGGGTATTGGCGTCATTGGCTGCGGCAACATCTCGAAGGCGTATTTTTCGCTGGCGCCGCTGTTTCGCGGCATCGAGATGCGCGCATGCGCCGACATAAACATGGATGTGGCCAAGGCGCGGGCGAAGGAGTTCAAGCTGCGCGCCGAGACCGTCGAGAACCTGCTCAAGGCCGATGACATCGACATTGTCGTCAACCTGACGATACCGGCCGTGCACTATGAGGTGTCGAAACAGGTGCTCGATGCCGGCAAGCACGTCTATTCGGAAAAGCCGTTCGTGCTGTCGCTTAAAGAGGGCCTGGACCTCAAGGCGCGGGCGGAAAAAAAGGGGCTGCGCATCGGCTCGGCACCCGACACTTTCCTCGGCGGCGCGCACCAGTTGGTGCGTGAACTGATCGACGGGGGAAAGCTTGGCAAGATCACCAGCGGCACCTGCCACGTCATGGGCCATGGCATGGAGCATTGGCACCCCAATCCGGATTTCTTCTTCCAGCCGGGTGCGGGGCCGGTGCTCGATATCGGGCCGTACTATATCACCAATCTGATCCAGTTGATCGGACCGGTGAAGCAGGTGGCGGCCTTCGCGATAACCCCGGCCAAGGAACGGACGATCAGCTCAAAGCCGCGCGCGGGCGAAAAAATCCCGGTCAATACGCCGACCACCATCCATGGCCTGCTGGAGTTCGAGAATGGCGCCGTGGTGACGCTGAACACCAGCTGGGACGTCTGGGCTCACGGCCACGCGCCGATGGAACTCTATGGCGAAGCGGGGACTGTGTTCGTACCGGATCCGAACTTTTTCGGCGGCGAGGTGCGCTTTACCGCCGAGGGCAAGCCGGTCAAGAAGCTGCCGAAGTGGAAGCATCCACTTGGCATTCCGAACGAAATGCACGGCCAGGGCCTGATGGCCAATTACCGCACCGCCGGCCTTGCCGACATGGCGTTGGCAATCGCCGAAGGGCGGCCGCATCGCTGCTCGATGGAACTGGCGCTGCATGCCGTCGATGTCATGACCGGCATGTTGCGCTCCGGCGAGACCGGCAAATTCGTCGCCATGCAGACCGCTTGTGAGCGGCCGGCCGCTCTTGGCGTCAAGGCAGCCAAGGAGTTGCTGGCGAAGACAAAGTAGGTGCAGGATTATCGATAATTTTGATTTACCCCCTCTCCCCGTTCGGCCGGGGAGAGCGTAAGGAGGGGGCGCGGGCACTGTTATCAGGCGACGATGACCGTGCTCCCTCCGTTCAAATTCGAGGATTCCCGTCATGCCCTACATCCCTGCCGAAAACCGCTATGAGAAAATGATCTACAACCGTTGCGGACGGTCCGGCCTCAAGCTGCCGGCGATCTCACTCGGGCTGTGGCACAATTTCGGCAATGACACGCCGCACAGGACCAAGCAGGCGATCGCCCGCAAGGCCTTCGATCTCGGCATCACCCATTTCGACCTCGCCAACAACTATGGCCCGCCGCCCGGCTCGGCCGAGACCGCTTTCGGCGAAATCCTGCGCACCGATTTCGCCGGTTATCGCGACGAGCTGATCATCTCGACCAAAGCCGGTTATGAAATGTGGGCCGGTCCCTACGGTGAATGGGGCGGGCGCAAATACATGCTGGCGAGCCTTGACCAGAGCCTGAAGCGGATGGGGCTCGACTATGTCGATATCTTCTATTCACATCGCTTCGATCCCGACACGCCGCTGGAAGAAACCATGGGTGCACTCGACCATGCGGTGCGTTCGGGCAAGGCGCTCTATGCCGGGATCTCGTCCTACAATTCGCAGCGCACCCGCGAAGCCGCCGACATATTGCGGCAGCTCGGCACGCCATGCGTCATCCACCAGCCGAGTTATTCGATGCTCAACCGCTGGGTCGAGGATGACGGCCTGCTCGACACGCTCGATGGGCTCGGCGTCGGCTCCATCGTGTTCTCGCCGCTGGCGCAAGGCATGCTGACCGACAAATATCTTGGCGGCATCCCCGAGGGCAGCCGCGCCTCCCAGGGCAAGTCGCTGAAGACAGCCTTCATCAACGACCGCACCATCGCCAACATCAAGGCGCTCAACGCGATCGCCGGCAAACGCGGCCAGACGTTGGCGCAGATGGCGCTCGCCTGGGTGCTGCGCAGGGGCAAGGTGACATCGGCGTTGATCGGCGCCAGCCGGCCGGAGCAGGTCGAGGACTGTGTCGGGGCGCTCAAGGTGCTCGACTTCAGCGATGCCGAATTGGCCGAGATCGATACTTACGCGCGTGAGTCCGACATCAACCTGTGGGCGGCCTCCGCCGAGCGCAAAGGACCGCCGAGGAAGTAAGCGCGCGCATGAAGCCGGCAATAAAATGGCGGGAGCCTCGCCGCCATTTTATGCGCGCTATCGCTGCGTCAGGGTGCTTTCGGCTTCTGGGCCGTGCCTAGCCCCGCCTTGGGTTTTTCCGGCGCCGGCGTCGAGGTCTTCATCTTGGCTTCGATCCAGCCGGTGTAGTTGGCCAGCCGCGTGTAGATGCCGTAGGCATCCTTATGGCCGCAGGCTGCACTTCCGTCCGCCGGGCCTTCACCCCAGCTGACGACGCCAACCTGGACCGGGCCGTCGGCGCCGACCATGAACAGCGGGCCGCCGCTGTCGCCATTGCAGGCGTCACGCACGCCGCTGGTCGTGCCGGCGCAGATCATGTTGCCAGTCAGCGGATCCGTCATGTCGGCGGCGATCGCGTTCGCGGCGGCGTCGATACCCTTTTCCGAATAGCGCATGCGATGGGACAGATCGCCAAGTGCAGCCTTCAGGTCATGCGCATAGATGGCCTTGATGCCGGTGTTGCAGGCGCTGTTGGGTTGCAAGTCGAGGTCGGCGACCATCAGCGTGGTCGGAAATGTCCCGTCCTGCATCTTGCCCCAGCCGGTGACCGTGGTCTTGCCGGCCTCGGGGGTCGCGTCATGGGTGACCTTGATGGCCGGCGCATCGGCCGGCTCGGCAAGCCGGAGCAGTCCGAGGTCGTTGTCGAGCGTCTGCTCGCTGTAGCCCTCGTTGACGATGACTTCAGCCACCTTGTGGCGCTTGCCTTCGCTGAGCTCGGTGGCGCCGGTCAGCACGGTAACGGAGCCAGGTGAGATCGGCTGGCCGTTATCGTTGAGACAGTGTGCCGCCGTCAGCACCCATTGCGGCGCGATCAGGCTGCCGCCGCAGAACTGTGCGTTGGCCTGCGAGGCCGGGTTCTCGTCCAGCCTCTCGGTGGTGAGCAACGCGACCTGGAACGGATAGGCGCCCTTCTCGGCCTGGTTGCCGCCGTAGACCCGGTCGGCGCCGTCCGGGTTCTCCGCCGCGGCCTTTGCCCTGGCATCGGTCACGCGCTTCATCGGCGAGACAGCCGCTTCGGGTCTTGCGTTGCCTTCGCCCGCCTGGCCGGTGTTGATGAATGTGACGGCAGCGGCGACGCCAAGCAGCGAAGCGGCAACGATCGACCCGAACCGATTTGTGATGTGCACCTGAACCCCTCCTAAGACAACTTCCCGCGCGGACCGGCGCCGGGCATTGTGCAAAGAGGCGGTGCCGGTTCGGACATCCGATCACTTGCCGCATTCAATCGGCGCGCGATCGGTCACAAAACCGAATCCCACTTTTGCTAACCGTGCCCGCGAGCAGAACCCGCACAAAATCCTATAGCCCCCCACGGGCTACGTGGAAGCGATTTATCATTGCCAATCTAGGATTATTTTAGGCAGTATATCGGGTAGGGTCATTTTGGCGGGGGCTTTTGATTGACCATGGCAAATAACGATCCGGCCTGCGCGCCGATAGGCTTGCTGATTTTTCGACGCCACCACGATCTCGACAATATTTCTGTATTTTGATCCAGTCCTTGCTGACTTTTGGGAGAGTCTCACCATGACAAAACTGACAAACGCTATGATTGCGTCCGTATTGCTGTCCACTGCAATATGGACGGTCCCCGCTTTCGCCGCCGACCCCGGCTCAGCCAGTGCCGGCAACGGCGAAAGCATGCGGGACGTGACTTCGGGCGATTTCACGCCTGGGCGGGCAAAGCCGATCGCACCGCCCAAGCTGACCGATGAAGACAGCCGCGCCGCGCCGCTCGCCGACGAGGCAACGGCTGTCAAATCCTATGGCATCGTCGGGCGTTCCGCCGATGGCAAGGAGATCAAGATCGAGCCAAGCGAGGCGCTGCGGGAGCTTATCATCAAGCAACTGAACGCGCCGGCGGATGGCGCGGACGGGGCCCAGCGCGAGACCGATGATCCGGACCTTGGCGAAGGCGAAGCCGGGCGGCAGGTTTTCGGCCCCGACGATCGGGTGCAGGTCAAGAACACCAAGACCTATCCGTTCTCGGCGATCGGCTATCTCGAAGCCAAGTCGAAGACCGGCTTCGGCAGCTGCTCGGCAACGCTGATCGGTCCGCGAACCGTTCTCACCGCGGCGCACTGCCTCTACAGCCATGAGGACAAGGACTGGTTGGCGGACTATCTGTTCGTGCCGGGCCTCAACGGCAGCACGGCAGACGACGCGCCGTTCGGCGCCTTCGCTTATGAAAGCGCCTATGTGCTGCAGGGCTTCATCGACAATTACCAGGGCTATTATGGTTCGGTCATCCCGTGGGATCTCGGCATCGTCACGCTGAAGCAGGATGTCGGCACCAATTTGGGCTGGCTGGGCTATGCCAATTATGACGATCTCGGCGACTTCACCGCCAACCTCGTCGGCTATCCCGGCGACAAGCCGATGGGCACGATGTGGAAGGCAAGCTGCGAAGTGCATGCCGAAAACATCGGTCCGGAATATTTCCAGTATGACTGCGATACGTTCCCGGGGTCGAGCGGCAGCTCGGTCTATGCCTATGACAACAACTCCAAGCAGCGCATCATCACCGGCGTCAACGTGGCGGAAAGTCCCGACGCGAACACCGCCGTGCGTCTGAACGCCGCCAACATCCAGTGGATCAACAGCCTGTATAAATAATCGCTGCACATTCACGACACGGGAAAAGGCGGCGGGTCGATCTCGCCGCCTTTTTCCTGGGTCGATGCGGCTTCGCTTGCACGGGGCCGGGTCGCCGACTACGCTTCGATCGGACAAGGGGTTGGGGCGTCCAGGGGGCTCAAGGGATGGCGCGGGCAAGGGCAGTGTTCGGGGTCGCGGCCGCATCGATGCTGGGCGCGCTGATGCTTTCACCGGCTTTCGCCGATCCGGCCGCCGCGCCTGCCGACGGCGCCTGGGCGGAACGGGTACAAATCCTCTATCAGGCCGATACCCGTTCGGTGTTGCGCAGGGCAGTGCGCGTTTGGGATTTCCATCCGGAGAAGAACCTCGATTTCGTCTGGGAGCCGGCTGCAGGCCAATCGCCGGATCGGACGATCGCCGAGGACGGCACCGTCAATGGCAAGGGCAGGCTGGTTTGGCGGGTGCGAGGCTCGGCGAGCTACGATCCCAAGACCATCTATTCCAGCTATCTCGGTGATGTCAGGAACGGCCGGCCCGACGGGCAAGGCCGGCTCGAACTGCGATCGGGCGAGGTTTTCGAAGGGCATTGGCTCGCCGGGAAGCTCAACGGCAAGGGCATGCATATCGACGCCGACGGCAACCGCTACGAGGGCCGGTTCGTCGACGGCATTGCGAATGGCGAGGGTCAACTGTCGTCAACGACCGGGGAGATTTTTGCTGGCTCGTTTGTCGACGGACTGAAAAACGGCAGGGGCCGGACCCGGCTCGCCGGGGGCACGGTCTACGCGTCGCAATGGGTGATGGGCAAGGAGGTCGGCGGGTCGCGCCCCGACGTTCTGGCCGACGCCAGGGTGGGCGGCCTCATTAAGGCGCAGGCCGGTGGCGGTGACGCCGACAAGGTCGAGATCGGTGTCGCGGTCGATCAGCGCATGACCCAGCAGTCCGACATGCAGTACCAGCACCTTGTACGCGACGAGGACATTGCGATCTATCCGCAGGCAGATGAGGACAATGACAGCTGGAACGGCAGCGGGCAGATCACGACCAGCAATGTCTTTGGCAGCAAGGACTGGGACGATGCGCCGGCCTTCGCCGAGGTCGACCTCAAGACGACAGGCAAATCCAAAGTCAAGCTCGACAGCCTGGAAATGAAAGTCGCGTCGAGCGATGCCTACCGCAAGCCGATGCTGTCGATATCGGAGCATTTCGGCTGTGTCGGCTTCCGGCCGGATTTCTCGATTATCAACAATGGCTGGGGCGATGCCAAGGACATGAAGATGTCGATCCAGTTCACAGCGGTGAACGAAGATGGCGACCCAACCGGCCAGCCAAGCCGCATGTTCACCAAGGACATCGGCGGTTTCGGCGAAGGTGTCGACGTGTCGGTCAAGAGTGTGCTCGCCGAGGCTGGCGTCGATACGGCGAGCCTCGAGATCGGACGCTTTCCCTGTCCTTCGGTCGACAGTCTCAATGTCTGCCGCAGCCAACTGACCAACAAGATCAAGTTCGGCGAGGTCGCCGACTATCTCGGCAACATGCAACAGGCGATGACGCTGAATGCTATCGGCAAGTTCGATTATTCCTGGGCGGATGACGAAGGTCACGTCCACCAGCAGAGCGAGCCGTTCCGCACCTCCGTGACCATGGCGGTTTTCGAGACTCCGGAATCGATGGCCGAATGTGGCGATGGCGGCGGCGGTACGCCGGAGGCGATGCGCTACCAGAATATCGAGTTTCCGATCGGCAAGCATGACTACACGATCGCCATGCCGGTGCGTGGCAACAAGAGCATCAGCGCTTACACGGCGCGGCTGAAGATGTGGTCGTCGATGTCGTCGATCCACAGCTTCAGCATCGCGGCGCATTTCGCCGATGGCAGCGTGCGCGAGAGCAAGCCGGTGACCTTCTTCTATTTCAAGCCGAAGCGGTCGCTGTTCGAGACCAAGACCGAGCCGGCGGCGTGCTATCTGCCGCGCGATATGGTCGGCTGCGGCTAAGATATGTCGATATTCAGGTGGGGCCGGCCTGACCTGAATCTCAACATAGCTTAATCGGGCAGGTGCTATTTCCTGCCCATCTCGAAATAATTCGGCAGCGGAATGAGCCTGGTGAAGATCGTGCCCTGGGCGAAGACGCGCAGTTCCAGCATCGATCCCGACGAGCGTTGCGCGCTCTGGTCGAACAGGAAGTTGCCGAGCGAATAAACCTCGGCGACATCGCCGCCGGCCAGCGGCACGATCGCCTCGCTCGACACATGCGGATGGCCGCCGACGATGGCCGACACGCCGCGCAGGCGCATCTCGTCGGCCAGCATGTCTTCGCGCGGCGACGGCTCGGTTTTGTACTCGCGGCCCCAGTGGACGAAGGCGACCACCGGCCGCTTTGCATTCTCATGCAGCAGCCGGTCGAGCAGGGCAGGGGTGAGCAGGTCGGTGTTCTTCGAGCCGTTGGTGTCGATATCGGTCAGGCCGACAAGATCGAGATCGGCGAGCGCCAGCGTTTCGCCCTGGCCGACATGAGGGATGCCGGCTTCGTCCAGGGCGCGCAGCGTCTCGGCATAGCCTGACGGGCCGAGATCGTAGGCGTGGTTGTTGGCGAGGCTGACAGCGGCGACATTGAGCCGCTTCATCATGTCGAGGGCGAGACCTCCCGGCATCGCCAGCGTCATGTCGTCGATCGCTTCCGGAACGTTGGGCAGGATGACGCCTTCGAGATTGACGATCAGCGGCCGCGATCCAGTCAGCGAAAGGACGCTGTCGACGACGCGGTCGGCGATGCCGTCACGGACCAAAATCTTCTTCATGGCGCGGCCGAAATTCACGTCGCCGGCAAGATAGTAGATCCTGTCCTTTGGCCGTGCCGGGTTGTTGAAGCCGGGGCCGAACGCGCCGAACAGCGCCACCACGTAGCTGGTGGTCCGCTCGACATAATCCGACGTGTGCTCCTGCGAATTCTCGTTGGCGATAACCAGCGGCTGGGCGCCGAACAATTCGCGCTGCAGCCTGGTCTGGATGTAGAGCGCACCGACGGAATCGGCGTGATCGGGCTGGCGCAGCGCCGCTATGCCGTCGAGCGAGCCGGCGGCCAGCATGTTCAGGGACTGCTGGTCGAAACGCCTGGAGTCGTGCTGCGGCAGGTAATGCGAAAAGTCGGTGGATTCGACGATCAGCGTGTCCTGGTCGACGATGGCTTTGAGCGCCTCCGCCAGCCGGTCCCAATCGCCACGCTTCGCCTTCACCGACATCGCTATCGGAACGATGCTCGCCTCGGGGAAATAATGGTGCAGGAAAGGCAGCATGGCCTGCACGCCATGTTCCTTGTCGAACAGGCAGGATTCCTCGACCATGTCGCTGTTTGCCTCCAGCCGGCGCACCGCCTCAGCGTCGGCTGCAACCGAGCCAAGCACGGTGTCGAAGCCGCGCACGGAGGTGGCGTAGAGCTTGTGCGTTTTGTGGAAGTGGTCCGGCGACAGGATGACGATGCGCTTGTAGCGGAAGCCGGAGGCTGCCCTGAAACCGAGCGCCACCAGATCGGCGGCGAGCAGATGATGCGGCACAGTGATGCCGGTCAGCCGCTGGTTGGATGGCTGGACATTGGCGACGTTGGCGATGGCATTTTTGAACAGTGTGGCGTCGTCATAGAAGGGCGGAAAGTTTTCGGCGCCGGGCGGGCAGACGACTGGTGCGGCGAAGGCGGGGAGGGGGAGCAGGGCTAGGAGCACGATTACGAAGATCGGCCTCATGGTTCAGCCAACACGATATTCTCCACGCCGCCGACATAATAGAACGGCTTCTGCTTCGACGCGGTCAGCCGCACCACCTCGCGCGAAATGAAATCGGCGAGGCCGAACAGCGTGACGCCGCCGTCCGACGTCCTCGCCTTGCCGCGCAGGCCCTCGAGGATCGAATAGGTGAAGACGCCATGGCCGAGTTCGGGCAGTTCGGCGGCGGTGTTGTTGGCGGCGGTGGCCGAGAACACGACGATGCGCGCATCCTGCGCGTCCTTCTCCAGGCGCGGGTTGAAGGCATTGGCAGCGTGACAGGTGTCGAGCAGCATGAAGCGCATGCCCTTGGCCCGTTCGACCGATTTCTGGATGTCGGACCAATCGACCAGCGAGGAGCGCTTCCAGCGCTCGGCATCCTGTTTGCGCCCGTCGGTCGGGATGAAATAATAGTCCTCGTCGATGTTGATGCCGTGGCCGGCAACGAAGATGATGGTGGTGTCGTGCTCGCCAGGCCTGTCGAGGAAATCGGCGAGCTGGTCGTCGATCGTGTCCGAATCGGGCTCCATGATGTTGTCGGCGCTGGCGACCGCATAGGCCTGCTTGGCTTTGTCGGGGGCTTCGTCGAGCGCTTCGCGGTTGACCAAAACCAGCGTCTCCATGGACGAGAACAGCGGCGCCGATTTCTGCGCAATGACCTTGAGGAATTCGGTGGCGTCATCGACGGGGTAGCGCAGGTCGCAGGCGTGGCCGGAGCAGGCGTCGGCCAGGAACGGATATTTGTCGACGCCGATCACCGCGACATAGAGCTTGCCCTTGGCTCCGGCCTTCTCGGTCTTCCTCGCCAGCGCCGTGACGCTGCGCTCGGTCAGATAGCCATATTCGTTGGTGCCGGTGATGCGGATAGTGTTTTTTCCGTCCTCGACCGGTATCTCGACGATGGTGCTGTTGCCGTCCACCGAGCGCGCGGTGAGGTCCCCGACATTGCGGCTGTTCGACAGGATCGAGAAGCCGGAGACATCGGTTCCGGCCTCCCTGGCGCCAGTGATCTCGACGGCGACATAGCCGTCGCGGACCTTGCTCTGGTCTTCGGCGAGGCGGATACCGAATTCCGGCGGCTTGCGCTGCAAAAGCTTTTGCAGCTCGTTATCGACGCCCGGCCGCATCTCCTCGACCGCCTGTCTGGCGCTGCGCAGGATGATGGCGCGGCGCACCATTTCGGGGCTCCAGAGGTATTTCTTCAACTGGCCGGCGCGGATGAAACGGCCTTCGTGGTCGCGGCCCTGGTTGACCTGCCAGCCGATCAGCTTGTCGCCCTCGTCGGAGGAGTAGTAATAGCCCTGCGGCATCCAGGCAATCCATTGCGAGCCGGCAAAGAACATCGACACGATCAGTTCGTGGGTCTTCAGGTTCCACAGCCTGAGCGTCTGGTCGGCGCTGCCGGTGACCAGCAGGCCGGCCTTCTGCGAAGCGACCATGGCGTTGATTTCGCCGGTGTGGCCGGTGAACTCGCCGGAGACCCTGGCGGTCGCGGCCTTGTATTCCAGCAGCGTGCCGTCATTGCCGCCGGTGATCAGGCCAAGCCCGTCATCGATCAGGGTAAAGGCGGAATGGACAAAGCCGTCGGTGGCATCGTTTTCGATCGAGCGCACAGCCTTGCCGTCATGGACGATCTCCAGCACCGCATTTTCCAGCGCGTCCTTGCCACCCGTGGCGGCACTTAGCGACCACTGGCCGTCGGCCAGCACGGCGCGGGCAAACGAGCCCGGTTCCGTCAGCGGCTGCGGAGCATCGAAAAACCGTTCGGTTGTGGGCAATATCAGCGTGTTGCTCAACGTGCCCTGCTTTTCCGGGCAGGCCACGCGATCGGGGCAGGGGTTGGCGTTGCCCCAGGCGATGACGCCGTTCACCGCATCGATGCCGACTGATGTCACCGGCTCGCCCAAGCCCTGCAGCAATGCCTTGTGTTCGCCCGTGGCCGGATCCCAGACCTGGATGGCGTTGCGCGTGCCGCCGGCGGTCGCCACCAGCGAGCCGTCTGCGTTGGCGGCGCTGGCGTAGACGGTGCCGTCATGACCGGAGTAGTCGAGCAGCTTCTGGCCGTTGTCGGTGTTCCAGACGGTGGAACGATGCTTGTCGGCGCAGCGATAGCCGCAGGAGACGACCAGCCGCGAACCCTTGGCGAAGGTCAGCGAACCGATCAGGAAATCCTGCTTCGGCATGGTGCGCGCCAGCGTGCCGTCGGCCGCGCGCCAGAGCTGGACCTGTCCGTCCTTGCTGCCGGTGGCAAACAGGCTGCCGTCCAGCGAGGCGGCCAGCGCCTGGACGCTGATGTCCCTCAATTGTTCCGCCTCGGCCGGCAAGGCGATCTCCTCGCCCTTGGCGACATCCCAGAGCCGGATGCCATTGTCGGTGGTGGCCGCCGCCAGGCGCGTTCCCTCGGCGGCGAAGGCCAGCTTGTCGATGTGCCAGGAATCGGCGTCGAGCTTCTTGTCCAGCGTCCAGCCGGTCACCGATGTATCGTCGGGCCGCCAGAGATAGACCATGCCGTCGCCACCACCGGCAGCCAGGGTCTTGCCGTCGGGGGAGAAGGCGAGATCATAGGTCGCGTAGTCGGCGGCCTTGAGCACGGCCTTCATCTTACCGGTGGCAAAGTCGAACAGCCTGACGTCGCCATAAGGCGGCTTGTCGCCGAGGCTGGCGCCGAAGTAGCCGCCGGCGGCGATCGTCTTGCCATCCGGCGAAACCGCGACCGCGAAGATCTTGCCATCGCTGCCATTGCCGAGATAGCCGCGGATGGTGCGCAGCGTCACGCCGCTGTGCCAGTCCCAGATGCGGATGGTCTTGTCGTCGGACGCCGAGACGATGTCTTCGCCGTCGGGCGTGAAGGCAAGGTCGGTGACTTGGGCGCTGTGCCCGCCAGTGTCGAGGTCAAGATGGAAGTCGGGAGCATCCTCGGCGCGGGCGACCGAGACAGAGACCAGGGCTCCAGCCACAGCCAGCCAGCGGCAGGCGCGCGTAAGGTTAGAACCCGCTTTTCCCTTCGTCATTTGGCTTCGGCAGTGGGCTGCCCATTGCGCACATAGGCTTCGATGGCCGTGGCGAAAGTCGGCGAACCCGCCTTGCGCTGCTTGTCGACATAGCCGGCAAAGTAACTCCAGAACGAGACGGCATAATCGTGGAAATAGGCATCGGTCACTTTGCGCGAACACAGGTCGCCGTCGACGCAGAAGGACAGGCGGTTGAGGAAATAGACGATGCGGTCGAAATTCTCGTTGAAATCGGCAAGCGGCATGTCACCCCCCGAAGCGCTCATCGCCTCGATGCCGATGCGCTGCCGGAACACCTGCTCCTCGGTCGGCGAGGGATTTGCACTGAGCAGATTGTCGTATTTGGCGTTGAGGGCAGCGAGACGATCCTTCAGCGCCCGCTGCGCCTGCTGGTAGTCCTTGGTTTCCCAGAGTTCGACCAGCGACATGGTCTGTTCGACGCGCTTCTGCTCCTGGTTGGCCAGGAACTGGTAGACCGAGAACGCCAAAGTGAAGATGATGGCAAAGCGCACCAGCATTCCCGACCAGGCATAAACCAGCATGCGCCAGTCGCGGTCGGTGAACGGATTGCTCTCCTTCTTGATCTCATGGCTGCTCGGCCAGGGGAAACCTTCGGTGGTTTCAGGCAGCGTCTGCGTCGCCGCCGTCGCCTTGGTGGTCGCGGCCACCTGTATCTGCTTTGTCGTGCCCCCCGGCTTTTTCATTTGCAGTTGTCCAATTCGATGGTGGCGGAGGGATCGAGCACCACGCCCGGCGCTTCAAGCTGCTTTTTCAGACATGCCAGCTGCGGGCGCGAAACCATGAACTGCACGTCGGGCTCCGCCGGCGCCTTGCTCGGCGAGGGCAACGCTTCGACCACGCCGCGCGAGGCGCAACTCGAGAGATCGACCACGACCGCGTCACTGCTGGTTTTGGCGAACTGGTCGTATTGATCGAGGAAGCAGGTTGCCAGTTCCGAATTGATGACCACCTGCTTGGCACAGAGGCCGCAAGTGTCCTGCGCCGAGGCATTGGCGATCATGAACAGGCCACCGGCAAGTCCGGCAACCGCTCCACGCCAGGAAAAAACACTGTTCCTCAAGACCGATCCTATCTGTTTCATCAGCCGCTCACCCTTTGGCTGGGGCCGGGAATGTTCTCATATCGCGCCAAGCGCGCAAGGGCCGGCGCGCAAGGGCTGGCGCAACAGGGCCGTGCGGCCCTGGCACCGGAGTTTCAGGCGCGCGGCACCGTCTCCATCGGGAAGATCATCACCGAGCCTTTCGGGCCGCTCTTGTCGGCAAGCCGCATCACCGAGCGGGTCGGCGGCGCCATGCCGATATCGGCGAGCATGTCGGAGAAGCTGGCGGCGCCCAGCCCGCGCGTCATCGACGCAACGCCGTCCTGCGCCAGGAAGCTCAGATCCTCCTTCTCGCTCTCCGGTGGCGCCTCGGTCAGCACCGCGATCATCCGCTCCATGCCGAAACTGGTGTCGGTGAAGGCCAGCAGTCCTTCCTCCAGCGTGGCCTGCGGCGCGAGGCGCTCGGCAACGATGTGGGTGATCGAATAGTCGCTGCCGACGTAAAGCACGTTGATGTCGACCAGCTGGTCCGAGCTGTTCCTGGCCAGCACATGCACCTCGTCGCCGGGTGAGACGCGGGGAACCACCGAAGCCTGCAACGGCTCGAGCCCGTCCTTGTCGCTGCGCTTGACCTGGAACTGGACGTCGACATCCTCTGGCCTGTAGTCGGAGGCCGCCGCCAGCCGCGAAAGCCCGGTGGCGCGGAAGATGGTGCGCAAATTCCTGACCGTCGCATCGACCAGTTTCTGGCGATCGTCCGGGTGGATCATGATCAGCGGCGGTTTGCCGCCGTCCTTCAGGGTCACATCGCCCGACGCCGGCAGGAACCACAGCGCCGGCTTGTCGGTCGCGTCCTTGGCGGAACCGGCAATGGCGTTCTCGCGCATCACCGCGAAACGCAGCTCGGCGCTTTTGCCCGGATCGACCAGCTCGATGTTGAAGCCGGTTTCCTTGGCGGTGGCCAACTCGTCGAGAACCGAATTGACGAGAGCGGTTTCCTTCTCAAGTCCCCTGGTCGCGGCAGGCCGCGCGATTGTGAGCTTGTAGTCGACGGCGATCTCCGCCACTCGCGCATAGGAATTCGCTGGAATGTCGGCCAGCTTCAGCGCCGGCTTCTTGTCGAACTCGACTGGCTTGACGCGGCTTTCCAGGTTCTTTGCCGACTGCACTTCGAGATAGCCAACCGCATCCGACAGCGACGACAGCGCCGAGGGCAGGATGGCGAGCTTGCTGCCGGGGGTCAGGCGGTGCAGCAGGCCGGCGCCGATCGTCGCCTCACCGTCCTTGACGGCGACTGGCCATTGCATGACCGCGTCCGTCTTGTCGGTGCCGAAGACGCGCGCGTCGAGTTCGCCCTCGAACAGCGGCGTCGGCCGGGTGCGGCTGTCGGCCGAATATTGCTGCAGCACGGCCTGGCCAAGCTGGCGATAGGTGATGTTGGGGTTCTCGGCCAGTTTCGACAGGATGGTGAAGGTGAACAGGCCGAAGCGCGGTGCATCCGCGGTGCCCTTGGGCAGCGGCATCTCCGGCGTCGTCTCCACCGTCTGCGCGGCGTAGAAGGCGACCAGCTTGCCCTTGGCGATGGGTCCGCCGCCAGTCGGCGTCAGGTTGAAGGCGGGCTTGCGCGCGCCATTTTCGTCGAGGCCGCGCGAGGCGCTTGCGACCGTGTCCTCATAGGTCTTGAGAGCTGCCACCCGGGCTGCTTCGTCGCCGCCGACCAGATCGGCGAACTCGACCTTGCGCTCCATCTCGTCGTCGACTTCGACGGCGCGTGTCGCAGTGCCGGAATGGCAGCAGTCGAACACCGCCCAGACAAAGGCGCCCTTGTCGCGGATGGCGTCCAGCGCGTCGCCGATCTCATTGTCGGCCAACGCATTGGGCACGCCGGCATCGCGGTTGATCCACTTGTCGATATCGACAGGCAGGAAGATCTCATCGAGCCCATCGGTCTCGTCGCCCTTGACCCTCGCAGGCTGCTGGGCGCCGTGACCGGACAAATGCAGATAGACGAAATCGTCGCGCTGCACTTTCTCGGCAAGATCGGCGAGCGCAGCCTTGATCGCCGCATGGGTCGGCAAGCCCTTGGCGCCGGGCACGTCCTTGGCGAGCAGCGTAATGTTTTCGGGCGCGAACCGCACCGGATCGGGCACGTTCTTGAGAAGATATTCGTGAACCAGGCCGGCATCGTTCTTCGGCCCGATCAGCCAGTTCCTCTGGGGCAGGGCAGGATATTCAGTGCATGCCACCAGCAGCGCATGATAGGTGCGCGATGCGGCGAGCGCCCGGAACGGCACCGTACCGGCAGCCATCAGCGCCGACGTGCCGACAAGCAGCGTCCGGCGTGTCAATTTGATCATATTGCTTCCCCAAGCCCGATCGAATTTCCCAAGCGAGGCCAACCTCGCCGAGGATCTTGTCAGTATTTTGAATGTCGCTTCGCCATCGATCCCGCCATCCCCAAACGTGCCGGCAGGTCATCGATCGGCCAGGACAGCAACAGAAGAGTAGCAAAGACCGCGGTTCGTCGCTATCTGAATGGGATCAGGCTGTGTGTTCGAACAAGCAGCCTGCAAACGGCGCAAGACAAGTTGGAACGGAACCATGGCGGCAAGGGATGTGCTGACGAAAAACCAACTGTGCGTGCTCGAGAAGCTCGAGACCGCCAGTGGGCCGCTCAGCGCCTATACCTTGCTCGACCAGTTGCGTGAGCGGGGCTTCCGCGCCCCGCTGCAGGTCTATCGTGCACTCGACACGCTGGTGAAATCCGGCTTCGTGCACCGGCTGGAAAGCATCAACTCCTTCGTTGCCTGTGCCGAACCGCACGACCACAGCCATTCGATGACCGCCTTCGCCATCTGCGACGCATGCGGGCAGGTGACCGAAATGTCCGATCACGATGTCGACCACCGGCTGAACGATTGGGTCAACTCGACCGGCTTCGCCGCCAAGAAGGCGGTGATCGAGTTTCGTGGGACGTGCGCCAAGTGCCGGGCTGAGGCGGCTTAAGCTACGTCTCGAACTCGTTCAAGAATGTCTCATAGATAACATATCGCGTGGCTCCGGGCGTGAGGCACTCCACAAGCAGGGGTCTGACTTCGTTCTGCCACGACAGCTTGCCCAACCCAGCTCCGATTTTTGGCAAGGCAACGGATTCTATCAAGTTCCTGTCAGCCCACTTGGCAAGCCCCCGAATCGCCTTGCGCAGAAAGGGGAGTGTGGCGTGATACATATCGGGCTGAGTTGCCAGATAGACAAAGCCGGGCTGATCGCCCTCCGGTTTCAGGGTCCAGAGTTGCCCTCCTGTAAATTTACCTGCCCGCGCGTGTTTCTTGAAAGCGGCTTGTACATTGGGCCACTTTTTCGAAATCTTCAGCGCGAGGCCCGTGCCAAGCCCCTCCTGATTGCCCTCGGCGACGCCCTGAGCGATGTAATCTTCTTTTGCTGCCAGCAGATCCCCCGCGACAAAGACAATCATAGGATTTTCAGTGCGCCTCGTCCCAGTTGTTGGCCGCTCGGGCGTCGACGTGCAGCGGGACCGACATCGATACAGCCGGCATCGCCGCGTTTTCCATGACATGGCGCACGACGGGAATGGTCGCCTCGACTTCCGCGTCGACGGTTTCGAAGATCAGTTCGTCATGCACTTGAAGAAGCATGCGGGCGGACAGCTTCGCCTTCTCCAGCGCCTCGTCCATGCGCACCATGGCGCGGCGGATGATGTCGGCGGCGGTGCCTTGCAGGCGGGCATTGATCGAGGCGCGCTCGTTGAATGCGCGGATCGAGGGGTTGGACGATCTTATATCCGGATAGTGGATGCGGCGGCCGAAGATCGTCTCGACGAAGCCATGCTCGCGGGCATAGGCCTTGGTCTCCTCGATATAGTCGCGGATGCCGGGGAAACGCTCGAAGTATTTCTTGATGTAGTTGCTTGCCTCCTCGCGCGGGATCGACAGCTGGTTGGCGAGGCCGAAGGCGGAGATTCCGTAGATAATGCCGAAATTGATCGCCTTGGCGCGGCGGCGGACTTCCGAAGGCATGCCCTCCACGGGCACGTTGAACATTTCCGAGGCGGTGATGGCGTGGATGTCGGCGCCGTCGGCGAAGGCCTGCCGCAGTTGCGGGATCTCGGCGACATGCGCGAGCACGCGGAGCTCGATTTGGCTGTAGTCGGCCGAGACCAGCCGGTTGCCCTTGTCGGCAATGAAGGCGGTCCTGATCTTGCGCCCCTCGGCGGTGCGCACGGGAATGTTCTGCAGGTTCGGGTCGGACGATGACAGCCGGCCGGTTGTCGTCGCGGCAAGCGCGTAGGAAGTGTGGACGCGTTTGGTGTCGGGATGGATGAAGCCGGGCAGCGCATCGGTATAGGTCGATTTCAGCTTGGTCAGCTGGCGCCAGTCGACGATCTTGCGCGGCAGTTCGTGACCCTCGGCGGCGAGGTCTTCCAGAAGTTGCGCCGAGGTCGACCACTGGCCAGTCTTCGTCTTGGAGCCACCGGGAAGGCCCATGCGGCCAAACAGGATGTCGCCGAGCTGCTTGGGCGAGCCGATGTTGATGCGTTCGCCGATGAGCCGGTAGATCTCCTCCTCCAGCCGGGCGGCACCTTGCGCCAGTTCGCCCGACAGCCTGGACAGGATCTGCCGGTCGACCGAAATGCCGCGCTGTTCCATGCGCGCCAGCACCGGCACCAGCGGCCGCTCCAGCCGCTCGTAGACCGACACCAGGCCCTTGGCGGCAAGCCGGGGCTTCAGCACCAGCCAGAGCCGAAGCGTGACGTCGGCGTCCTCGGCGGCGTGGGCGGTCGCCTTGTCGATGTCGACCTGATCGAAACCGACCGAGCTCTTGCCGGAGCCGGTCACGTCCTTGATCTGGAGAGGGGTATGGCCAAGCCATTTGTCGGCAAGCGCGTCCATGCCGTGGCCGTGCGGCGTGCCGGCATCGAGCACATAGGAGATCAGCATGGTGTCGTCGAACGGCGCGACATCGATGCCATAGCGGCTCATGATGACGAGATCGTATTTCAGGTTCTGCGCGATCTTGAGGACCGATTTGTCCTCCAGCAGTGGTTTCAGCACCGCTAGCGCCTCGCGAACAGGGATCTGGTTTTCGAGCGTACCGCCGCCGAGCAGGTCACCGTTGCCGCTCTTGTGGGAAAAGGGAATGTAGGCGGCGCGGCCAGGCGCGGTCGCCATTGCCATGCCGATCAGTTCGGCCTGCATCGGATCGGCCGCCGTCGCCCTGACGTCGAAGGCGGCGATGCCAGTCTCGCGCGCTTCGGCCACCCATGCTTTCAAGGTCGCGATGTCGCGAATGCATTGGTAGGCCGATATGTCGATCTTGCGGGTGGCCGCCCGCTCCAGCCGCAGCGCCGCGAGCAGCGAAGGGGTGTCGCCCTGCTTTGGTGTTTCGGTGGTTCCGTTGGACTCGCTTGGCTCGGCCCCGTTTCGGGCCATGACGGGTTCTCCGGCGCCGACATCCGGCCCATGCGCACTATCGGCGCGTTCGACGGTGACAGCGACGGCCTGGACGTCCCCGGCCTCGGTGCTGGTCGCTTCCGCCACACGGCGGGTCAGCGAGGTGAATTCCATGGTCTTGAGGAAACCGATCAGCTTCGGGCCATCCGGTGCGTGCAGGACGAAGTCGTCCAGGCCCTCGGCCACCGGCACGTCGTTCTTCAGCGTCACCAGCTGGCGCGAGATGCGCGCCTTGTCGGTGTTGGCGATGATCGATTCGCGCCTCTTGTCCTGCTTGATCTCGCCGGCCCGGGCCAGCAGCCCGTCGAGGTCGCCGAACTGCTCCAGCAGTTGTGCCGCCGTCTTCGGGCCGATGCCGGGCACGCCGGGAACGTTATCCACGGAGTCGCCGGTCAACGCCTGCAGATCGACCATCTTTTCCGGCGGCACGCCCCATTTCTCGATCACTTCGGGAACACCGATCTGGCGATCTTTCATCGGGTCATACATGCCGACCGTGGCACCGACCAGTTGCATAAGGTCCTTGTCGGAGGAGATGATGGTGGTGTCGCCGCCGGCCTCGCAGGCCAGCCGGCAATAGGTGGCGATGAGATCGTCGGCCTCGAAGCCTTCCATCTCGATGCAGGGCAGGTTGAACGCGCGGGTCGCCTGGCGGATCAGACCGAATTGCGGGATCAGATCCTCGGGCGGCGCCGAACGGTTGGCCTTGTATTCGGGGTAAAGGTCATTGCGGAAGGTTTTCGAGGAATAGTCGAAGATGACCGCGAAATGCGTCGGCACGATGCCTACATCGGTGTTGCGGGCATCCTGCATCAGCTTCCACAGCATGTTGCAGAAACCGGAAACGGCGCCGACCGGCAGGCCGTCGGACTTGCGTGTCAGCGGCGGCAGCGCGTGATAGGCCCGGAAGATGTAGCCGGAGCCGTCGACAAGGAAGAGATGATCGCCTTTTTTCATGCCGGCAGGGATAGCGCGGCGCGACGGCTTGGTCCATGCCAAAGACATCGCCAGATATCGGTTCCGGCAACACCCTGACAGAACCAGGTCGAGGCGGCCTGATCACGGCCACGTTACAAAAGTGTAATACTCGTGCCCTTGAATCGCCACGTTCACAGACCCAGATAGAAGTCATCGGCAATTTTCGCCGAAGTCCGGAGCAAGGCCCGTCCCCCGCCTATCCCGGACACTTGCGGCAGCCTATCCCCCCTCTCCGGGCTGCCGCATCGTTTCGAGTAAAGGCCGCCGTGGTTCCCCTCCACCACGGCGGCATTTTTTTGCCTTGCGACATAGCTGCGCGGCCGTGGTCCAATCGTCCCGGGCTTTTCGTTTTGCCGCTCTGCCTTTACGGTTCCGGCACTGAATCGAAAGGCTTAGCAAATGTCCGCAATTTCCCCCGTCCTCGACCGCCTCGACAAGAATCTCGACCAGAGCCTCGAACGGCTGTTCGGCCTGCTCAGGATCAGGTCGATCTCCACCGATCCGGCCTATGCCGCAGACTGCCGCAAAGCGGCGGAATGGCTGGTGGCGGAACTGAAGCTGATCGGCTTCGACGCCAGCGTGCGTGACACGCCCGGACATCCGATGGTCGTCGCGCATCATGACGGGCCGGCGGGTTCGCCGCATGTGCTGTTCTATGGCCACTACGACGTACAGCCGGTCGACCCGATTGAACTGTGGGAGAACGACCCGTTCGCGCCTGCCATCAAGGAGGTCGGGCCTGGCCACAAGGTGATCACCGGGCGTGGCTCGGCCGACGACAAGGGCCAGCTGATGACCTTCGTCGAGGCGTGCCGCGCCTGGAAGCAGGTGCATGGCAACCTGCCATGCAACATCACCATCCTGTTCGAGGGCGAGGAAGAGTCCGGCTCACCGTCGCTGAAGCCGTTCCTCGAAGCCAATGCCGGGGAGCTCAAGGCCGACTTCGCGCTGGTCTGCGATACCGGCATGTGGAACCGCGACACGCCGTCGATCTGCGTGGGACTTCGCGGACTGGTCGGCGAGGAGATCACGGTCAAGGCCGCCGACCGCGACCTGCATTCCGGCCTCTATGGCGGGGCCGCCGCCAACCCGATCCGCATCCTGGCCAAGGTGCTGGCCGACATCCACGACAAGGATGGCCATATCACCATCCCCGGCTTCTATGACGGCGTCGAGGAAACGCCGTCGCAGGTGCTGAAATCATGGGAGACGCTTGGCGAGACGGCCGAGACCTTCCTCGGGCCTGTCGGCCTGTCGATCCCTTCGGGGGAAAAAGGCCGTTCGGTGCTGGAACTCACCTGGGCGCGGCCGACCGCCGAGTTCAACGGCATCATCGGCGGCTATACCGGCAAGGGGTTCAAGACGGTGATCGCGGCGGAAGCCTCGGCGAAGGTGTCGTTCCGCCTCGTCCACAAGCAGGATCCCAAGAAGATCCGCGCAGCCTTCCAGAAATTCGTCAGCGAGCGCATTCCGGCCGACTGTTCGGTCGAGTTCCACCCGCATGGCGGCTCGCCGGCAATCCAGCTTTCCTATGACTCGCCATTCCTGGCCAAGGCCAAGAATGCGCTGTCCGATGAGTGGCCGAAGCCTGCGGTGACGACCGGCAGCGGCGGCTCCATTCCGGTGGTGGGCGACTTCCAGACCTATCTCGGCATGGAATCGCTGCTGGTCGGCTTCGGCCTCGACGACGACCGCATCCATTCGCCCAACGAGAAATATGAGCTCTCATCCTTCCACAAGGGCCAGCGCTCCTGGGCACGCATTCTCGATGCACTGACGCGCTGAGCGGCGGAAAACGAGATTTCTTGTTGATTTTTCACCGGATCGCGGCGAGGACGGGTAACGCCGCGACCGGAGAAGACAATGGCCGATATCCGTTTCCACAAGCATGATCTGCCTGACCTCACGCATTACAATGTCGGGGCGGTGGCCATCGACACGGAAACGCTGGGCCTCAACCCGCATCGCGACCGGCTGTGCGTGGTGCAGATCTCGCCCGGCGACGGCAGCGCCGACGTTATCCAGATCGCACCAGGGCAGAAGAAGGCGCCGAATCTCGTCAGCCTGCTCAGGAACCGCGGCATAGCCAAGCTGTTCCATTACGGGCGTTTCGACCTTGCCGTGCTCTACAATGCGTTTGGGGTGATGCCCGAGCCGGTGTTCTGCACCAAGATCGCCTCGCGGCTGACCCGTACCTATACCGACCGTCACGGGCTGAAGGACATCTGCTTCGAGCTTCTCGGCGTCGGCCTCTCCAAGGCGCAGCAATCGTCGGACTGGGCGGCGGAAACACTGTCGCCCGAACAGCTCGAATATGCCGCTTCCGATGTGCTCTATCTGCACCGGTTGCGCGATGTCCTTGCCGGGCGGCTGGCACGCGACGGGCGGACCAAGGAGGCCGATGCCTGTTTCCGCTTCCTGCCGACGCGGGCCAAGCTTGACCTGATGGGCTGGGGCGAAGAGGATATCTTCGCTCACAGCTGACCGGCCTCGCGCAACTTGCGTCGCCGGAGCAGTTTGGAACCACGTGCAAGCCGTCGCGTTCTGTCGGCTCAGTTAGTCGGTTCGAAGGGGATGACATGGTCGACCGAAAGCCCATTGCGACCGCGCCGACCGACGGCTCCAAGGTCAGCGTTACCTGGAAGGACAGCGACGGTGTGCTGAACGAATCCATCGCGCAATATCGCGACGACGGCTGGTGGGTCTACACCGACAGCCACACGCAAAGAAAGGTCGAGCCGACCAGTTGGCGGCCCGCCGCCAGCGACGATGACGATTAGGTTTTTGACGCAATCCCCAAGCCACAGCGCTACGCGCTTTTCCCGGGAAAACCGGCTCACAGCTTTCCTGGAATTGCTCTATCCCTTTGTTGGAGCACCATCTTTTCTGAAAAACTGGTTCCCACTTTTCGGGATCATGCTCCAGTGAGCGCGCCGCTGGCGAGGCCGGCTGCTTTCGCATAGCTTGAAGCCCTTGATATCGAGGCCGATTCGGAGCTTTCCGCTCCGCGTTCGCCCTCTTGCTCGGAGGAAATCGCTATGGGTGTCGAAAGCCTTCTCGTCTTCATCATCGTTGGTGCCATCGCCGGCTGGCTTGCCGGCCTCGTCGTCTCGGGTTTCGGCTTCGGCCTGATCGGCAACATCATCGTCGGCATCGTCGGCGCGTTCATCGCCGGCTGGCTTTTCCCGCGGATCGGCTTTTCCATCGGCGGCGGCGTCATCGCTTCCATCATCCATGCCACGATCGGCGCTATTATCCTGCTGGTGCTGGTGAAGGTGCTGAAACGAGCCTGAGGCTCGACATCGGAAAGAGCGCGGCATGAAACAGAATACGCTCTATCTCATCATTGGCGCGCTCGCCGTCGTGGTCATCGCGCTTGGCGTCTATGTCTACCGAGAGCAGACCAAGCCGAAAGGCGTCGAACTCAAGATCGACGACAAGGGCATTTCGATCCAGCAGAACTGAACCCGCCGTTGATTTGGCGGATGCAGGAGCGCGACATGGGGGCTTCCAACGCGCCGGAGGGCGACGATCCGCCCAGGATTAGCGTGGCGGAATGGGAGCGGCTGAACAGGCCGCCAAGGCGCGAAGCGCTGCTACGCTATCACTGGCGGACATTTCGCTTCCTGCGGACTGCCGCGCCGGTCAGCGAATTGCAGGGGCGACAACAGGCATTCCGCAACGCGGTCGTCGCCACCGTGGCCTTCAACCGGCCCGATGTGATCGAGTGGCAGATCCATCTCGTGCGCCGATACCTGGCCGAACATGAGAGCTACATCGTCTTCGACAACAGCAAGAAGGACGAGGCAAGGGAGGCGATCCGCGACCTCTGCCGTCGCCAGCAGGTCCCCTATGTCGCCTTGCCGAAGAACAGGCTTGTCGTCTCCAGATCGCACGGCCAGGCGCTGAACTGGATCGTGCGGAACTTCGTGACCGGTTTCGGCCCGAAGCTCTTCGGCTTCATCGACCATGATATCTTTCCCACGCAAGCCTTTTCCATCCGTGACCGGCTCGAGGGCAAGAGCGCCTACGGCAGCGTGCGGCGCGATACGCCGACGCTAGGCGGCTGGTTCCTGTGGCCCGCCTTCTGCTTCTTCGACGGGAGCCTGCTGCGGCGACCGCTGGATTTCGCCCCGAGCTACAAGTTTCACATGGATTCGGGCGGCGGCAACTGGCCGGTGCTTTACCGGTCGATGGATCCGGCGTCGATCCGGTTCACGCAGGACACCTTGGTCCGCTTCGGCGAGGGGGATGATCGGCATGAGGACTTTTTCATGTCTGTCGACGGCTGGCTGCACATAACGAATGCATCGAACTGGCGAAAACAGCCGGTCGACAGGCGCGAACACTTGGTTGCCTTGCTGCGGCAAGCCGGCGGCCCCGACCAGCCGGATGTGACGTTCGAGCCGATCTGAAAATGGGGGTCTTCATGCCGCTCGATGTGCAGATGGCGGACGGCCTTGACCGATAGGCACAAAGAGCATGGCTGGCGGCCTGAAATTCAAGGGCTATCTGGCAAAGGCAGCGGGTCTCTAGCATGACATCAAAACGGGTTGGAGATTCGCCGGCGGGTGCAAACCGAGTATTTCCCGCGTTCGATCTGGACGAAAAGCACATCATGACACCCCAGATCGGCTTCAAGGCCAGTGAAGCGGTGCGGGCGGCCCTTTCAGCAATCGGAAGAACCGAGGACCTGCGCTTTTCGCCGGACAATCGGCTGCTGGCGATCGCGGCCTTCGCGCGCAAGCGGTGCCTGGTCCTGCGTGTCGATGTCGGGATGGGGCCGGGTGGTCCCGATGTCACGATCCATGATTTCATGGAGCTGAGATCGGAGAGCATCGGCGAGGTGCATGGGCTGGACTTCATCGATGACCGGACCTTGGTGGTGGCCAACCGCGACGGGAAGCTTGCGGTGTTCGAACTGCCGGTGGAAAGCATGGCGGGGCAGCATCGGGAAATCACGGCCGTTCGCCGGATCAACGGCAAGCCCTTTTGCAAACTTAACACACCGGGCTCGGTCGTCGTCCGGCGTCAGTCCGGCGGCCGCATCAGCCTGCTGGTCTGCAACAATTACACGCATCTGGTCACCCGGCATGTGGCTGTCCGCTGGCTGGGCTACCGGACGATCAGGAACCGGCCATTGCTCAGGAATGGGCTGGACATTCCCGACGGCATCGCGCTCAACCATGACGGCCGGTGGATTGCCGTGAGCAGCCACGGTACCCGGGACGTCAAGCTTTACCGGATCTCGCCATCGCTTGGGCTCGACAGCGAGCCCACCGGCATCCTGCAGGACGCCGGCTTTCCGCATGGCCTGCGCTTTACCGATGACGACCGGCACATCCTCGTCGCCGACGCGGGCAGCCCGGCGGTGCATGTCTATGCCAGCAATGGCGATTGGACCGGGCATCGCCGCCCGTCGCGTTCGGTCGCCGTGCTCGATGAGGAAATTTTTCAGCGCGGCAGAGCCAGCATCGAGGAAGGCGGCCCGAAAGGCCTCGACATCGACCGGTCGAACAGCGTCGTGGCGGTGACCTGCGAGGAGCAGGCACTGGCCTTTTTCTCTCTCATAGCGGTGACGGGCGGTAACGAATTTAGAAAATCGTAAGGAATTTCAAAAGGGTGCATAAACCCTGCTTTAACCCGCCCTTAAATCGCCGCATCTACTCTTCAACCGGAGCGCCATAGGCACCGGGGACAGACAGCGCAGCGCATGGCGAACCGCAGGGACAACCGCATCGAACCGAGTTTCGAGGGACCGCGACAGGCGCGATCCCAGCCGGGTCTTTCGGTGAGCGAAGAGGATCGCGTCGTGCCGAGCAACCGCAAAGCCTCCGCAAAGCGCAAATCGTCGAAGGCGAAGTCGTCGCGCGGTGGGCGTGGCAGAAGCCGGCGCGGCCTGTTCGGCGTGTTTGGCCGGCTGTTTTATTGGTGCTTCGTGCTCGCCATCTGGGGCGGCATCGCGGTGGCGGGCGTCGTCGTCTATTACGGCGCCAAGATGCCGGCGGCCACCACCTGGTCGATCCCGGACCGCGCCCCCAACATCAAGATCGTCTCGGCCGACAGCCAGTTGCTCGCCAATCGCGGCATGAGCGGCGGCGAGGCGGTCGGCCTGCACGAAATGTCGCCCTATATTCCCGAGGCGGTGATCGCTATCGAGGATCGCCGTTTCTATTCGCATTTCGGCATCGACCCGATCGGCCTGTCGCGCGCCATGGTGACCAACGTCATCGGCGGGCATTTCTCGCAAGGCGGTTCGACGCTAACCCAGCAATTGGCCAAAAACCTGTTCCTGACGCCCGACCGAACGCTGGAGCGCAAGGTGCAGGAGGTGCTGCTGGCGCTGTGGCTGGAGCACAAGCACAGCAAGGACCAGATCCTCGAAATGTATCTCAACCGGGTCTATTTCGGTTCCGGCGCCTATGGCGTCGAAGCGGCTTCCCGGCGCTATTTCGGCAAGAGCGCGCGCGACGTCACCCTGTCGGAAGCGGCATTGCTTGCCGGCTTGCTGAAAGCCCCGTCGCGGCTGTCGCCGGCGCGCGATCCGAAGGCTGCCGAGGAGCGATCGCAGCTCGTGCTCGCCGCCATGCGCGAGGAGGGCAAGATCAGCGAGAAGGAGTTCAAGACCGCGCTGAGCGCGCCGGCGACGCGCTCGCCGTCCTATTGGACCGGGTCGGAAAACTACGTTGCCGACACCATCATGGAAGAACTGCCCGACCTGATCGGCGACGTGCGCGGCGACATCGTCATCGATAGCACTGTCGACCTGAACCTGCAGAAGCTGGCCGAACAGTCGATCCGCAGGCTGATCGACGGCAGCGGCAAGAAGCTCAACGTCACCCAGGGCGCGCTGGTGTCGATCGACGATTCCGGCGCGGTGCGCGCCATGGTCGGCGGCTACGATTACTCGACCAGCCAGTTCGACCGCGCCTCCGAGGCACGCCGCCAGCCGGGCTCGGCGTTCAAGCCGTTCGTCTATATGGCGGCGCTCGAAGCCGGCCGTACGCCCGACAGCGTACGCAACGATGCGCCAATCAAGATCGGCAACTGGACGCCCGACAATTACGGCGGCAAGTATTTTGGCAAGGTGACGCTGGCGACCGCCTTGGCGAAGTCGCTGAACTCCGTCGCCGCGCAATTGACCATGGAGGTCGGGCCGAACGCGGTGGTCGAGGCGGCGCACCGCATGGGCGTGCAATCCGATCTGCAGTCCAACACCTCGATCGCGCTCGGCACGTCGGAAGTGACGCCGCTGGAACTGACCTCGGCCTATGTGCCTTTCGCCAATGGTGGGTACAAGCCGGACATCCACTTCATCCGCCGCATCACAACCGCCGACGGCAAAGTGCTGTACGACAGCGGTGGCGGCAGCGCGCCGCGTGTCGTCAAGCCCGAGATCGTCGGCATGATGAATTCGATGATGACCGGCACCGTCGAGATCGGCACCGCGAAGAAGGCAGCCTTTGCCTGGCCGTCGGCCGGCAAGACCGGCACGAGCCAGAATTCACGCGACGCCTGGTTCGTCGGCTACACCGCCAATCTGACCACAGGTGTGTGGTTCGGCAATGATGACGGCAGCCCGATGAAGAAGGTCACCGGCGGTGCGCTTCCGGCGCAGGCATGGCACGAGTTTATGGTCGCCGCGCATGAGGGTGTGCCGGTGCGGCCGCTGCCCGGCACCTGGAAATCGACGCCGCCCGACACGATCGTACCCGACGAGATACCGTCGGCCGGCAACAACCAGCCGGCGCCGGTTCCTTCCGCGTCGGTCCAGCAGGCGCCTGCCGCACAAGCGGCCGCGCCGGTTCGCGCGGCGCGGCCTGCCCAGACTGTCGATGCGGATGGCTTCAGCATGCCGGCGGATGATGGCACCACGGCCTCGGTCGGACATCCCGTGCCGCCAGGCAGCGTCGGTGGTCCGTTGAAGAAGCGGCAGACCTCGATCCTCGACATCCTCGGCGGGGGTTGAGTTAGCTGCCGTTCGCCTTTGGCTTGGCGCTGCCAAGCTTCTTGCTGTCAAAGGTCAACTTGTCGCTATGGATCTTGCCGTCGCTGACGGTAAGATGTTTGGCGCAGGACAGCGCTCCGGATGACTTCGTCATCAGGTCGTACATGAGCAAAGCCTGGCGATCGTCGCCAAAGGCGGCAATCATGCGCACGCCGGTCACGTCTTGCGAGAGCTTCGTCAGGCCCTTCAGATAGGGTTCTTTGCCGGTCGACTTCTGCATCGGCCCATCGAAAACGACGTCCTCGGCGACATAGGATGCCGCCTTTTCGAGGTCATGGCTGGTCCACGCCGTGGTGAAGGCAGTGGCGATGTCGAGAGGTGCTGTCTGTTTCATGGCTTTATCTCATCGATTGGCTGGCATTGTCGAACCAACGAGGCGGCAGCTTCCCGGTTCCGGCGTTCTGGCGAATGGTGACATTTCGGCCTCTCGCCACCTCGCTGGCGTTCGGCTACATCTCCAGCCAGGAGACCCGACATGGCTGAACTCGACACCCGAAAAACCATCGTGCTGACCGGCGCCAGCCGGGGCATCGGCCATGCTACGGTCAAGCGCTTTTCGCGCGAGGGCTGGCGCGTCATCACCTGTTCGCGCCAGGCCTTTGCCGAGGATTGCCCTTGGCCGGCAGGTCCTGAAGACCACATCAAGGTCGATCTTGCCGACCAGGAAGATGTCGGCATCGCCGTTTCCGAAATTCGGCACCGGCTGGAAGCGCATGGCGGCCAGTTGCACGCGCTGGTCAACAATGCCGGCATTTCGCCGAAGCTCAGCGATGGCAACAGCCGCATGAACTCGATCGACACGCCGATGCATGTCTGGCGCGACGTGTTCCAGGTCAATTTCTTCGCGCCGATCATGCTGGCGCGCGGCCTGTTCAAGGAACTGGCGACGGCCAAGGGATCGATCGTCAATGTCACCTCGATCGCCGGCACGCGCGTACATCCCTTCGCCGGCACCGCCTATGCGACATCGAAGGCGGCGCTCGGCTCGCTGACGCGCGAAATGGCGCATGATTTCGGGCCGCACGGCATCCGCGTCAACGCCATCGCGCCGGGCGAGATCGACACGGCGATCCTGTCGCCGGGCACGGACAAGATCGTCGAGACGATCCCGCTTAGGCGCCTCGGCACTACGGCCGAGGTCGCCGACATCATCTTCTTCCTGTGCTCGCAGCAGGCGTCCTACGTGACCGGCTCGGAAATTCACATCAATGGCGGCCAGCACGTGTGAGGCTTCAGGCTAAGAATTGCCTCATCCGGTCATGGTGAGAACGGCCTTGCCGCTGAAGCTGCGCTGTCGCAGTGCGTCCAGGGCTTGGGCGATGTCCGTCCACGGCACTGTCATGGCGACGCGGGTCTCCAGCCGGCCGACCGCGGCCAGGGTGAGCAGCGAGGCGATGTCCGTGCCAATGTCAGGACCGGACGTGTAGTAGGCGAAAGTCTGGAGCTTCGCCCCCTCGTGGCCCGGAACGAACTGGCGGAACCCGACCGGCGTGAGTTCGCCACTGCTCGAACCGAACATGACGATGGTGCCGCCGGGTGCGACGCGTTCGATCGCGTGTGCCAGGCTTTCGCCGCCGACCGACTCTGTAATCAGTGAAAATAGCCCCTCGGCCTGCTCTATCGACCCGACAATCTGCTCGGCTCCGAGGCCGCGGAGATCCTCGGCATGCCGGGCGGCGGCGATTGCTGTCACGGAAGCGCCTTGCTCGCGGGCGATCTGGATCTGGAAACGGCCGACAGCGCCGCTCGCACCGGTGATCAAGACCCGCTGGCCGGCCAGGTCGCCGCCATGGCGCAAAGTCCGAAGCGCCGTGGTGCCCGCGACCGGAAGCGTGGCGGCGGAAACGAAGCTGACCTCATCCGGGATGACGGCGAGACGGTCGGTTGAAACGGCGACACGTTCGGCCCAGCCGGCCTGGTCGACCAATGCCGCAACCCGGGCGCCCACGGCTGGCCCGGAGCCATCGGCGGCAGCCCGTTCGACAATCCCGGCGATGTCCTGGCCAGGTATCCAACCGTTCGGACGTATGGTGAGCAGGCGCAGTTCACCGCGGTTCAACGAGGTTGTTCGGACCGAGATCAGCGCTTCATTCGGGAGAGGCTGGGGTTCGTCGACTTCGGCGAGCGTCAGCCCGGCCACACTAACGGAAGAAATGACTAGGGCGAGCATGGTCCACACCTCATTGCCGCGTGGCGGAACGAACAGCTCCTGGAGCAACCGAAGACGCTCCAGGGATGCTCATTCACCAGCGCACCCTATTGACCGCGGATGGTTGAGCACAGGGCTGGGCAGCCAGCCATTCGACCTGAAAATCGGGCTGCCCCAATGGCGATTGGCAGACTACCGATCAGGCGGCCCGCAGCAAGGCCTCGATCTCTGGTATGGCGTGATTGGTCAATGTCTTGGGGACTTCGGCGATAACCTTGTCCTCGACCTCCTTGTGCAATTTCTTGCGCATGGATCCGAGCACCATTGGCGGGGCGACGAGCACGATCTCCTTGAACTCGCCGCCATGCGCGAGCTTGTAGAGCCGGTCGGCGATCTCGTCGGCGAAGCGTTCCTTGCCGATGCGATGCCAGTCCGTATCCTCGACCGCGCTGCGGTGCACCGAGGGACCGTCACTGTAGCGACCCGGACTGTCGGTGCCTTGCTCGCGCGTTGGCGGGTTTTCCTGCTCCATCTCCTGTACGACCTGAAGGTCCGGAAATTTGTTGTCGCCTGCGTTCCGAAGGAAAAGCGCCTTTTCACCGTCAGCCACCACGACCCAGATACCATGCTTCAGCTTGATCATGTGGCGGGTTCCTTTCTTCGACATCATGGCTTTCCGAGCGCCCCGAGCGCCCCGAACAGTTCGACTTCGGCAGGAGGGGAACGCGTGGCGAACCGTTAATGTTCCAACCTCTGGAATCGGCCCCGAGGGCCGAGCGACGGCCGCCCAAAGGGCAGGCGCGCCCGAAGGCGACTTTAATCTACTGAATTGGTAGAAATTAGAAAAAACTGTTTTGCGAGATGCTGCGCCGATGGCTAAAAGACCTGAAATCAAGCTTTGCCCCGGTTGCTTGAATCCGCCCTTTGCGCGGATGTGGAATATTTTTCTCTTGCCCTTCGCAGTTGCGAAAAAGCGATTGCCTGCCATCACAGGATGCGCGAGTGCTTTGCTTCTGGTTTTCCGCGCCCGGGCGTAAAACTGCAGCCAGTTCAGGACTCTGCCCGTTTTCATGCCGCACACCGCCCCCAAGCTCAATGCCTTCCCCGTCTTCGTGCGGGTCGAGGGCGAAGCCGTGGCCATCGTCGGAGGCGGCGAGGAAGCGCTGGCCAAAGCGCGGCTGATCGGACAGTCGAGTGCGGTTTTGCGCATCATCGCCCAAAACGCCGAACCGGAGCTGTTGGCCTTCATCGCCCAGACGGGCGCGAACCATGTCGCGGCGGCTTACGACGCGGCGCAGCTCGAAGGCTCGGTCTTGGTGTTTGCCGCCAGCGGCGAAGAGGCGCTGGACCGCCGGGTCGCCGAGGACGCGCACATGCTGGGCATTCCAGTCAACGCCGTCGACCGGCCGGAACTTTGCGATTTCTTCACCCCGGCTCTGGTCAACCGTGCGCCGGTCGCCATCGCCATCGGCACCGAGGGTGCCGGCCCGGTGCTGGCCCAGATATTGCGCAGCCGCATCGACCGCATGCTGTCGCCGTCGCTCGGCGGGCTTGCGGCGCTTGCCGCTTCGTTCCGTGCCGCCGCCGAGAGACTGCCCAAGGGCAATATTCGCCGCCGCTTCTGGAGCGACTTCTTCGGCGGTGCGCCAGCGCGTGCCGTCGAGGCGGGTGAGCTTTCGCGGGCGCATGAAGCCGCGACCGACCTGTTGCTGTCGAACGCACCGGTTTCGGGCCACATCGCCCTGGTCGGCGCCGGTCCCGGTGCCGAGGATCTTCTGACGCTGCGGGCGCATCGCCTGCTGATGGAGGCCGACGTCATCGTCCATGACGCGCTAGTGCCGGAGGCGGTCGTTGCGATGGGCCGCCGCGACGCCGAGCGCCTGCCGGTCGGAAAGCGCAAAGGCTGCCATACCAAGAGCCAGGCCGAAATCAACGCGCTGCTGGTCGAACTCGGCCGCCAGGGCAAGCGCGTGGTGCGGCTGAAGTCGGGCGATCCGCTGGTGTTCGGCCGGGCCGGCGAGGAGATGGCGGCACTGCGCGATGCCGGCATCGCCTATGAGGTGGTTCCCGGCGTCACCGCGGCCTTCGCCGCCGCCGCCGATTTCGAACTGCCGCTCACTTTGCGCGGCGTTTCATCGTCTATGGTGTTCACCACCGGCCACGACCTCAAGGGCAATTCCCTGCCCGACTGGGCCAAGCTCGCCATTTCCGGCGCCACCGTCGCCGTCTATATGGGCCGCTCGGTCGCCGCCGAGGTTGCCGGCCGGCTGGTCGAGGCCGGCCTGTCGCCGGACACGGCGGTCGCCGTGGTCGAGAATGCCAGCCTCGCCAACCGCCGCCGCTTCCACGGCACGCTCGCCGACCTGCCGTCGCTGGAAGCGCGCGCCGATCTCTCTGGCCCGGTCATGACCATTATCGGCGACGCCGTTGCCGGTGCCAATTTCGAGCAGTCCGAGCCGCTCGCGGCACACATGCATGAAGGCGTGGCCAAGGCCACCTCTGAGAAAGTTCAGTCATGAAGATACTGACCGCCAACCGCCTAAGCGATGGCATCGCCGTTTGGTACGCCGATGGCGGCTGGGCCGAGACGGTGGACCACGCCGACCTTGCCCATGACAAGGCGGCCGAAGACCGCTTGGAGGCGATTGGCGCCAAGGCCTATGCCGACAATGAAGTGGTCGACGTCAATCTGATCGACGCTGAAGTCGTCGGCGGCGTGGTCGAGCCGGTGCGGTTGCGCGAGAAGATCCGCGCCGCGGGTCCTACCATCCGCAACGATCTCGGTAAGCAGGCTGCCAAGCAGTCGACTTGGGCGGCCTAACAGACACCAGACGCGGGCGGACGCGCCCTGAAAGACGAAGCATGTACCGTTACGATGAGTTCGACCACGATTTTGTCCAGGCCCGCGTCGCCGAGTTCAGCGACCAGGTCCAGCGCCGGCTGTCCGGCGAGATCACCGAGGACCAGTTCCGGCCGCTGCGGCTGATGAACGGCGTCTATCTGCAGCTGCATGCCTACATGCTGCGCATCGCGGTGCCCTATGGCACGCTGAACGGCAAGCAACTGCGCATGCTCGGCCACATCGCCCGCAAATACGACAAGGGCTACGGCCACTTCACCACGCGCCAGAACATCCAGTTCAACTGGCCGGCGCTGTCGGACATTCCGGCGATCCTGGCGGATCTCGCAAGCGTCGAGATGCACGCCATCCAGACCAGCGGCAATTGCATCCGCAACGTCACCGCCGACCATTTTGCCGGAGCCGCCGCCGACGAGGTCGCCGATCCGCGCCCCTATGCGGAAATCCTGCGCCAGTGGTCGTCGGTGCATCCGGAATTCTCGTTCCTGCCGCGCAAGTTCAAGATCGCGGTGACCGGTGCCGAGCGCGACCGCGCCGCCATCCAGACGCATGACATCGGCCTGCACCTGAAGAAGAATGCCGCCGGCGAACTGGGCTTTGCCGTCTATATCGGCGGCGGCCAGGGCCGCACGCCGATGGTGGCCCGCAAGATCCGCGACTTCCTGCCGGAAGCCGATCTTCTGTCCTACTGCACGGCGATCCTGCGCGTTTACAACCTCTATGGCCGCCGCGACAACAAGTACAAGGCACGCATCAAGATCCTGGTGCACGAGACCGGTGTCGAGGAAATCACCCGCCAGGTCGAGGCCGAGTGGCAAGAGTTGAAGGATGCGGAGCTGAAGCTGCCGGATGCCGACATTCGCGCCATCGAGGCCTATTTCGCGCCGCCGGCGCTGACGGATCGGCCGGACGGCGACGAGACGGTCAAACTGGCGCGTCTCGATTCCAGGGGCTTTTCGGAATGGCTCGACCAGAACGTGGTGACGCATCGCCATCCCGACTATGCGGCGGTGACGATCTCGCTCAAGGGCATCGGCGAAGTGCCGGGCGACGCTTCGGACAGCCAGATGGAAGCGGTCGCCGACATCGCCGAGAAATACGCTTTCGACGAGCTTCGCGTCAGCCATGAGCAGAACCTGATCCTGCCGCATGTGGCGCGCGCCGACCTCAAGGCCGTGTATGACGCGCTGGTCGACATCGGGTTGGCGACGGCCAATTCCAATTTGATATCGGACATCATCGCGTGCCCGGGCCTCGACTATTGCGCGCTGGCCACGGCGCGCTCGATCCCGATCGCGCAGGAAATCTCGCGCCGCTTCGCCTCGCTGGAGCGGCAGCGCGAGATCGGCGAGTTGAAGCTGAAGATTTCCGGCTGCATCAACGCCTGCGGCCACCACCATGTCGGCCATATCGGCATCCTCGGCGTCGAGAAGAAGGGCTCCGAGCTCTACCAGGTGACGCTGGGCGGCTCGGCCGACGAAAACACGTCGGTCGGCGAGATCATCGGCCGCGGCTTCTCGTCGGAAGAGATCACCGACGCCATCGAGCAGATCGTCGATACCTATCTCGGCCTTCGGCTCAACCCGCAGGAAAAATTCATCGACGCCTACCGCCGAGTCGGTCCCGCGCCGTTCAAGGAGGCGCTCTATGCTGGCGAAGCCAAGGCCGCTTGACCAAATAGCCGACGTCGATGACGGCGCCGCCGCCAAGGCGGCGGGGCTCGATGCGCTCTATGGTCACCTGAACGCGCTCGAGATCATCGAACGCTCGGCAAGCGATCTGTTTCATGACGAGATCGCGGCCGTGTCGTCCTTCGGGGCGGATTCGGCCGTGCTGCTGCACATGATCTCGGAGATCGACCGTACACTGCCTGTCATCTTCCTCGACACCGGCAAGCATTTCGAGGAGACGCTCGGCTACCGCGACGCGCTCGTCGCCGATTTCGGGCTGACCAACATAAGGGTGATCAAACCCGAGGAAGCGGCGCTCGAGCGGATCGACCCGACAGGCAATCTGCACCAGAGCAATACCGATGCCTGCTGCAACGTGCGCAAGGTCGAGCCGCTGGCGCGTGGCGTCGCACCGTTCCGTGCCTGGTTCACCGGGCGCAAGCGCTTCCAGGCCTCGACGCGCGCCGCACTGCCGGTGTTCGAGGCGGTCGGTCCGCGCATCCGCATCAATCCGCTGGCGCACTGGACGACATCGGATCAGGCGGACTACATGCGCGCGCACGCATTGCGCGAAAATCCGCTGGTCGCCTATGGCTATCTGTCGATCGGCTGTTTCCCGTGCACGCAGCCGGTGCAGCCGGGCGAGGACGCGCGCAGCGGCCGCTGGGCTGGCCATGCCAAGACCGAGTGCGGCATTCACCTGTCGGGGCTGGAAGTATCGCTGACCGACGCATCCCTGTAGGATATGCTGGTATTCAGGTGAGACTGGCCTGCAAATGCCAGCTTCCCGCGCTTCCGGCCTTCGCCGGCCGAAGCACTCTTGAATGGCCGTGGCGATTAAGGCTACGGTCGGCGTAGGCCGGTGCTCACGTACTTCAAATACGCTCCGCTCCGGTTCTCGGAAGCCGCCATTTTCGGCGCAGCCTGACCTGAATCTCAACACACCCTTGGCTCGTTTGGATATTTAGGAACTTTTTTGATGACTGAACCGACAACACCGGTCACCCGGCTCTGGACCCCGGATGGTTTTCGCGAGGATGAATGGACGCATGCCGAGAGCGCGGACGCGCTCACCGGCAATGGCCGCTTCATCCTGCCGCTGCAGGCATTCCTCGATCTCGATCCGGAGGTGCGCCGCTCCGCCAGGGAGCGGCTCGGCGTGGTGCTGCAGCCCGGCGATCAGCTCGAGAAGATAGCCGACCTGCTCGACCAGTTGTCGCTGGTGGCACTGGCGTTTCCTGCCTTCAGCGACGGCCGCTCCTTCTCCAAGGGAGAATTGCTGCGCGAGCGCTATGATTTCGAGGGCGCTGTCCGCGCTACCGGCCAGGTCCTCGTCGACCAACTGCCGCATATGCTGCGCCTCGGCTTCGACGAGTTCGAGATCTCCAACCCTGTGCTGTTGAAGCGCCTGGAGGAGGGCCGCACCGGCGGCCTGGGGCTCTACTACCAGCCGGCCGAAGCGCAGGAACCCAAGGGCCCGAAATATTCCTGGCGGCGCCTTCGCAACAGCTGACGCTGCGGTAATCGCCGACGTCTTTACATCAGCTCTGATCGGGCCTTCTCTGGGCTATCCGGACGGAAACATCCGCCGGGTGGGAGGAGGGAATCATGACTTTCGACTACGTCATCGCCGGCGGCGGATCCGCAGGCTGCACGCTTGCCGCGCGTCTCTCCGAGGATCCATCGAAGACGGTCTGCCTGGTCGAAGCCGGCGGCGAGGGCAAGAACCTGTTCATCCGCGCCCCGGCCGGCGTCATCGCGCTGTTGCCCGGCCGGCCGAAGATCCACAACTGGGCATTCGAGACGGTGCCGCAGCAAGGTCTCGGCGGCCGCAAGGGCTACCAGCCGCGCGGCAAGGCGCTTGGCGGCTCGAGCGCCATCAACGCCATGCTCTATGTCAGGGGCCATCGCAGCGACTATGACGAGTGGGCCAATTTCGGCTGCGACGGCTGGTCGTGGGACGAGGTGTTGCCGTATTTTCGGCGCGCGGAAGGCAACCAGCGCGGGAGCGACGCCCTGCACGGCGATGACGGGCCGCTGCGGGTTGCCGAGCAGCAGGAGCCGCGTGCGCTCTCCCGGGCCTTTGTCGAGGCTTGCGGCGAAAACCAGATCCGCCGCAATGAGGATTTCAATGGACCGGAACAGGAAGGAGCAGGACTCTATCAGGTTACGCAATTCTGGGGCGGAGACCGCAATGGCGAACGCTGTTCGGCGGCGGCGGCCTATCTGCATCCGGCGATCGGCCGGCCAAACCTGACCGTCATCACCGGAGCGCATGCCACCGGGATTGTCCTTGACGGCAAGCGGGCCACTGGCGTGCGCTATCGCAAGGGCAACAGCGAAGCCGTTGCGCGTGCCAGGCGCGAGGTCATCGTCTGCGGCGGCGCCTTTGGCTCGCCGCAACTGTTGTTGCTGTCTGGAGTAGGCCCAGCCGTCGAGCTCGCCGCCCACGGAATTCCGATGGTCCATGAATTGCCTGGCGTCGGCAAGAACCTGCAGGATCATCTGGATTTCATCATGGGCTGGACATCGAGGGATGCCGACATGATGGGCATCGGGCTGCGCGGTCTGCCTGGCTTGCTGCGGCATATGCTGCGCTGGCGCAAGGATGGCGGCGGCATGATCGCCACGCCCTATGCGGAGGGCGGCGCCTTCCTCAAATCCGACCCAGCGATCGACCGCCCTGACCTGCAACTCCATTTTTGCATCGCCATCGTCGATGATCATGGCCGCAAGCTGCACATGGGCTACGGCTTCTCCTGCCATGTCTGCGTGCTGCGGCCGCATTCGCGCGGCGAGGTCGGGCTGTCGACGCCGGATCCGTTGGCGCCACCGCGCATCGATCCGCGCTTCCTGTCCGACGAACGCGACGCCCATCTGCTCCTCAAGGGCGTCAGGACGATGCGCGGCATCCTGGAAGCGCCAGCGCTGGCCAGATACCGCGCCAAGGAGATCTACACCGCGGGGGCTTCGAGTGATGCCGAACTAATGGCCCATATCCGCGCTCGCGCCGACACCGTCTATCACCCCGTGGGCACCTGCAGGATGGGCGTCGACGATATGGCGGTAGTCGATCCGCAATTGCGTGTGCGCGGCATGCAAGCCTTGCGTGTCGTCGACGCTTCGGTGATGCCGACGCTGATCGGCGGCAACACCAACGCGCCGACCATCATGATCGCCGAAAAGGCCGCCGACATGATCAAGACGGCCGCCTGATTGTAGCTCTGGTCGAACCAGTGGCGCCGTTTTCCGCTGCCGCGAAGCGCTCGATGATCGGGGGAACAGGTATCGACGCCAACTGGTCGTACCAATTGTGCGATTTATGCTTTCCCTTTCGCGGTCCTGCCCTTAGGATATGGGTATTATTTCGTGATCCGAAATAAATATGGCCACAAGGGAGGAACCGGAAATGGCTGGCAAGAAGATATTGATGCTCGTTGGCGAGTTCAGCGAGGAGTACGAGATTTTCGTCTTTGAACAGGCCATGCATGCCGTCGGCCACACGGTGCATGTCGTCTGTCCGGACAAGAAGGCGGGCGACGTCCTGAAGACCTCGCTGCACGACTTCGAAGGCCACCAGACCTATACGGAAAAGCTCGGCCACGACTATATCCTCAACAAGACGTTTTCCGAGGTGGACCCGGCCAAATACGACGCCGTCTACGCGGCGGGCGGACGCGGGCCGGAATACATCCGCATCGACAAGCGCGTGCAGGCGCTGGTGCGCCATTTCCACGAGGCCGGCAAGCCGATCTTCACCATCTGTCACGGCGTGCAGATCCTGATCGCCGTCGACGGCGTGGTGCGCGGCAGGGAAGTCGCGGCACTCCACTATTGCGAGCCGGAAGTGACGCTGGCCGGCGGCATCTACATCGACGTCGCGCCGACCGGCGCCCATGTCGACGGCAATCTCGTGTCAGCCAAGGGCTGGCCGGGCCTGTCCAACTTCATCCGCGAATGCCTGAAGGTGCTGGGCACGGAAATCCGCCATGGCGAGATCCTGATGCGCGACGAACGCCAGGCGGCCTGATCCGGACGCTGCCAGCCGTCGCGCCCAAGGCGCGGCGGTTCTACTTCTTGTCTTGACGTAATTCCCGACGGGAAAGCGCTACGCGCTTTTCCCCGGGGAACCGTCATACTTTTCTTGGAATTGGTTAGGCCGCTGCCCGTGCCTCGCGGAACGACACCAGCTTGCGGCGGCTTTCATCCCATAATGCCAGTTTGACGCAGCGCAGGCTCTCGATCAGCGTGACGCGGCCGATGCCACGCAGCTCCGGATAGTCGCGCAGCACTTCCTGCAGCCGGTATCCGGGCACTTTGGCGGAGAGGTGGTGGACGTGGTGGACACCGATATTGCCGGTGAACCAGTTCAGCACCCGCGGCAGGTCGTAGTAGGATGATCCGTGCAAGGCGGCATGCTGGAATTCCCATTCGGAATCCTTCGCCCATTCCGTCTCCTCGAACTGATGCTGGACATAGAACAGCCAGATGCCGGCCGAACCGGCGAGGATGACGATCGGCAGATGGACCACCAGGAAGGCGCCGGGGCCGACGAACCAGATGAGGATGGCCGCGGCAAGCGCGATGCCGAGATTGGTGGTCATCGACGACACCCAGGGCGTCAGGCCGCCGCGCATCATGCCGACAGGCAGCCTTTGCTCGAAGATGAACAGCCAGATCGGCCCCAGGCCGAACATCACGAGGGGATGGCGATAGAGACGATAGGCCAGGCGGCCTCGCCATGACAGTTGCCGATATTCGGCAACGGTCAGCGTCCTGATGTCTCCCATGCCGCGCTCGTCGAGATTGCCGGCGCTGGCATGATGCACGGCGTGGGCGCGCCGCCAGCAGTCATAGGGCGTCAAGGTCAGAATGCCGAGCGCGCGGCCGATCCAGTCGTCGGCGTAGCGGTTGGCGAAGAAGGAGCCATGGCCGCAATCGTGCTGGATCATGAAGATCCGCACCAGGAACCCGGCCGCGGGAAGGATGAGGATCAGTCCCCACCAATGGCCATAGGCATAGGCGGCCGAAGAGAGCGCCCAGAGCGTGGCGAACGGAATGAGGGTGATGGCGAGTTCAAGTGTGCTGCGCCGCCGGTCGGGCTTCTTGTAGCGCGCCAGAATTTTGAGCCAGGCGCGCTTGCTGTTGGCCGCGGCCTCAGGGGAAATCATGTTCATCAGGAACCATAGGCGGCGCGTTCCGCCACCGCAAGACAAAGATCACGCGAAATTACTGTGCGTAATCGTCGCGCGATGGATCAATTCCGTGCCGTGGCGTTACACCAAGTTGAACCTTTTTTCGATGCCGAAACGGCAAGGCCGTGGACATTTGAGGAGTCAAATTCGTGAGCGTCGCGGCTGGAGGCCAGCGTCGCAGATGCGTCGCTACTGGCGCCCGCTGCTGCCTGAAGGGCTCCCGGCGACCCGATCGAGGCGGTCAAGCAAATCCTTGAAGCGGTCGGGAATGTCGGCTTCGATGCGGAAGGCCGGCAAGGTGCGCAGAAAACGCGTCATCGTCTTGGCACCGACTTGGCGCCTGACCTCCGTGGCGAGCCGTTCTTCGTTTTCAGCCTTGTTGCGGGTCATCATTTCAAAATCCTGTGTCGGCTCCGAAACTCCTCCAGCAAGCGAATGGTTCCCGCATCACGCGCTTGTGGCAAGGACAGCCGGCAAGTACGGTAAAGTTTGAATTAAAATCGAAGTATTGCCATCGGCCGCGTTGGGCCCGGCCGAAGGCCTCACAGTCGCTTACCTCTTGATTTTTGAGCGCCAAACCTCGATATCGGGCACAAAATCCAAACCATTCGAAATGACGGGAAACGGCGATGAGCGACCAGGCAAAAGACGAACGCGCGCCCAGCGAAGCCGAGGCGGCCGAGGCCAGTGCCGAGCGCACGGAAGGCAGCATCGACGGCGACTATGAAGCGCTTGTGCGATTGCTGAAGGAAAATGAAGAGCTGAAGGACCGCGCGCTGCGCGTCGCGGCCGAGATGGAAAACCTGCGTCGCCGCACCGCGCGCGACGTGCACGACGCGCGCACCTATGCGGTGGCGAACTTCGCCCGCGACATGCTGTCGGTGTCGGACAATCTGCGCCGCGCGCTGGACGCCATTCCGGCCGAGGCCAAGGCGTCGGGCGATGCCGGCTTCAAGGCGCTGATCGAAGGCGTCGACCTCACCGAGCGCGCCATGCTGTCGGCGCTGGAGCGGCACGGGGTCAAGAAATTGACTCCGGAAGGCGAGAAGTTCGATCCCAATTTCCACCAGGCGATGTTCGAAGTGCCCAATCCCGATGTCCCGGCCAACACGGTGGTTCAGGTCGTGCAGCCGGGCTATTCGATCGGCGAGCGCGTGCTGCGGCCGGCCATGGTCGGCGTCGCCAAAGGCGGGCCGAAGGTCGCCGCCGAGGCGCCGGTCGAGCCGGGGCCGGTCAACGAGCAGGCTGAGAAGGATGCGTGATAAGGGAGTAGGGGAGTAAGGCAGTAGGAGTAGGGGAGTAGGGGAGTAGGGAAAAAGGGAAAAAAGGGAGTCCAACCGACGGTGCGGCTTCGTGCTAAACATACTCCCCTACTCCCCTACTCCCCTACTCCCCTACTACCTGGCCTTCCATGCATCCCATCGCCCTTCTCGACTATGCCGGCATTGCAGTTTTTGCGGCGACGGGGGCGTTGGCTGCGTCGCGCAAGCAGCTCGACGTCATCGGTTTCCTGTTCCTGGCCAGCGTCACCGGCATCGGCGGCGGCACGTTTCGCGACCTCATCCTCAATGTGCCTGTGTTCTGGGTGGGAAACCGCGATTATGTGCTGATCTGCGCGGTGGTGGCGATCCTGGTGTTCTTCACCGCGCACCGCGTCGAATCCCGCTACAGACTGCTGCTGTGGCTCGATGCCATCGGGCTGGCCGCCTTTTCGGTGATGGGCGCGGCAAAGGGCCTGGCTATCACCGGTTCGCCGGTGGTTTCCATCATCACCGGCATGCTGACCGCGACCTTCGGCGGCATATTGCGCGATCTCCTGGCCGGTGAGCCATCGGTGCTGCTGAAGCCAGAGATCTACGTCACGGCTGCTCTGGCGGGCGCCGCCATCTTCACACTGGGCGACGTCGCCGGACTGCCGCAGTTTGTCTCAGGCTTGGCCGGTTTCGCCGTGGCGCTTGCGGTGCGTGGCGGTGCGCTTCGTTTCGGCTGGGCATTTCCGTCCTACAAGAGCCGGCCCGGCCGGCGGCCTGAGGATATTCCGTAAGAGAGGCAGTAGGGACTAGTTAGCAGTGAGTAGCGAGAGGAGCGTGACTCGTGACCTCTTGCCTACTGCCTAGTGCCTCACGCGGCGAAGCGCTGGGCTTCCCCGCCATAGTAGTTGACGTAGCGGGCACCGATCTCCTTGACCGGCATCACCACGAAGACGTCGACCGTCGAGAACTCGCGGTCGATGACGCAGCCGTCGCCGATGCGAGCACCGACGCGGAGGTAGCCTTTGACCAAAGGCGGCATCGCCGCGATCGCTGCCTTGGCATTGACCGCCTCGATCGGCATCAGGTCCATGGAACAATAGCGCCCGGTCACCGCGCGCACGTCCCAGGCCGAGTTCGTACGGCAATGATGGGAGAGATAGGTGAGCGCCTCGGCATGCGCCGCCGGCACGGTGCCCTGGAAGGAAGCGCAGCCGGTCATCACGCCGATTTCGTAGTGATTGATGTAGGCCCAGATGCCTTGCCAGAGCGCCTCGATGGTGCGCTTCGAGCGGTATTCGGGCAAAACGCAGGAACGGCCGAGCTCGAGAAAACGTTGGCCAGGGTGACGGGCGATGAGCTTGGTCAGTTCGAATTCGCCTTCGGAATAGAAGCCTCCGGCGGCAGCCGCGATTTCTTGCCGCAGCAGGCGATAGGTGCCGACGATGCGGCGATGCTCGGGGCCGGAAATTGAATTGTCGAAGACAAGCAGATGATCGCAGAGCGGATCGAACCGGTCGGCGTCACGGCGATCCTGCGCCTGGAACAGATCTTTCCTGGCGCCAAGCTCGTCGTAAAACACCCGGTAACGCACTTCCTGCGCGGCCGCGATCTCGGCCTCGTTGCGAGCCAGCCGCACTTCGAGATTGCCGATTCGACCGAGTGCTGCGCCCTTTATGACGGAATCGACATTACGTCCGGCAAGCAAGGCGCTGCTGGCGTTCGGCCGAGTGTCACATTCCGGCATAACTGTATGCACGAGTGATTCTCCTTCGAGCCATCCCTCTTGGCACGGGGATACGGTGTAGGTGCAACAGGATTGTGACAGTACCGTGATACGACGTCGCGGGCAATACTTCGTCGGCTGGCGAAAACGGTCAACCGGCTACGTTAGGTGAGGAAACTCGAGGCGCGGCGCGCCCGCGCGGGTTCGGGCAACGCGCTCCAGGCCTTGTTTTCATGCATGTCGTTTTTCTGAAGCCGAGGCCCACTTTTGGGCAAATGGATCAGCCGCGCGCTGGAAGAAACCGGCTCAAGCGGCGACCTGGCCCTCGACGGCGTTGACCAGCGCGTCGGGATCGAGTGGCTTGGTGACGAAACCGCTGGCGCCGTGGGCAAGCACGGCATGGCGGGTCTTTTCCTGGCTATCGGCCGACAGCACCATGATCGGCACGGGCGGCGCGGATGTCTCCTCTTCATGGCGGCGGATCGCAGCAATGGCGTCCAGCCCATCCATGACCGGCATATGCAGGTCCATCAGTACCACGTCGAAGCGGTGCTTGTGCCCGGCGCTGGTGACGGCCTCGACGGCGGCCTTGCCATTGCCGACCACCTGAACGCGGTGCCCAGCCTTCAACAGCGTGGCACGGGCCAGCATGGCATTGATGTCGTTGTCCTCGGCGATCAGCACCGACAGGCCCTGCTGGCGGTCACTCGAGGCGCGCAGCGCCGGTGTCCGACGCTTTTCCGGCTGCGGGTGGGCAAGTGCCGGCGCATGGCTGCTCAACAGGACACGCAAAAGTGTTCCCCCGCGCACCGGCCGGGCAAGGAAGGTCGTGTAGCCGCTGGCGCGGAATTCGCCCAGCATGCCGCGGTCGGTCGGTGCGATCAGCGTGATGGCCTCGCAATCGGAGAAGCCGCTTTGGCGCAACCGCTTGAGCAGCCTTCCATCGCTCTCTTCCATGGCCGCGTCGACCAGAAGCACGTCGCAGCCGTGAGCGAAGGGCGCAGCCTGCGCCACGGTGGTGGCGATGCCGGCCGTGCCGCCACTGGCGCGGATGGTGCGGGCGATGGCATCGGCCTCGACGGCGTTCCTTGACAGGATTACAGCGTGTCTGCCGGCAAGCGCGTCGAGCCGGCCCTGCGGCGCCTCGGTGGCCGCCGTGGCGGGGATTTCGAAGACGAATTCCGATCCCTGACCAAGCCGGCTGGAGACCGAGATCGTGCCGCCCATGGCAGCCACCAGACGCTTGGAGATGGCAAGTCCCAGGCCGGCCCCGCCATGCGTGCGCGTCGAGGTGCCGTCGGCCTGCTCGAACTCCTCGAAGATGCGCTCCATATCCTCGTCGCGCAGGCCGGGGCCGGTATCAGCGATGGTGAAGCAGATGCGGTCGGTGGTCTCGGTACGGGCGCGCGCGACGCTGACCAGCACGCCGCCGCCGTCGGTGAACTTGATGGCGTTGCCGATGAGGTTGAGCAGCACCTGCCTGACCCTGCCCGGATCGGCGGTGATCATCTGCGGCACATCCGGCTCGACGTGGCAGCCGAGGCCGATATCTTTGGCGAAGGCGCGCGCGGCCAGAAGTTCGATGATGTTGTCGGCGATCTCGCGCACCGACATCGGCTGCGGCTCGGGATCGAAGCGCCCGGCCTCGATCTTGGAATAGTCCAGCAGGTCCTCGATCAGGGCGAGCAAGGCGCTGGCCGATGTCGAGATTGCGCCGACATAAGTCTGCTGCTCCGGCGACAGGCTGGTGTCGGCGAGCAGCCTGGCCATGCCCATGATGCCGTTCATCGGCGTGCGGATTTCATGGCTGACGGTGGCGAGGAAGCGCGATTTGGCCTGGCTTGCGTATTCGGCCCGCTCGCGCGCGGTGATCAGCGAGGATTCGGCGCGCTTGCGGGCGGTGATGTCGCGGGCGATCGCGCGATGCGAAGCCGCTCCGCTGTCCTTGTCGCGCACCGACAGTTCGATCCACGAGAACCAGCGCGGGCCGCTCGGCGTGCGGATGGCGACATCGGTGGAACTCAGGCATTCATGATCGGAAAAGGCGGCATCGGGGACGATGCCGACTTCGATGCCGAGTTCGGCCAGCGTCTTGCCGGCAAGGTCGCGCTGATCGGTTTCGACGAGGTCGGCGAACACCTTGTTGGCGTAGACGATGTAGCCATCGCGGTCGCGATGGATGACGAGGTCGCCAAGTGCGTCGATGAGACCGCGAAAGCGCTCTTCGCTTTCCTGCATTTCCCACATGCGGTCGGCCAGCGTCTCGATCTCGGCGCGGCTGCGGGCGCTGGTCTCGTCGAGCATCACCGCGGTGCGGTGGACGCTGCGCCTGGCTTGCAGGTGCATGGCAAGGCCGGCGAGGCCGGTTGCCAGCAGAGCGAGGCTGATGAAGATCGGGGCCCCAGTCAGATGCGCGAGGCCCGCCAGCACGACGATGGCAAAGAAGGTCACGAGCGGCAGACCTTCCCCGCCGGCCAATTGCTGCTCGGGCACCAGCGGTGGCGCGGCGATGAACCGCCGCGCCGGCGACGGCGCGGCAAGCGCATCGACGTCGTCGCCAATATCCGCCTGTTGGCTGCCGGATTCCGCGATCATGCGAAACCCTTGCCAGACAGAGATTATGGAAAATTGCGGGGGATCGTTCGAATTTTAGCGGTTAGGGCGTTTTTGTCGCGACAGCGGCGGATTTGCCACCGGATTTGGCCGATTCGGGCCGCCCGCAGGCCTGTCAGGCAGGTCACATGTCGACGACGACGCGCCCGCGGATCTTGCCGTCGACGATGTCGCGCGCGGCATCGATGATGCCGTCGAAGCCGATGGTCGTGGACAGGCTGGCGAGTTTCTGCAGATCGAGATCGGCGCCGATGCGTCGCCAGGCCTCGAGACGCACCGCCTTCGGCGCCATCACCGAATCGATGCCGAGCAGGGAAACGCCGCGCAGGATGAAGGGGGCCACGCTCGACGGCAGATCCATGCCGCCGGCCAGGCCGCAGGCGGCGACCGCGCCGCCATAGGAGGTCATCGACAGCACATTGGCCAGCGTGTGGCTGCCGACCGCATCGATGCCGCCGGCCCAGCGTTCCTTGGCCAGCGGCTTGGCGGGCTGGTTGAGCTCGTCGCGCGAGATCACCTCGGCCGCGCCAAGGTTGATCAGATAGGGGCTTTCGGCATTGCGGCCGGTCGAGGCAACGACATGGTAGCCGAGGCTGGACAGGATGGAGACCGCGACGGAACCGACGCCACCGGCGGCACCCGTGACCACCACCGGGCCACGATCGGGCAGGATGCCGTGCCGCTCCAGCGCGATGACGCAGAGCATGGCGGTGTAGCCGGCGGTGCCGACCGCCATCGCATCATGCGGGCTCATGCCTTCCGGCAGCGGAACCAGCCAGTCGCCGTTGACACGGGCGCGCCCCGCATAAGCGCCGAAATGCGTTTCGCCGACACCCCAGCCGTTCAAGATCACCTTGTCTCCCTTGCGCCAGCCGGAATGGGAAGACGAGACGACGGTGCCGGAGAGATCGATGCCCGGCACCAGCGGCCAGCGGCGGATCACCGGCGCCTTGCCCGTAATGGCCAGTCCGTCCTTGTAATTCACCGTCGTTGCTTCCACCGCGACGGTGACGTCGCCGTCCATCAGGTCGGCGTCGGTGAGATTTGTCACGGCTACCGACTGCTTCTTGTCGGCGTCGCGCGAAACGAGGATGGCTTTGAAGGTTTCGGGCATCTTCTTCTCCGCGAGCTTGCTTGGCGGTGTGGACTGTGCGGCGATGGCCGCGCGCGGTCAATCGTTGGAAGGCTTGGCGTTCGAAGATTTGGGCTCGCGTCGCCAGCCGATGAGCTCGTCGAAGACGACCAATGCCGCGCCCACGGAAATGAAGGCGTCGGCGAGGTTGAAGACGGCGAAGGACCAGACCGGGGTGTGAAACAGGATGTAATCGATGACGTGGCCGTAGACGGCGCGATCGATCAGATTGCCCAGCGCTCCGCCGATGATCAGGGCAAAGCCGGTGCGGGCGATGACATGGCCCGATGGCGTGTGCGTGGCGAGATAGAGCACGAAAGCGACGACCAACACGGCGATGACCACGAGGCCGGTATCGCCGAGGGAGGAGAACATCGAGAAAGCGATGCCGGTGTTGTAGGTGCGAAACAGCGCCAGGAACGGCAAGAGATCGAGCTTTTCCTGAAACGGCAGGCCGGTCTCGACCAGGTGTTTTATCCACTGGTCGAGCGCTATGGCGATGACGGCGAGCAGTGCATAGGGGGACCATGATCTCATGGGCAGGCAACCTTCACTGCTGGTCGGTGACGGGTTCGAGCTTCAGCGCGCCGCGCCGGATCTCGAACAGCATGATGCCGGTGGCGACGGCGAGATTGAGCGAATCGGCGCGGCCAGCCTGGGGAATCCTGAGCAGCCTGTCGCAACTCGCCGCCAGGCTTTCGGGCAGGCCCTGCTGCTCGTTGCCCATCATCAGGAGTACCGGCCCGCGGGAAAAGTCGACCGAGCGGTAGTCGACGGCGCCTTTGAGATGGGTGCCGGCGACGAGGCCTGAAAAGCCGCCGCGCCAGGAGAGGAAAGCCTCGGTCGTCGCCTTGGCGACGGGTACGGCGAAGATCGAACCCATGGTGGCGCGCACCGTCTCCACGGAAAACGGATCGGTGGTGTCGCCGACCAGGATGACACCCTTGGCGCCGACGGCGTCGACGGTGCGGATGACGGTACCGAGATTGCCGGGATCGCGCACCCGGTCGAGCGCCACCCAGACGTCGCCATTGTTGGCGTGGACATCTTTCAGGGCCAGGAATTTCTGCGAGAAGACGCCGACCACCATTTGCGGATTGTCGCGGCGGGTGATGGCGACAAGCACCTTTTCCGACACTTCGAGCACCGTGCCGCCGGCGGCAACCGTGCGCGCCGCGACCTTTTCCACCGCGGGGTTGCCGCGTCCGGCCTTGGCGAACACAAGCGTCCGGATCTGCCAGCCCAAGTCGAGTGCATCGATGACCAGCTTCAGTCCTTCGGCCATGAAGGCGTTCTGCTGGTCGCGGAACTTCTTCAAGGCGAGCGCCTTGATGTCCTTGACCAGCGGATTGGCGAGGCTGGTGACTTCCTTAACCTGCCCGGGTGCGCCGGCGTGCCGTTCGTTCATTCAGGACTCCGGGGCATTCAGGCCACCCAGCGCGAAAACAGTGAGGTCGAAAGTGCCCGGCCGGCGGACTTTTCGCGGATGATCAACTCGCCCGACTCGACCTTGCCGCCCATGCCGGCAAACGTATCGCGCATCAAGGCATGGATGGCGAAGAACGAGGCGCGGATGGAATAGGCGGTCAGCACAACGGCAAGCGGCTTTGGGGTCAGGATCGAGCGGCAGAGATCGGTGAGCGCCGGCAAATCCTCGAACAATTGCCAGACCTCGCCCCTAGGGCCGCGTCCATAGGCCGGCGGATCGAAGAGCACGATGTCATAGCGGCTGCCGCGGCGTTCCTCACGCTCGGCGAACTTCACCGCATCGTCGACGATCCAGCGGATCGGCTTGCCGCCAAGCCCGGCCATTTCCTGGTTTTCACGAGCCCAGCCGATGGCTTTCTTCGAGGCGTCGACATGGGTGACCTCGGCGCCGGCGCGGGCCGCCACCAGCGAGGCAAGACCCGTGTAGCCGAACAGGTTCAGCACCTTGACCGGACGCTTGGCCGCCGTGATCAGCACGGCCATGTGGTCCCAGTGCGAGGCCTGCTCGGGAAAGACGCCGACATGGCGAAACGAGGTGAAACGGCCGAGATAGTCGATGCCGTCATGCTTCATCGGCCAGGTCTCGCCGAGCGGCGTCTTCGGAAAACGCCAGCGGCCAATGCCCTCTTCGTCGGTGTCGCCGGTGAAGACGGCGTCGGCACGCTCCCAGTCCTTCGCCGGCAAGGCCTTTTGCCAGATCGCCTGCCCCTCCGGCCGCACGATCCGGTAGGGGCCGTACTGCTCAAGTTTTTGGCCTGTACCGCTGTCGAGCAGCGCATAATCGGCATTCGGCGCCACTTCGAGGATCACGGGAAGCTGCTCGGCGGGCAGGGCGCCATCGCGGCGGGCAAGGACGCGCGGCGCGGATTTCGGCTCGGGCTGGTTGTCCGGTTTCACGATGTGTTGGTCGCGCGGCCTGGCGTCTGCCTTGACCGCCGGCCGGTTCTCCGGCGGGCGCGGCTGTGCGCCCCCACTTTTCGTCGGCTGGTGCGGGCGGCCGTCGCGGCGTTTGTCGCGAAAAGACTTCAAGAAGCAGCATCTCCGGCGGTTCGGCCCGCTTCTGCCACAGCTTCACCCCTGTGCGCAACAAACGGCGATCGCCGACGGCTCCAACCGGTCAGCCGTGCCTGATCGAAAGCAGGCCGACAACCAGCGATACGAAGCCGGCGGCCTTGATGCCGGTGACGACCATATGACCCGTTTCCCAACGCAGCCGGATGGCGCCGAAGTTCTCCGGTATAGGTCCGGGCACCCATGTCGCCAGAACGTCATTCGCCGGTTTGACCAGAACGGACCACATCGCCAGGGAGACGGCATAAAGCACGGCGGCGGCCAGCACGAACCAGAAGGCCGGACGATCGGCACGTAGCAGCCATGCCAGAAGTCCCGGACAGGCAATCGCAGCCACGTCCAGGGGAGCGCCGATGACCGCGAACAGCAGGAATTGGCCGTTGAAAACGGTGGTTTCGCGCCAGAGGGATGGCGACCATTTGGTCAGTCGAGGGACCGATTCCAGGACATGGGCGAAGGACGGTCCAAGGCTGAGCGCCGCGATGGTGGCGGTCAGGGTACACCAGAACAACAGGAATCCGCGCATCTCCGTCATTGCCGGATAACGGGGGGATGCCGAAGGTGTTCCAGGTCAAATCGCTTGCCGTCGAAAGCGCGGTAGCCCTATCGTCCGGCAGCACCGGATTGCAGCATCATGTCCCGCTCCGAACGCCTCCTCGACCTCATCCAGTGCCTGCGCCGGCATCGCCGGCCGGTGAGCGGTCAGCTGTTGGCCGCCGAGCTCGGGATTTCGATCCGCACGCTCTACCGCGACATCGCCACGCTGCAGGGGCAGGGGGCGCCGATCGAGGGCGAGGCGGGGGTCGGCTACGTGCTCAAGCCCGGTTTCATGCTGCCGCCGCTGATGTTCAGCGACGAGGAGATCGAGGCCATCGTGCTCGGCTCGCGATGGGTCGCGAAGCAACCGGACCGGCGTCTCTCGGCCGCGGCCGCCAATGCGCTGGCCAAGATCGCCGCCGTGCTGCCGGACGATCTGCGCGAGGGCCTCGATGCCTCGACGCTGCTTGTCGGGCCACCCGCAGCAATCATCGAGGGCATCGATCTCGGCATCGTGCGGCAGGCCATCCGCAACGAACGCAAGCTCGGCTTCCTCTATCGCGACGCCGGTGGCGCCGCTTCCGAGCGCGTGGTCTGGCCGTTTGCGCTCGGCTTCTTCGACAAGGTGCGGGTGGTGGTGGCGTGGTGCGAGATGCGGCAGGATTTCCGCCATTTTCGCGCCGACCGTATTGCCGAGCTGAAGGCAACCGACATGCGCTACCCGCGCCGCCGGCAGGCGCTGCTCAAGGAATGGCGAGCCACGCTCGACCAACCGCGTGGTCCATGAACGCTGCTGCCAGAATCTGACAGTATGTCATCCTATACAGGGCACATATCGAAACGCTCGGCCCTGGAGAACAGATATGGCAACCCCCAATTTCATTATCCTCTATGTCGACCAGCCGCTGCGGAGCGGCGCCTTCTATAGTGCGCTGCTAGGGCGCGAGCCGGTGGAGAGCGCGCCCACCTTCGTGCTGTTCGTGCTCGACAACGGCTTCAAGCTCGGCCTCTGGTCGCGGCATACGGTGGAGCCGGCGGCGGACGCGGCCGGTGGCGGCGCCGAGATCGTCTTTGCGCTCGATACGCGTGACGCGGTCGATGCCGCCCATGCCGACTGGGCTGGGCGTGGACTGAATATCCTGCAGGCGCCGACGGACATGGATTTCGGCCGCACATTCGTCGCGCTCGATCCCGACAATCATCGCCTGCGCGTCTATTGGCTGTCCGACGGGGAACAGACCAATGGAGAACAAAAATGAGCGCGCACTGGATCGCGGTGGCCTCGGCGCAACATGTCCGGCGCGGCCGCGAGGGCGGCTTCATGCAGGTCAACCACGGCAAGGCGGCACCCCTGCGCCGCGTCAGGCCCGGCGACGGCGTCGTCTACTATTCGCCGACCACTGTCCTGGGCGAGAAAGATGGCCTGCAGTCGTTCACGGCGATCGGCACGGTGCGGGAAGGGGAACCCTACCAAGGCGAGATGGGCGGCGGCTTCACGCCGTTCCGCCGCGATGTCGACTGGGTGGCGGCCGAGGAAACGCCGATCAAGCTCTTGCTCGACGGGCTGGACTTCACCGTCGGCAAATCGAATTGGGGGTATCAGCTGCGCTTTGGCCTGTTCTCGATCAGCGCGGCCGATTTCGCGCTGATCGCCGGGGCGATGGGCGCCAAACTGGCAGTGCCGGCGTCAAGCTAGCCCTTCAGCGCCTCGTAGACGGCAATGCCGGCGGCAAGATCCTCGAGCGCGGCGCCAACCGATTTGAACAGCGTGATTTCGCCGGCGCTTTCGCGGCCCTTCTTCTGGCCGCGCGCCAGTTCGTGCAGGTCGGCGACTATGGCTTCCGGCTTCAGCACGCCCGAGGCCAGTGGCTGGACGATGTCGCCGGCCTCCTTGGTGGCGCCGGCGCGGGTATCGACATAGACGCGGGAACGCACGATCGCGTCGTCGTCGCTTTCGCGCATCGCCGGCGTGAAGCCGCCGACCAGGTCGACATGGGTTCCGGGCTTGAGCAGTGCGCCCTTGATGAGCGGCGTGGTGGTGATTGTCGCCGAGGAGATAATATCGGCCTGCCCGAGTTCGGCATCGAGATCGATCGCGGCGCTGGCCGCGAAGCCTTCGGCGCGCAGATCGGCCGCGACTTTCTCTGCGTTGGCCGGCGTGCGGTTCCAGATGCGGATGGTGTTTATCGGCCGTACCGCCGAATGGGCCTTGGCGAGGAAGGGCGACAGCGCTCCGGCGCCGACCACGAGCAGCCGCGCGGCATCGTCGCGGGCGAGGTAGGACGCCGCCAACGCCGAAGCACAGGCCGTGCGCCACTGGGTCAGCCGCTGGCCGTCGATCAAGGCTTCCGGTTCGCCGGTGGCGCCTTCGAGCAAGAGATAGAGCCCCATCACAGCGGGCTTGCCGACGGCATTGTTGTCGGGCGAGACGGTGACGATCTTGACGCCGATGTGACCGCCGGCGGAGGTGCCGGCGGCGTTGAAATCGGTCCATGCCGGCATCAGCAGCAAGGTCGAGGCCGCGCCGTCCGGCCGCTCGACCGCGTGATGATGCCTGACCGGCTGCACCGCGCCCTCGCGAAACGCCGTGCGCAATGTCTCGACCAATCCAGGAAAGGTCAGCGCACGGTCGACCTCGGCGGCCGAAATGGTCAGCATGAAAGGCTCCGTTGAACGAAAGACGGCGAGCGGCGGTTCAAGCGGTCGGCTTGGGCAATGCTGCCCCTTGGACAGGCGCCTGCGGTGCCGCCGGCGCGCGGCTGACCGCCTGGCGCAGGTTTTCGGCCTCGACGCCGCGCTGGCGCGCCAGCTTGCGGTAGCGGCCCTGCTTGACCCATGTTGCCAGGCTGCCGACGATCATGCCGATGGCGAGAGCCGCAAACAGGAAAATGAACAGAGGCAAGCTCAGCGTCAGCTTTGGATTGCCTGGGTTGAACGGGTCCAGCGTGAAGGCGACGAGTTCGCGGTTGGCGACGGCGAGCGCGATCAGGATGATCGCGAGAGGCACGAAGACCACGATGAGCATGAAACGATTGAGCATTGTGTTTTCCGTCGGAAGCTGGCGCTGACGCGGCGCCTACTTGCCGCCGTTCAGCCTTTCGCGCAGTTCCTTGCCGGTCTTGAAGAACGGCACCCACTTCTCCTCGACCTCGACGGATTCGCCGGTGCGCGGATTGCGGCCGGTGCGGGCAGGGCGGTTTTTCACCGAAAACGCACCGAAGCCCCGCAGCTCGACCCGGTTGCCTTCGGCAAGCGCGTCGGTGATCTCATCGAAGATCGCGCCGACGATGTTTTCGACGTCGCGCAGGAAAAGATGCGGATTGCGCGTGGCAATAATCTGCACAAGTTCGGACTTGATCATCAGACGGGTCCCCGTGAAAGTACTGCGGTCAAAATTATGAGGATGATTTTATTTGCTTTTTCGGCTGTCCCAAACGGCGCTCAAGGGTGCCAGACGGAAACGAGACCGTCAAGAAACAAGCGGTCGGCGCCAAGTTCATGGATGATGTCGCCGCCGGAATCGGGCAGGCCGAGCGCGCTGCCGACCGTTTTCACCATGGCTTTTGACCACAGGAAGCCGCCGCGCCGTTCTGTCTCCTTCCACTCGACCACCTTGAGTTTGGCATCAACCCCCTTGGTCGCCAGCCAGTCGATCGCCACGGTCTCGCCGCCGACGGCGTCGATCAGTCCGTTGGCGACGCCCTGGCGGCCGGTGAAGATCGAACCATCGGCCAGCGCCAGCGCTTGCTCATGGGTCATCTTGCGGCGCTCGGCAACGATGCCGACGAACCAGTCGTAGCTGTCGAGGATAAGCTTGCGGACCATGGCGCGCTCATCGTCATTGGTCGGCTTGAAGGGCGAGGGCGAGGCCTTCAGCGGCGAGGATTTCACCTCTTCCAACTTGACGCCGAGCTTGTCCATCATGCCGCTGACGTCAGGATACTGGATCAGCACGCCGATCGAGCCGACGATCGAGGTCTTGCGGGCGACGATGTGATCGGCGGCACTGGCGATCATGTAGCCCGCCGAAGCGGCGAGCGTGCCGACCTCGGCCACGACAGGCTTGTCGGCGGCCAGCTTGCGCACCTCCTCATAGATCGATTCACCGCCGACGGTGGTGCCGCCGGGCGAATCGATCGCTAGGATCACGCCCTTCACCTTCGACGACTGGCGGATGGTTTCCAGCCGCTTGATCAGTTCGTCATCCTCGGTGATGGTGCCCTCGATCCTGACCTTGGCGATATGGTCGACCGTCGCGCCGCCGAAATCGTCGCCATAAAACCAGGACGACAGCGCAATCACCCCGAGGGCCACGATGCCGATAGCCGCGACACGCCAGAATGTCAGCTTACGCCGCAAACGGCGGCGGTCGATCAGGTCGTCGGCTCTTAGTGCCATGGTCAGCCTCACAGTCGGCGGGAAGAGACGCTTTTAGACCATGATGTCCCCATCGGGAAGCAGTTCCGTCCTTTTACGGCGCGGCAATCCCGCACGTCGATTCCCATGCTGTCGGTTTTGTGGACGGCCCGCGCAACGCACGCAAGATGAGCCGAGGGGCGCCAGTCATGAAAAAACGACGCAAGGACGTCCATTTCTGCTATGAAGCAGCGGCTGTTGTGCTGACCTCGTTTTCGTTTGTACAACGACAGCTGTCACATTTTTGCGGTTTTCGTGGGCTTGTGCTTGCTTGAGAGCGCTGGCGTACCACCTATAGGCGGTGCTCCGTGGGGGCAGGGTTTTAGAAGAAAGCAGTCATGTTAGCGCGACCGATTGAGCCGACCAGTCCCGAGGCGGAGTTGGCGCCCCCGGCGGATGACCAGACGCGGGGCGACGCGTTCGACCGTGCCCAGCGTCATTCGCGCCGCGTGCGGGTGCTCAAATTCGCCCTGCCCTTGGCCGCGGCCCTGATCGCCGTCGCCTTCCCGGTCTATTCCTATCTCGCCGCACCCGTTTCCGTCGCCGTACAGGCGGAAGGTACCGCCTTTTCGAATGGCAAGCTGGTGATGGCCAATCCCAAGCTCAACGGGTTCACCAAGCTGAAGCAACCTTATTCGATGACGGCCCTGCGGGCGATACAGGACGTCAGCACGCAAGGCATCATCGAGCTTGAGGGCATAGACGCCAAGGTGCCGATCGCGTCCGACAATGTCGCGGCGGTCAAAGCCTCGCACGGCACCTACGATCGCGATGGCAATACGATGAAACTGAACAGCGATGTCACGATCACCACGACAGACGGCTTGCAAGCCAAGTTCAAATCGGTCTTCCTCGACATGGGCAAAGGCACTATGAAGACGGACGATCCCGTCGATGTCAGCCGTGGCGGGTCGCAGATCACGGCGGATTCGATGTCGGTCCAGGACAATGGCAAGATCCTGGTGTTCGAGAACAAAGTGCGCGTCAACATCGATCCCGCCGCTCTGAAGGCGGCTGAGGCAAAGGGCGAAGAAGCGAATGTGGCTCAATAGTTCGACACGGCTGGTGGCCGCAACGTCAGCGCTGCTCCTGCTGGGCTTGGCACCGTCGTTGGCGCAGTCGACCACCCAATCAGGCCTGAAACTGTCCGGCGACAAGCCGATCCAGATCGAAAGCGACAAGCTGGAAGTCCGCCAGGCCGACAGTGTCGCCATCTTCACGGGCAATGTCAGCGTCGTCCAGGGGCCGACGCTGATGAAGGCCGGCAAGATGACGGTCTATTACGTCAAGGATGCCAACGCCGCCGCCAAGGGCACGGAAGCCGCGGGCGCGGCGATGACCGGCTCTGCCAACATCGATCACCTGGAGATTTCCGACAAGGTTTACATCAAGTCGGATGCGCAGGTCGCGACCGCCGATCAAGGCAGCTTCGACATGAAGAGCCAGGTTCTGGTGCTTTCGGGTCAGAAGGTGGTGCTCTCGCAAAACGACAACGTCCTGGTCGGCTGCAAACTGGTCGTGCAGATGAAAACCGGGCTTGCCCAAGTCGATCCATGCGCCGGGAAGCGCGTCGTGATGTCGATCACGCCGCCGCCGAAATCGGGAGCGACGAACCCCTGATGGCCAGCCTGTCGTCGCTGACGGCACGTCTTCCGGGACGAGCCGCAGCTAAGCTTTCGGCTCCGGCCACGATCAACGTCGACAAGGCGAAGTTCAAGGGGACCTTGATCGCCAAGGGTCTGACCAAGAGCTACAAGGGCCGCAAGGTTGTCAGTGGCGTCACGCTTGGCGTGCGTGCCGGCGAGGCGGTGGGGCTGCTCGGCCCCAACGGCGCCGGCAAGACCACCTGCTTCTACATGGTCACCGGCTTGGTGCCGGTCGATGAAGGCACGATCGAGATCGACGGCTTCGACGTCACCTCGATGCCGATGTACCGCCGCGCTCGCCTCGGCATCGGCTACCTGCCCCAGGAAGCGTCAATTTTCCGTGGCCTCAACGTCGAGCAGAATATCCGCGCCGTGCTGGAAGTGGTCGAGAAGGACCGCAAGGTGCGCGAGCGCAACCTGGACGAACTGCTCGAGGAGTTCCACATCAGCCATCTGCGCAAGGCGCCATCCATGTCGCTGTCGGGCGGCGAGCGGCGGCGCCTGGAAATCGCGCGCGCTCTGGCGACGCGCCCGGCCTACATGCTGCTCGACGAGCCCTTTGCCGGTATCGATCCGATCGCCGTTGCCGACATCCAGCAGCTGGTGCGCCATCTGACGGCGCGCGGCATCGGCGTGTTGATCACCGACCACAATGTGCGTGAGACGCTCGGCCTGATCGACCGCGCCTACATCATCCACGCCGGCCAGGTGCTGACCCATGGCCGGGCCGACGAAGTGGTGGCAAACCCCGACGTGCGGCGGCTTTATCTCGGTGAGGGTTTTACGCTGTAAGCGGTTCACCGGTTCACGGAAACGCCAAGCCGCTCAGCCTTTTGTCGTGACGCAATTCCCTGGGGAAAGCGCCGGGCGCCTTCCCCGGGAAGGCCGTCTCAAACTTTTTCTGGAATCGCTCTGAGCGTGAAATTTGTTTCCTGACACGATTTTTTGCGCGTTGCGGCCCGTTTTTCCGCGATTTTGCTCCGGGATAACGCTCCGGTAAGCGGGTTTTGCTAGCCTTTGCCTTGACAAGCAAAAGCCGGGCCAGTTTCTATGGCCGGCCGCGAAAATTCTTTTCCGGATGTCCGGATGCGTAGACGAGGCGTTTGAAACCGAACCATGGCGTTGGCGGCCAAACTACAGCTCCGACAATCGCAGTCGCTGGTGATGACGCCGCAGCTGATGCAGTCGATTCGGCTGCTGCAGTTCACCCATGTCGAACTCGAACATTTCATCGACGAGGAGATCGAGCGCAACCCTCTCCTGGAGCGCGCCGAGCCGCAGGACGATGCCGTGGGCGACCTGGCGCAGAAAGCCGAGGCGGAGCCGCAAGCGGCCGCCGAAGGCGACTGGTTCGAGAACGAGGCGGGCTGGAGCGCCGAGGCGATCTCGGACAAGCTCGATACGTCCCTGGAAAACCTGTTTCCCGACGATCCGGGCACCAGCGAGCGGCTCGGGCCTGACCTGACGGCGCAATGGAAATCAGCTTCGGGCAATGGCGGCGGCTCCTCGTCCGAGGGGCTCGATGCCGGCGACATGGCGGCGAGCGCCATCACGCTGCGCGACCATGTCGGCGAGCAGATCGCGCTCGCCTTCGTCGATCCCGCTGCGCGGCTGATCGCCAGGGAACTCGCCGATGGTCTCGACGAAACCGGCTATGTCAGGGTCGATCTCGCCGAGATCGCCACGCGGCTGGGTACTGACGCCGCGGCCGTGGGCAAGGTGCTGGCCGTGTGCCAGACGTTCGAGCCGGTGGGGCTGTTCGCGCGCGATCTTGCCGAATGCCTGTCGCTGCAGCTTGCCGTGCGTAACCGGCTCGATCCGGCGATGAAGGCCCTGGTTGCCAATCTCGAACTGCTGGCGCGGCGCGATTTCCACGCGCTGAAGCGCATCTGCGGCGTCGACGAAGAAGACCTGCTCGACATGCTGGCCGAGATCCGGGCTCTCGATCCGCGGCCGGGCATGGCGTTTTCGGGCGGCGCCAGCGACGCCATCGTCGCCGATGTCGAGGTGCGCGCGGCCAATGACGGCAGCTGGACCGTCGAACTCAATGCCGAAACGCTGCCGCGCGTGCTGGTCGACCATATCTATTTCGCCCAGGTCTCTCCGCACGCCAAGAACCAGGCGGAAAAGGATTTCCTGGCCGAATGCCTGCAAAACGCCAACTGGCTGACGCGCAGCCTCGACCAGCGGGCAAAGACGATCCTCAAAGTGGCCTCGGAGATCGTCCGCCAGCAGGATGCCTTCCTGGTCCATGGCGTGCGCCACCTGAAGCCGCTCAACCTGCGCACGGTGGCCGATGCCATCGGCATGCACGAATCGACCGTGAGCCGGGTCACCGCGAACAAATACATGCTGACCCCGCGCGGTGTGTTCGAGCTGCGCTATTTCTTCACCGCTTCGATCGCGGCATCGGGCGGCGGCGACGCGCATTCCTCGGAAGCCGTGCGTGACCGCATCAAGCAGCTGATCGACGAGGAGAAACCCGTCGATGTGCTGTCGGACGATGCGATCGTCGACATGCTCAGGGAAAGCGGCGTCGATATTGCCCGGCGAACGGTCGCCAAATACCGGGAAGGCATGAATATTCCATCCTCCGTGCAGCGCCGGCGCGAGAAACGGGCATTGGCCAGCGCAGGGCGCTAGAGGCAATTCCCGAGGGAATTGCGTGAAGGCAAAGAGATGAAGCGGTTCGGCCTTTCCGCGAAAGGACGAACTGCTCCAGACGCTCCCGATTTTCCACAGCCTTCGAGCTTCATTGACAAGCCGCGGTGAAGTGGCTAGAAGCCCGCCCGCATGAGACGGGCTCGATGCCCGCTAGCGGATGGTCCGTCACGACAATGACCTCGGGATGGTCAAGAAGGCGGCTTGTGATCAACCGGAAAGTTTGGATTTAAATCGGCGCGAGTGACGCCGCAAAGCTTGTGCGCACGGACCACGAGTATAAACTCCGGCCAGTTTGAAGCCTGAGCAAGGAAGGTCAGTTTTCAGATGAATCTGCGCATATCGGGAAAACACATGGATATCGGCGATGCGTTCCGTACACGCATCAACGATCGTGTCGGCGAAGCAATCGGGAAATATTTCGATCGCGGCTTCGCCGGACATGTCACGGTCATCAAATCGGGCTCGCGCTATTCGGCGGATTGCATGATCCGGCTGGATTCGGGCGCTTCGCTGCAGGCCACAGGCGATGCCCAGGATCCGACGCTTGCCTTCGAGACGGCGGCGGACCGGCTGGAGACCCGGCTTCGGCGCTACAAGCGTCGGCTGAAATCGCACAATTCAGGCGGCGGCAACGGTGAGTTGACCGACATCGCCTATACGGTAATGGCGCCGCTTGCCGATGACGAAGAGGAGATGTCGGAGGATTTTGCGCCCGCCATCATCGCCGAATCGACCATGACGCTGAAGACCATGTCGGTGGCGTCTGCGGTCATCGAACTCGACACCAAGGACAGCCCGGTCTTCGTCTTCCGTAACGCTGGAACCGACCATCTCAACATCGTCTATCGCCGGCCCGATGGAAATATCGGCTGGATCGACCCGTCCACGACCAAGGTCTCACAGGCGTGACGACAAGGGTCGCACTGGGATAAAAGCCGGCCGCACGAGGGGTGGGGACTGGTGACGGCAGGCGAACAAGGGATTTTCAAGCATGGGTCTGAGCGATCTTATCAGCGTTCCGGCGATTTTGCCGGCGTTGAAGGCGAACTCCAAGAAGCAGCTTCTGCAGTTGCTGTCCGAGCGTGCCGCGGCGATTTCGGGCATTCCGGAACGGGAGGTGTTCGACACCATCCTGCAGCGTGAGCGGCTGGGCTCGACCGGCGTCGGCAATGGCATCGCCATTCCGCACGGCAAGCTGGCCGGCGTGAAGCGTATTGCCGGTGTTTTTGCCCGGCTGGAGACGCCCGTCGATTTCGAATCGCTGGACGACCAGCCTGTCGATCTGGTGTTTCTGCTGCTGGCGCCGGAAGGGGCGGGCGCCGATCACCTGAAGGCGCTGTCGCGCATTGCCCGGGTGCTGCGCGACGCCGACACCGTGGCCAAGGTCAGGGGTACGCGCGATGCCACGGCGATCCATGCGCTTTTGTCGGATACGCAGGCCTCGCACGCTGCCTGATGTTTTTTTGAACGGATATGCAAGGGCCGCGGGTGAGCGGCCCTTTTCGTTTCAGCCGGCCAGTCCGCCGATTTTGTCTTGACGCAATTCCCAAAGGAAAACGCCATGCGTTTTTCCCGGGAAAAACGCCAACACTTTTCCTGGAATTGCCTTAATGGATGGCGACGGTGGTCAGGTCGTTTTCCATGGCGCCGGCCAGCGCGCGGTCACGCGCGTCGGAAAGCAGGATCGGCTGGCCATTGGCGGCAAACAGGGCCCACAATTCCATGCCGGGCGCGATTTCACCGATGTTGGGGAAGCGGCCGAGCAGTTCATCGCTCGAGACCTTGCGCAGATAAGCGACGGAGCCCTCGCCGAGATGGGCGAATTCGCCATTCGTCATGGTGATGTTTTCAGTTCTGGTCATTTCAAGCCTCCTTGGCGCGAGGACGCCGCCCTTTTCAGGGGCATAGGCCATCCCGCATGAGAGCCATCGGTAAAGATCAGTCTTTCACCGATATGTTTATTTTCCGTACCAGCCGTTCGGACTCCGGCCGATCGAGGTCGATCGACAAAAGGCCGTTCTTCAATTCCGCCGCGATAACCCGCATGCCGTCGGCCAGCACGAAGCAGCGCTGGAACTGGCGCGCGGCAATGCCGCGATGGAGGAATTCGCGCTCGGTGTCGTCGGTTTGACGGCCGCGCACGACCAACTGGTTTTCCTCCGTTGTCACATCGAGATCGCTTTCGGCGAAACCGGCGACGGCGAGCGTGATGCGCAGCCTTTCGGCCTTGCCGTCGGCACCGCTGAGCCGTTCGATGTTGTAGGGAGGGTAGCTGTCGCCGGATTTCGCCAGACGTTCCAGCGTCTTTTCCATGGCGTCGAAACCCAGGAGAAGCGGGCTGGAGAAAGGCGTCATTCGGCTCATGTTACACTGTCCTCTGAAGAGCGACATAAAGTGGAAAAACCCAGATGGCATTTTTCCCGTTGCCCTTGATATGGTCCGCCCCACGACCAAGTTCAAGCCGTCAAAAGACCCGCCCAAAAAGACCAGGCCTTGGACTCACAGGAATAATCGACATGGCGCTTGAAACGACGCGCGGATGCAAGGAGAAGCGCTGGGGTCGGGATCGTTCCCGGTCGAGCGGTTCGGCAGTTTGCAGACGTTTCGGCGTCCTTCGGGCGCGTGATCGACCCGGTGAGCTCACGGCCAGCCAAACAAGGAATTGAAATGCCGCAACCACGCAAGATCATCATCGACACCGACCCCGGCCAGGACGATGCCGTCGCCATTCTGCTGGCGCTTGGCAGCCCCGAACTGGAGATCGTCGGCATATCCGCCGTCGCCGGCAACGTGCCGCTGAAGCTTACCGAAAAGAATGCCCGCAAGGTCTGCGAATTGGCCGGCCGGCCCGACATCAAGGTCTATGCCGGCGCCATCCGTCCGCTGGCGCGCGAACTGGTCACCGCCGAGGCAGTGCACGGCAAGACCGGCCTCAATGGGCCGCAATTGCCCGAACCGGCGATGAAGCTGCAGGAGCAGTATGCCGTCGACTTCATCGTCGAGACGCTGATGAAGGAAGACAGTGGCACCATCACGCTCTGCGCGCTCGGACCGCTCACCAACATCGCGCTGGCGCTGATCCGCGAACCGCGGATCGCGCCGCGCATCAAGGAAATCGTGCTGATGGGCGGCGGCTTTTTCGAAGGCGGCAACGTCACCCCGACGGCCGAATTCAACATCTACGTCGATCCGCAGGCGGCCGACCTGGTGTTCAAGTCCGGCATTCCGATCGTGATGATGCCGCTCGACGTCACCCACAAGGCGCTGACCACAGCCAAGCGCACGCAGGCCTTCCGCAAACTCGGCACCAAGGTCGGCATTGCCGCCGCCGAGATGCTGGAATTCTTCGAACGCTTCGACGAGGAGAAATACGGCACCGACGGCGGCCCGCTGCACGATCCCTGCGTCATCGCCTATCTGCTGAAGCCGGACCTGTTCAAGGGCCGCAACTGCAACGTCAGCGTGGAAACCGTTTCGGAGCTGACCATGGGCATGACCGTCATCGACTGGTGGGGCGTCACCAATCGGGAAAAGAACGCCATGGTGATGCGCGACATCGACCATGACGAGTTTTTCGCGCTGCTGGTGGAAAGGCTGGGGCGGCTTTAGGGGCCGCCCTTTTGCCTTCTCCCCCTGCCTGCGGGAGAAGGTGGCCTCGCGAAGCGAGGTCGGATGAGCAACCGTGCCTCAGACCGAAGCCGGATCCCAAGGTTTGTCGTCCCGGATCATGGCATTGAGGGTTGTNCGGATGAGCAACCGTGCCTCAGACCGAAGCCGGATCCCAAGGTTTGTCGTCCCGGATCATGGCATTGAGGGTTGTGATCAGCTTGCGCATGACAGCAACGATGGCGACCTTTGCCACCTTGCCCTTGGCCCGCAGGCGCTGGCGGAAAGCGGCGAAGACGGGATTATGCACTCCGGCGCTGAGCGCTGCCATGTAGAGGACGTTGCGGACCGGCTCTCGACCACCCCAGATACATCGCTTGCCTTTGAGCTTGCCGCTATCGTGGTCGAAGGGAGCGAGCCCGACCAGGGCGGCGATCCGCCGGTTGGACAAGCGACCGAGTTCAGGCAGCAGTGCGATCAGTGTGGCACTCAAGACCGGGCCGACGCTGGGCGTGGAACGCAGCAAGCTGTTGCGGTGAGCCATGGCGGGATCAGCCGCAATGGCCTGGGCGATGCTTTTGTCGAGCAGCAGGATGTCGGCACGGAGCCGGCTCGCTCGCCGCTTGGCCAGGCGCTTGAGAGCGGCATCGCGCACGTGTTCGAGTTGGTTGTTGACACGGCTGAGTTCGGCATGGAGTTGGCGCCGCACGGTGACCAGTTCGATCACCAACTCCAGACTTGGATCAAACTCCACCGGACGCACCGGCAGCGTTGCCAGGAAGCGTGCGATCACACGTGCATCGAGGCGATCGTTCTTGGCGTTGACGCCGGCCGCCCGTGCGAACTGGCGCAGCCTGTGGGGATTGATGCGACGCACCGGCAGGCCTTTTTGCCACAGTGCCTTGAGCACAGCCCGTTCATAGCCACCGCTCGCCTCAAGGCCAATGGCATCAAGCTCGCAGCCCGACAGCCGCTCGACCAATGCCGCATGACCGGCTTCGTCATTGTCGACCGCGAACAACTCCCCTGTTTCCAAAATGGCCACGTCCAGCCGATCCTTGGCCACATCGATGCCGACATGCAGTGCAATTTGTGTCATCTTCTGATCCCTTCCTTGCTGGTGCGGGGTCGAACCCTAGCAACCGTTCGGGCTGTGGAAGATGCGGTCGGAGCTCCTTGCTCATCCACGGGCTTATGCCAAGGGGTGTACGGGCTTCCGCCGCAACGGGTGATCCGGTCATGACCCGGGTCACCCGTCAGCCCGATCATGCATGATTCGAGAGACACAAGGGGTGTTCCAGGGAACGCC